>NZ_JBNPMZ010000009.1:0-118153 GCF_050314255.1 Sporofaciens sp. SGI.106
ATTTTTGTAAAAACATATTTGATCTCCACTTATTCTTTGTCTGTTTTGTTATAGTATATGGCGGCTTTGAAATTGAAATTCAATTCGCACGACTATATAATTATATCACATAGATTAAAAAAGAAAATAAGGAGAGCAAAAAAATGAGTTTGTTATTAGGAATTATATATCTTTCATTTATCAGTCTTGGACTTCCGGATGCTCTGTTAGGCGCTGCATGGCCGAATATATATCCGGAATTTCAGGTTCCGGTATCTTATGCAGGTGTGATTTCTATGATTATTGCATTTGGAACTATTATTTCAAGTTTACAGAGTGACCGTCTCACGAGAAAATTTGGAACAGGCAAAGTGACAGCAGTGAGTGTTGGTATTACAGCATTTGCGCTTTGAGGATTCTCAATCAGCCATAGCTTTATGATGTTATGTTTATGGGCGGTTCCATATGGTCTTGGTGCAGGAAGTGTAGATGCTTCACTGAATAATTATGTGGCATTGCATTATGCGAGTAAGCATATGAGCTGGTTACATTGTATGTGGGGAATTGGTGCGACACTTGGACCTTACATCATGGGAACAGTACTAACAGGTGGAGCATCGTGGAATACAGGGTATAGAATCATATCTGTTTTGCAGATCGGACTTACAGCTGTTCTTGTATTCAGCCTCCCAAAATGGAAAAGTCAGAGTACATCAGCAGAAAGTCAGACAAAAAGTAAAGCCCTTTCACTGAGAGAAATCGTTTATATTCCCGGGGCAAAGGCGATTATGTTCTGTTTCTTCTGTTATTGTGCAGTGGAACAGACTACGATGCTTTGGGCAAGCAGTTATCTGAATTTGGTAAAAGGAGTAGATGCACAAACGGCAGCTTCATTTGCAGGTATGTTTTGCATTGGTATTACGGTTGGACGTGGAATCAATGGATTTATTGCTATGAAACTGAAAGATTATCAGATGATCCGCATGGGGCAGGGAATTATTCTGGGAGGAATTATAGTAATGATTCTTCCTTTAGGAGAAATTGCTTCGTTGATTGGCTTTTCCCTGATAGGATTGGGATGTGCTCCAATATATCCCTGTATTATTCATTCTACACCGGATTATTTTGGAGAGGAACATTCACAGGCAATTATAGGTGTACAGATGGCAAGTGCTTACATAGGAACATGTCTGATGCCACCACTGTTTGGAGTGATTGCAAATCATATATCCATCAAAATATTACCGGTATATTTACTGATTTTACTTGCATTAATGATATATATGCATGAATTATTAAGAAATACTGGGACGAACCGGGATAAATGATGGATGTCGAACAAGAGCGGTAGTTTCTCATTATTTGAGGTTCTACCGCTCTTGTTATTTGACTTTACTAAAATAAAGAAATTACGGACTGCCTTTCTACGATTTCTACATCCATGGTTACATGATCCGGAGAATCCATTTCTTCCCCGTGTATTTTTTTCAACAGAAGCTGAGTGGCAAGAAGTGCTTTCTGAGGGACATTCTGAGAAATGGAGGTCAACTTTGGAGAAGTATATCTGCATAGGCTCAAATTATCGTATCCGATTACCGACAGATCGACAGGAACCCGGACTCCTCCAAGACGTGCTCCTTCCATTATTCCAATCGCACAGATATCTGCTGTTGTTACAGCAGCAGTTATCTGAGTGGATGCAATTTGTTTTCCGGCGGCAATACCGCTTTCATAAGACGGTGGATAAGCAAAAACATAGTCCTCGCGGAACGGAATACCACATTCATCTAATGCTTTCCGATAACCGTTAAATCGCTTGGTGAGAAGGTGATTATCTTTATAATCTGCAACAAAAGCAATATGAGTATGGCCACGGTTGATCATGTATTTTGTTGAAAGATACAATCCTTTTTCATCATCAGAACAAATATTAATCAGTCCGGGCATGGTCAGATAACTGTCAAAAATGGCAATTGGGCACGGAGCAGATTCAATAAATTTAGAAAGATAATCCTGCATATCCGGATAAAGGAAAATGATTCCGTCAATATTCCAGTTTCTAAGAAGCTGTGTAATGTCTGTTTCTTTGGAAACGGAACGTACCATCGTATAATATCCGTTATGGCGAAGCTCTCTTTCTATAATTCCTATCATTGTGCTGACATAGGGGTTTTCCAGATAATTATCATTTGATGAATCGTCATCGAGATGTATGATAATGCCAATAATAGAAGATGTTTTATTTGTCATGTTTCTTGCGCTGAGATTTGGATAATAACCGCATTCTTCAATGATGGCATTCACCTTCTCAATCGTTTTTGCTGACACACGGTTATGTTTGCCGTTGATTACGTTGGAAACTGTCATCATGCTGACTCCGGCTTTTTCAGCAATATCTTTTAATGTCATAGGGGTGTTTCTTTTCCTTTCTAATAAATCACAGGTCTATATTTTATATTAAAAAAGTTTATAAACCTTTGTTGGTTTAAAATAAAACCTTTTGTTTCGTTTATTATACTACAATAGGTTTATAAAAACAAGTAGTATATGTAAGTTGTTGATAAAGATATTGTTAAAAATGCACGAATTAAAGTTTTTATAAATGTGAAAATTGATGAAAAAATAAAATGTTATTGACGAATCATTAGAGGCGTGTTAGTTTAAATATAGATTTAGCGCTAAACCAAATAGAGGTAAAAATGTGGAAATGAGGAGGCAAAATATGAAGAAGAAACTTATTGCAGCTATGCTGGCAACAACACTTGCAGTAACAGGATTAACAGGATGTGGCGGAAGTACAGATAGTAAAGACACAGAAGCAAAAATTGAAGTACCTACAGAACCTTTTGGTGACACAATTAAGTACGATCCTTCTGTAGAGATTAATGATGGAAAAGACATTACAGTAGAATTATGGGAGTGGGGCAGTGATGAACTTTTTCAGCAGGTAATTGATGGATATACAGCAATTCATCCAAATGTAACTATTAAGCTGGTTAACAATCCGTGGGAGGACTACTGGACAAAATTGCCGTTAGCATTAGATGGAGAGAACGGACCGGCAATTTTCAATGTTCACAATAGTTATCATGAGAACTTGATCAATTATATGGCTCCTCTTGATATTCCGATAGAAGATCTTCAGGCAGATTTTACGGGTGTAGATGCACATGTGATTGACGGTCAGGTTTATTATATCGACTATGGTATGATGACAGGTTCTGTATATTATAACAAAGAGATGTGGGAAGCAGCAGGACTCACAGATGAAGATATTCCGAAAACATGGGATGAGATGCGTGAGGTGGCAAAGAAACTGACAATTAAGGATGGAGATAAGCTGATTCAGGCTGGTTTGAACTTTAACGATGATTTCCATCAGAATTATTTGCTTGGACTGAACTATCAGCTTGGCGAAAACCTGTTCCAGGAAGATGGAAAAACTCCAAATGTAAATTCAGATGCCATGAAGCAGATTATGCAGATGCTGGTAGATATGTATGAAAAAGATGGTGTCGGATCGAAAGACTTTGGAGAAAAAGGAGCTGACAGCTTTGGACAGGGTCAGTCCGCTATGGTTATCCAGTGGGGACATTATTATAACACTCTGAAAACAACATGGAGCAATATTGACTTTGGTGTATTTGAGATTCCTACATTTGACGGTGAGCCATATGCATATAACCGATATAACGGTGAGTCCACATTTGGTGTTAACAAAAACGCACCGGCAGATCAGCAGGCAGTTGCACAGGATTTTGTAAAATATTTCCTGGCAAATGATGATGCGCAGGTTGCATTTAACATTGCAATGAGTACATTCCCGGCTAAGAAATCTCTTGCAGACAATGAGGAGATTCTGGCAAATCCGTCACTGGAAGTTCTTGCAGAGCACATTGACCACTATATCTGGCCAGGTCCGATGCCTTCTACAGTTGAGACTTCTCTGAAAAAAGCAGGACAGGATATTTTCTTTAATGGCGTAGATATCGACACTGCATTTGATGAAGCACAGAAGAATATCATCAAAGATATGAAGAACAGTTCCTTTGTTTCTGTTGAAAATCTTTACGCATATGCGGAGTAATGAACTGGAATCCCGCAACATAGAAAAGGGAGGTAAACATTTATGTTTAAAAAGAGCCATCCCCTGCAAAGTAAAAGTGAAATCATACTGAGAAATATTGTAGTTGCTGCAATGGTAATTTTCTTTTCAGTGTTTCTCATCGTTCCTATAGGAATTGCGTTTGCAGGAAGTTTTCACGAATGGAATCCGTTGAGCGGAACGTATAATTTTCTGGGACTGGAAAATTACAAAGAAGTGTTTACCAGTGCCCTGTTTGGAAAGTCCATGTTAAACACGTTGATTTTCTCGGTTGTAGTTATTATCTTCCGTGTAGGACTGGGACTTGGAATCGCATATGCCATTTATTCTGCTTTAGTAAAACATAAAAGCTTCTTTAGGGCAGTATATTATATGCCGGTGGTTACACCAATGGTAGCTGTGGCATTTGTATGGAAATTTATGTATAACCCACAGATAGGTACGATTAATCAGATACTTGGTCTGGATGTGAACTGGCTGATGAATCCGAAAACGGCCCTGATTGCGGTTATGATTATGACCATCTGGAAAGATTTTGGATATGCGGTAGTAATGTATATGGCGGGGCTTTATTCGCTCCCGTCAGATGCATTGGAAGCAGCTAAGGTTGACGGTGCAAATGCATGGCAGACATTCCGTTATATTACACTGCCTCTTTTGAAACCGATGACTTTATTTGTAGTAATTAACTCCATTATCGCTTACATTCAGGCATATGTGCAGATTTTGATTATGACGGAAGGCGGACCGGGAACTTCTACATACCTGGCTTCCTACATTATTTACGACGAAGCTTTTGTAAAATATAATTTTGGTTACGCTTCTGCACTTTCCTTTGTACTGTTTGTGATTACGGCGGTATTTTCATGGTTATCTTTCCGGGTTTCCGGAAAGGAAGAATAGGAGGCTGTTATGAGAAGAAAAGTAAGCAGTATTGTATTAAACATAGTTCTTCTTATGCTTGGAGTGGTTACTGTTTATCCATTTGTATGGATGCTGTGCTCCTCTTTTAAGAAAAACAGTGAAATTATGGCTTTGGAACAGCATCTTCTTCCGCAGGAATTTATTTTGGATAATTACGTTAATATGAACGCCCACTTTAATTTCCTGAGATTTTTTGTAAACAGTTTGCTGGTTACAGTAGTGGTTACGGTTTTGGTTGTTTACACAAGTACACTGTGTGGCTTTGTGTTGAGTAAATATAAATTCAAAGGAAGAAATCTTATTTTTGGATTTGTACTTTCAACTATGATGGTTCCATGGTGTGTAACGATTATTCCAAAATATTCTATGATTCAGAGCTTTGGCTGGATGGACAGCTATAAAGCATTGATTATTCCGGCAATGTTCAGTGGATTTGGAATATTTATGATGAAACAGCATATTTCATCTATGCCTGATGAAATACTGGAGGCAGCACGAATTGATGGTGCAAATGAATTTTATATTTTCCATAAAATTGTGTTTCCAATGGCTAAAAATGGTATTTCCAGTATTGCCATATTCCAGTTCCTGTGGACATGGGAAGATTTCCTGTGGCCTTATCTGGTAATTAATACCCAGGAAAAGCAGCTTCTGGCAGTAGGACTTAAGATGTTTAACGGTCAGTATTCAACGGATTATGGCGCTTTATTTGCAGCTACGGCAATTTCTATCGTTCCGGTGCTTTTGATTTATTTGTTCTTCCAGAAACAATTTATTGCAGGTATTGCATCATCGGCAGTTAAGGGATAGTATAATGCCATAATATATTAAAATAAAAGGAGACAGAATTATGCAGGATATGTATAAAGTTGAGACTCGTTCTGCTGCTCTGGCTGCTAATATGGTCACTGGTAAAAAATACAGGATCACCCTTCTTACGGAAGGGTTGATCCGTTTGGAATACAGTGAAGATGGTATATTTGAAGACAGAGCAACACAGATGGTTTTTTTTCGGGACTTTCCCAAAACGGACTTCAGGGTTATAACAGGTAAAGGCGGGATTGAAATTCACACATCCAGGATTCATCTTATATATAATGAAAAAGAATTTTCGAGTCATGGTCTCAGTATACAGGTAAAAGGAAACCTGAGTGCATATCACAGTATCTGGCATTATGGAGAAGAAATACATGATCTTGGAGGAACATCCAGGACTCTGGATGAGGCTGATGGAGCTATTCCTCTGGACCATGGAGTGGTTTCGCGGTTTGGCTATTCTGTGATTGATGACAGCAGATCACAGGTGCTTCTTTCGGATGGGTGGATTGAACCCAGAAAAAAAGGGATAAAAGATCTGTACTTTTTCGGGTATGGGCATGATTATAAAGATGCTCTCAATGATTTTTACCGTTTGTGTGGAAAGACGCCTATGCTTCCGAGGTTTGCCCTTGGAAACTGGTGGAGCCGTTATTATAAGTATTCAGAAGAATCTTATATGGAATTGATGGAAAGATTTGACAGAGAAAATCTTCCGTTTACGGTGGCAGTTATCGATATGGACTGGCATTTGGTTGACGTAGACCCGAAATACGGAAGCGGCTGGACAGGATATACCTGGAATAAAGAACTCTTTCCGGATCCGGAAAGGTTTTTAAAAAGACTTCATGACAGAGGAATGCGAACCACATTAAATGTACATCCGGCTGATGGTGTTCAGGCACATGAAGAAATGTATGAGAAAATGGCAACAGCGATGGGAGTGGATATCCAGGCGGAAGATCCGGTAATCTGTGATCCGGCTGATCCTAAGTTTATGGAAGCGTATTTTAAATATCTTCATCATCCGAGAGAAGAGGAGGGTGTGGATTTCTGGTGGATAGACTGGCAGCAGGGAAGTAATTGTAAGATTGAAGGACTTGATCCTTTGTGGATTTTTAATCACTTCCATTTTCTCGATAGTAAAAGAAATGGAAAACGTCCTATGACTTTTTCCAGATATGCCGGACCTGGAAGTCATCGGTATCCGGTGGGCTTTTCCGGAGACACAGTAATTACGTGGGAATCACTTGATTTTCAACCATATTTTACGGAGACGGCATCCAATATTGGATATGGTTGGTGGAGCCATGATATCGGCGGTCATATGCAGGGCTATAAAGATGATGAAATGACAGCCCGTTGGACACAGTTTGGAATTTTCTCACCAATTATGAGACTTCACAGCTCCTGTAGTGAATTTAATGGCAAGGAACCGTGGAGATTTAAAAAAGAGACAGAACTGGTCATGGGAGATGCTTTAAGGCAGCGCCATGCTATGATTCCGTATCTGTATACCATGAATTACAGAAGTTATAAAGAAAATCTTCCTGTAATTCTTCCTATGTATTATGAATATCCGGAAGAACAGGCAGCTTATCAAATGAAAAATCAGTTTTTCTTTGGTTCAGCAATGATTGTCGCACCGATTACACAGCCAAGAATTCATAAATTGAACTTAGCCAAGGTTAAAGTATGGCTTCCAGATGGTGTCTGGTATGATATTTTTACAGGGGTCATGTACAGAGGTGGAAGGACACTGGATATGTATCGTTCGTTGGAGAGTATTCCTGTACTTGCCAAGGCAGGAGGAATCCTGACCTTTACAGATGAGATCAGTGGTGTGGATGCAGCAAAGAATCCGGATTCATTCAGAATCCATGTATTTGCCGGTGCGAATGGCAGGTTTGAGCTTTACGAGGATGATAACGAGACATGTGACTATGAAGAGAATCGCTGTGTGACAACAGAGATGATATATTCAGAAGACAAGGATAACGTATTTACGATTATGCCATCTTTTGGAGATTTATCATTGATTCCGGAAAGACGTACGTATACGGTGGAATTGACAGGCTATCAGAAAGATGCTGTGAATTGTGTGCAGGCAGAAATTGACGGCGTTCCTGTTGTGCCGGATAAGATCTCATATAATGAAGAAAAACAGGCAGTGATTATTTGTGTATCAGATGTATCTGTAAAACAGATGTTAAGAATCATTGTGGATTCACAGTATGTGGAGTGTAAGAACAGGGTAGAAGAACGATGTTTCGCATTACTCAACCAGGCAGAGATAGAGTTTAATCTGAAGGATGAGCTGTATAAGAGGATTTTGAGAGAAAAACAAATATCCGTACTTGTTGCAGAATTAAACTCTATGGATTTGTGTCAGGATTTATATGGGGCACTTTTGGAGCTGATTACGGCAAGATAAGATTGTGTCTAAATAAGAGAAAAGTAAATGAAAAGCAACACCTTATGTTGATTAGGGGTGTTGCTTTTTTGTTCGCTAATTTTGCCTGTGTTGACGAAATCAGGGGTGTGTGTTAAATTTTTGATAGTAAAATAGAATCCAACAGCAATGGAGGAGAGTTCATGAAACGGGAAATAGATTTAAATGTAATATCAGATGGAAAATTGTATACCGCAAATGATATGGTGAAAGCAGATTGTGGGGACTGTAAAGGTTGTTCGGCGTGTTGCAGAGGAATGGGACAGTCCATTGTCTTGGATCCATTAGATGTTTTTAGGTTGATTAAGAAACTAAATCAGAACTTTGAAGAGCTTATTGGTTCATGCCTGGAGCTTCGGGTAGTGGATGGCCTGATTCTCCCAAATCTTAAAATGCAGGGAGAGGAGGAACAATGCGCTTTTCTGAGCGAGGAAGGCAGGTGCAGTATCCATGCGGAGCGTCCAGGATTCTGTCGCCTTTTCCCGTTGGGAAGATATTATGAAAATGGAAGCTTCCGATATTTTCTCCAGATTCACGAATGTAAAAAGGAGAACCGGGCAAAGATTAAGGTAAAAAAATGGCTGGATGTTTCGGATGTAAAATGCTATGAGAAATTTATTAATGACTGGCACTACTATTTAGTTTCTATGCAGGATTGTTTGTCAGAAAAACCGGACAAAGCGAAGAAAGTCAGTATGTATATCTTGAAGCAGTTCTATCTGTTGCCGTATAATATGGAAGAAGATTTTTATTCACAGTTTTACCATCGATTAGAAGAGGCGGAAAACTGCTGCTAGATTAGACGACAGGGAGGTTAGGAGAATGCCGGGAATTATATATGTAGGGCTGGGAGGAGCCGTAGGAGCTATGGCAAGATACGGAATCAGCCTTTTGCCATCGAAGACAATGTTTCCTGTTTGGACTCTGGTAACTAATTTTGCGGGAGCGTTACTGATTGGCTTTGTGACCGGAATGCTGGCTATGAACTCAGAAAATGCACAGAATACCGCTTTGTTCTGGAAAACGGGTGTATGTGGTGGATTTACAACATTTTCTACATTTTCTCTTGAGACATTAGGTCTTTTGGAACGGGGAGAAGTTTTCACAGGGACAATTTATGCGGTTTTAAGTGTAGTGTTGTGTCTGGCAGGGGTTTATGCCGGAAGGGCAATATCTGGAATGATGAAATAAACATATATCGGAGGAATGGAAAATGGATAGACTTGTGATTGTCCGGGGCGCGGGAGATCTGGCGACGGGAGTAATTGCAAAGCTCTGGCGGTCTGGATTTACCGTTGTTGCACTGGAAAGTGAAGCTCCGTCTGCTATACGCAGAACGGTTGCCTTTTCAGAGGCTGTCTATCAAAAGGAAACAACGGTGGAAGGAATTACAGCCTGTCTGGCTGTAGAGAAAAATACTCTGGATATATTAGAGCAGGGAAAAATTCCGATACTTATAGATAAAGAAGCGGATATTTTGAAGAAAATTCATCCATTTGTGCTTGTAGACGCAATTCTGGCGAAGCGAAATCTTGGTACGAATATGGAGATGGCAGATATTGTAATCGGACTTGGGCCGGGATTTACAGCGGGAGTTGATGTTCACGCAGTAATTGAGACAATGCGGGGACATAATCTGGGCAGAGTATATTATAAAGGGAGTGCGATTCCTAACACAGGGATTCCGGGGATGGTAGGCGGTTATGCAAAAGAAAGAGTAATGTATGCAGGAAACGCGGGTATAATGAAAGGAATATGCAGGATAGGTGATTCTGTCCGGCGTGGAGATATTATTGCTTACGTGGGGAATGAACCTGTCTATGCGTCAATTTCCGGAGTTCTGAGAGGAATTCTGCCGGATGGATTTGAAGTGAGGGTTCACGAAAAACTGGCGGATATTGATCCGCGGGAAGATGAATATCAGAACTGCTTTCTGATATCTGATAAAGCGAGGTGCATTGCGGGAGGAGTCCTGGAAGCAATATTATGTCTGGAGAAGGGAAGGCTTGCTTAATTAAATTCTTTGTTGTATATTATTAACAGAGAGATTTTTCTGTGCTAAATTGTAGATATATTGCACAAATATATGAAAGAGGTGTAGAACGATGGGAAACGCGAAAAACAGCATTTTAAACGGGAAAACAGCATTGGGAATTGAATTTGGTTCCACTCGTATTAAGGCAATCCTGATCGACGAGAATCACGAGGTGATCGCATCCGGCGGACATAGCTGGGAGAACAAACTGGTGAATAACATCTGGACTTATGATCTGGAAGATGTTTGGGCAGGATTACAGGATTGTTACAGAGATCTGACTGAGGATGTGAAGAAAAAATACGATGTTGTGCTGGAAAGTGTTGGTTCTATTGGATTTAGCGCTATGATGCACGGATATATGGCTTTTAATGAAAATGATGAACTTCTGGTTCCATTCCGTACCTGGAGAAATACGATTACAGAACCTGCTGCAGATGCGTTGACAGAATTGTTCCAGTACAATATTCCGCAGAGATGGAGCGTGGCACATCTGTATCAGGCAATTATGAATGGGGAAGAGCACGTGCCGGATGTGAGATATATTACAACCCTGTCAGGATATGTTCATTGGAAACTGACAGGAGAGAAAGCACTTGGTGTGGGAGATGCTTCCGGAATGTTCCCGATTGACATTGCAACAAGCTCATTTGATGAGCGCATGATCGGACAGTTTAACGAGCTGATAGCAGATAAGAATTATCCATGGAAACTGGAGGAGATCCTTCCAAAGGTTATGGTGGCAGGAGAAAAAGCTGGTGTGCTGACAGAAGAAGGTGCAAAACTTCTGGATCCGACAGGAACTTTGAAAGCGGGAATTCCGCTTTGCCCTCCGGAAGGAGATGCAGGAACCGGTATGGTGGCAACCAATAGTGTTAAACAGCGTACCGGTAATGTGTCTGCAGGAACCAGTATCTTTGGAATGGTTGTTCTTGAAAAGGAACTGTCTAAAGTATATAGAGAGCTGGATATGGTTACAACACCTGATGGAAGCCTGGTTGCAATGGCTCACTGTAACAACTGTACATCTGATCTGAATGCCTGGGTAGGTCTGTTTAAAGAATTTGCAGATACCTTTGGTATGGAAATAGATATGAATGGCCTGTTTGGAACTTTATATAACAAAGCTCTGGAAGGAGATAAGGATTGCGGCGGATTGCTGGCATACAACTATTTCTCAGGAGAACATGTAACCGGATTTGAAGAAGGACGTCCACTTTTTGTGCGCAGACCGGACAGCAAATTTAATCTTGCAAACTTTATGAGAGTACATCTGTATACCTGTCTGGGCGCATTGAAGACCGGTATGGATATTCTTGCAAAGAAAGAGAATGTTCAAATCGATGAGATTCTGGGACATGGTGGTCTCTTCAAGACCAAAGGTGTCGGACAGAGTTTCCTTGCAGCATCCATTAACACACCGGTAACTGTTATGGAGACAGCTGGTGAAGGTGGAGCATGGGGAATCGCTATTCTTGCTATGTTTATGGAAAATAAAGCAGAAAATGAGACACTTCCAACTTATCTTGCTGATCACGTATTTGCAGGACAGAAGGGAACTACACTGGCTCCGGATGCGGCAGATGTAGAAGGATATGAAGTATTTATTGACAGATATACCAAAGGACTTTCTATAGAAAGAGCGGCGGTAGATTCTCTGGTATAAGAAATATTCCAATGGCGGGAGTGTGTTACCTATGCAAATCAGACTGGCGAATACAGAGGATGCCGGAAGAATAAAAGAATTGTATAAAGTATTATATCGGGAGACATCAAGACTACAACCGGAATTCATACGGGAAACGGAGCAGGATGAAGAGTATTTGAAATTCATCATTCTTGGTGAAAATGGTGATATTATTCTGGCGGAGCAGGATGGCCAGTTGCTTGGCTTTGTGATGGTTCAGCAAAGAAAGACCAGATATATCGGATGCCTTGTTCCGTACCGCTATGCGTATCTTCCGGACATTGTGGTGGTGGAAGAATACCGAAGGCAGGGAATAGGTAAAAAACTGCTTCGTGCGGCGAAGGTCTGGGCGAAGAACAGAGGGCTTGAGTATGTTGAACTGAACTGTCTCAGTGGAAATGTAGCAGCCAAAGCGCTTTATCAGAGTGAGGACTTTGCCGAATGTATGTGTACCATGCGGACAAAATTATAATAAAAATGCGTTGATATCATGTGGTATCAACGCATTTTTTACTGAATTTATTTGGATTCCAGCAGTTTGTCGATGCTGACGAGTTTGACACTTAATACAAATATTTCAGCTGCCAGGGCAAGCTCTTCTGGTGTTGGGTAGGAAGGAGCAATGCGGATATTTGTATCTTTGGGGTCCTTGCCATATGGAAAAGTTGCACCTGCATTGGTCATGATCAATCCTGCTTCTTTGGCTTTTGCTACGATTGCCTTTGCGCAGCCTTCCATAGAATCGAAGGAGATGAAATAACCTCCTCGTGGAGCAATCCAGGAACCGATTCCCAATCCGCCCAGTTCACGATCCAGTGTATTTAATACAGCATCGAATTTAGGACGAAGAACAGCGGCATGTCTCTTCATGTGAGTTACCATGCCATGAATGTCTTTGAAATATCTGACATGGCGCAGCTGATTTAACTTGTCGTGACCGATAGTTTGAATCTTCATCTGTTTCTTTATGTCTTCCAGATTTGCGTCTGATGCGGCAATTGCTGCGATTCCGGATCCAGGGAAACTGATCTTGGAAGTAGAAGAGAATTTGTATACCATATCCGGATGTCCTTCCTTCTTACATTCCATAAGGATCTCAATCAGGTAATCCTGTTTATCTTCATATAAATGATGGATGCTGTATGCGTTATCCCAGTAAATACGGAAATCCTCTGCTGCAGGGTTCAGTTTTGCAAAACGGTGAACTGTTTCGTCAGAATAAGTAATTCCCTGTGGATTAGAGTATTTCGGTACACACCAGATGCCTTTAATAGCCGGATCACTGCTTACCAGTTCTTCTACGATATCCATATCCGGGCCGGTTGGCGTCATTGGTACATTGATCATTTCAATTCCAAAATACTCTGTAATTGCGAAATGTCTGTCATATCCAGGTACAGGACATAAGAATTTGACTTTATCCAGCTTGCACCAGGGAGTGCTTCCCATAACACCGTGTGTCATGGAACGGGCAACCGTATCGAACATAACATTCAGGCTGGAATTACCGAAGATGATAATATTGTCCTTTGGAACTTCCATCATATCCGCAAGAAGCTGTTTGGCTTCTGCAATACCGTCCAGTACACCATAATTACGACAGTCCACACCCTCGCTGCAGACAAGGTCGGAATCACTTTTCAGGACATCCATCATTTCCATAGAAAGATTAAGCTGTTCTGTTGATGGTTTTCCTCTGGACATATCCAGTTTCAGCCCTTTGGCCTTTACTTCTGCGAATTGTGCTTCCAGGTCAGTTTTTAAGTTCAATAATTCTTCTTTTGATAATTCTTCGTACGCTGCCACTTTAGCATCCTCCATCTCATTTTTTCTCAATGCTATTATTCTAACACATTTTGAAGAATCGTCAATTGTTTCTTGCAAAAAAAGTAAAAAAAACCGTATTTTTTTGGGAATATACAATAGATATGAAATGTTTTTGGTGGATTAATTCATTTTTGGGAATGGAATGGATAAAATCAGGAGATTATATTTGGAAATATACGATAAAAGGGCTCAAGTGTACACCTGAACCCATTTTATATAGGAAAACTTATTTCATAACCGGTTGTGTCAGGATGGATTTTACGTGGTTGATTTCCTGCTGTGATGCTTTTTCGGCAGGCACATAGTAGCTTTTCTCTCTTGCAATCTGATAAAGTTTCTCCTGAGACATTTCGCATTCATTGCGAAGCTGCTTAAGGCACTGTTTCAATTCTCTGTTTTCCGTCTGGGGAATCATTTCGCCAAAACGGGTCAGTTCTCCATTTACGCCGGTCAGCGCATCTACAACCATTGTTTTTTCATTTAACATTTCTTTGCGTCCTCCTTATAAAAATTTCATAAGTTCCTGCTTATTCTTCATTGCAGAATTTGCTGCGTCCTGAAATAACTGTTTTACTTCCGGATCCTTGCTCTGGCTTGCATATTCTGTCAGTTTGCAGTGACATGTGTCGTATCCTCCTATCAGATGACGGAGATTCTGTAAATCTAAAACGGATAAATCTGCCATGGTTTTATTCCTCCTCTATATTTGTTTAAGAGTGCCAGCGGCAATCTGTTTACCCGGTTAGTATGTGAAAAACAAATGAAAATATACAGTAAGAAATATGTTATTTTGAGGCTTTCAGGAAAGAATAAAATAGAGTACGCATTTTTTGAGACGTGTGATACATACATTCCGGATGCCATTGTACACCTGCAACAAAGGAGTGGCGGCAGGATTCGATGGCTTCTGGCACGTGATCGGAGGTTTCTCCGACAATGACGAGATCATTACCGGGAGTTTGAATAGCCTGATGATGGAAACTGTTAGTATCAACAGATTCTTCAAAAATATTATATAGCATACTATTTTTTTGAAAGATAACAGTGTGGAAAATATCACTCCGCTCCAGTGTGTTTTGCATGTGACAGAAGGCAGGTGTGTGTGCAAAGGAGAGGTCCTGATAGATTGTCCCGTTGCAGGCAACATTGATAAGCTGCATGCCGCGGCAGATTCCGAGAACAGGTCTGTCATGATCCAGTAACAGTTTCAGGAAAGACAGGTGGAACTTATCCGTCCGGATGTCGGTGGGAGAGGAGGTGTCCAAAGGATTTTCGTCCATCAGTATGGGGCTGATATCGCCGCCTCCACAGAAGAGAAAACCGTCACAGAGAGAAAGCCAGGAAGAGAAAATATCCTGGATGGGAAGGTCCTGAAGGGGGAAAAGGATGGGAAGAATGACGGGAATTCCCCCAGAGCAGGTGATGGCATCAATGTAGGCGTGACTAACGAACTGGCGTATGGAAGAATCACGAATGTCCAGTCCACAGGCAATTATTCCAATCACAGGGTTCATAAATGGGCTCCTTTGCGCTATGATATAGTAAGAATCTATGATTGGGAGATGTAGAATATGAGTGAAAAGAATATACCGCTTTTGGATATGCATTGTGACACCATCTGGCAGCTCGCTGTACAGAAACAACCAGGAGATTTGATGGATAACACCGGATGTGTGAGCATTGAGAAACTGCAGCGTGCCGGTTCAATTGCGCAGTTTTTTGCATGCTTTGTATACGCGGAAGAGCTGGAAGGAGATACACCTGAGGAAAAATATGAGCATGGATACGGATCTGTGCTTGAAATGTGTGATTATCTTAAAAAACAGGAGGAGAAGTATCCGGATGAGATTGCCCTGACTTTAAACTATGAACAGTTGGAAAAGCATCAGAAAGAAGGCAGAATATCAGCATTTCTGACGGTGGAAGAAGGCGGAATCCTGTGTGGTAAAATCGAGCGCCTGGATGAATTGTACAGGAAAGGTATCCGACTGATCACTCCCCTTTGGAATTATGAAAACTGCATTGGACATCCTAATTCCAAAGACAGAGAACAGATGCAGCTTGGTCTCAAGCCTTTTGGAATTGAGGCAGCCAAAAGGATGGAAGAGCTGGGAATAATTATCGATGTGTCCCACGCATCGGATGGAACTTTCTGGGATCTGCTGAAATATACGGAAAAACCATTGGTGGCATCCCATTCCAATTGCCGGGAGTTTTGTGCGCATCCCCGGAATCTCTCTGACGAGATGATCCGTGCGCTGGCACAGCGGGGAGGAGTGGCAGGATTGAACTTCTATGGCTTCTTCCTGGAGGGAAACAGAGAATCAAGATTAGAGGCAATGGTGGCACATATCAGGCATATGATCTGTGTGGGCGGCAGTGATTTTCCTGCGATAGGTACAGATTTTGATGGTTTCGATGGAATGGAACTTATGGAAATACCGGATATTGGGGAGATGAGATGCCTTGCACAGGCACTGAAAAAAGCGGGACTTACAACAGGGCAGATTGAAAAAATATGGTTCGGAAATGCGAAAAGAGTGATAAGAGATTTGCTTTAAATATGAATGAGTTAGTGTGAGAATACAAAAAAGATTACGCACAGTATTATTCCATGCGTAATCTTTTTTGTATGTAATTATCTTATTTTCCTTCAATTTCCTGCATTTTCATTGCACGAACTTTCAGCGGCAGACCGAACAGATTGATGAATCCGTCTGCATCGTGATGGTCGTACAGTTCTCCTGTTGTGAAGCTTGCAAGAGATTCACTATACAGAGAATATGGAGAAGTGGTTCCGGCTTTGATGATGTTACCTTTGTAAAGTTTGAATTTTACTTCACCGGTTACATATTCCTGTGTGCTCTCGATAAATGCCTGAACTGCTTCGCGCAGTGGTGTGAACCATTTTCCTTCATATACGATCTGGGACAGTTTGTTGCCCATCTCTTCCTTTACTTCATAAGTAGCACGGTCTAATACCAGCTCCTCTAACTGCTGATGTGCTTCATAGAGTATAGTTCCGCCAGGTGTCTCATATACACCACGGGATTTCATACCAACAACACGGTTCTCAACGATGTCGCAGATACCGATACCGTGTTTTCCGCCCAGCTCATTTAATTTGCGGATTATGTCAGAAACTTTCATTTCTTCTCCGTTGATGCTCTTCGGAACACCTTTTTCAAATGTCATGGTTACATATTCTGCTTCATCCGGTGCTTTTTCCGGTGTAACACCAAGTACCAGCAAATGATCATAGTTTGGCTCATTTGCAGGATCTTCAAGTTCCAGACCTTCGTGACTGATATGCCATAAGTTACGGTCACGGCTGTAGCTGTGGCTTGCGTCAAATGGAAGATCAATACCGTGCTGTTTGCAGTATTCAATCTCCTCTTCACGGGACTGCATGGTCCATACATCTGTCATTCTCCATGGAGCGATGATTTTGATGTCCGGTGCGAGTGCTTTAATACCGAGTTCAAAACGGATCTGGTCATTTCCTTTACCGGTAGCACCGTGGCAGATAGCGGTAGCGCCTTCTTTTCTTGCAATCTCTACCAGTCTCTTTGCGATAGCCGGACGAGCCATGGATGTTCCCAGTAAATATTTGTTTTCATAAATGGCATGTGCCTGTACGCATGGTACAATATAGTTATCGCAGAAGTCGTCTACGATATCTTCAATATATAATTTGGAAGCGCCGGATAATTTCGCACGCTCTTCCAGTCCGTCCAGTTCTTCTCCCTGACCACAGTCTACGCAGCAGCAGATAACTTCATAGTCGAAATTTTCTTTTAACCATGGGATGATTGCGGTAGTATCAAGTCCTCCTGAGTACGCTAATACAACTTTCTCTTTCATTATAAATGCCTCCTGATATACAGTGCCTGACAGCACAGTTTATTTTAAAATTTGTATCTTTTTTTTTCGCAAGAATTACTATACACCATTTTTTATAAATATGCAACAGGAAAATAAAAAATAAGACAAAACTGAATGATGATTTAATAAATATGCATAAAAAAGAATATATATGCATTTAAAACGTATAAAATTGCATAAAAACGAATGAATAAAAATAAGATGTGGAAAAAATATGCTTGACAAATCAGAATATTTATATAAAATAGTTGGAAAATAAAAAGAAAAAACGGACTGGGTTTGATGATGGGAGTGATCGACATGAATTGTGTAAGCAGTTTTAAGTGTGACTTGAATATTTATGTGATGAACTCTGCTTTACTTTCTGTAAGCAGTATTGTTTTTGTGCCGTGTTTTCCGAATCCCCTTGGGGTTGGTATGGCATAAAATTCAATATTGAATTACAGGAAAGAATATGTTTGGATTCTGAAAGGACAGCGGCAAAACATATGCTTTTGCCGTTGTTTTTTTCGTTAAATAAAATGCAGAATCTATATATGAAAGGCAGGAAAATAAGATCATGAAAATCAGAGAGATGTTGAAAGATAAAAAACGAATCGTGATTAAAGTTGGTACATCAACAATTACTTATGCAGAGACCGGAAATATTAATCTGGATAAACTGGAGAAATTTGTACGCATTCTTATTAATCTGAGAAATCAGGGGAAAGAAATTATAGTGGTGTCATCCGGTGCAGTTGGAATTGGAAGAAATGTTCTGGGTGTGAAAAGCAATGTAAAAGACCAGGCTGTACGGCAGGCATGTGCAGCGGTCGGGCAGGGAAGGCTAATGATGATGTATGAAAAACTTTTTGCGGAGTACAGTCAGTTAACAGCACAGGTTTTGTTGACAAAGGAGTCAATTATGAATAAAACCTGTGCACAGAATGCAAGGAATACATTTGATAAATTATTTGCTATGAATGTTGTTCCGATTGTGAATGAAAACGATGCAATTTCTGTTGATAAAGAAATGTACGGTAATTTTGGTGATAATGATACTATGGCCGCATATGTGGCATCTCTGGTAGAGGCTGATCTTCTGATATTAATGTCAGATATTGAAGGCTTGTATACGGATGACCCAAGAAAAAATCCACATGCCCGTTTTATTCATACTGTGGTGAAAATAGATCGGGAACTTGAAAATATGGGGAAAGGTGCGGGCAGTGATGTAGGAACAGGTGGAATGGCAACAAAGATTGAGGCTGCGAAAATTGCTGTAAATTCAGGCGCGGATATGGTAATTGCCAATGGTCAGAATATTTATACAATTAATGATATTATGGCGGGTAAGAAGGTTGGAACTCTTTTTCTGACCGGTGAGCATGCGGAGGGTACAGAAAATATGCTGGCACCGGAAAGAGAACCGTATAGAAGACTTGCAAAAAGGATGCGAAAAGAGGCGTTGAGTAAGAAAAAAGAAAGTTATCAGACAGGAGGTACAGATTATGACTTACATGGAAGCAATTGGCAGGCAAGCTAAGAATGCGGTGAAACGTGTTCAGCTTTTGGGGCAGGATGAGAAAAACAGAGGACTTCGTTCAGTGGCAGAACTGCTTCGGGCACAGAGTAATTATATTTTAAAGGAGAATCAGAAAGATATAGTCCGGGCAGAAGAACAGAAAATGAAAGAATCACTGATAGACAGACTGAGACTTTCAAAAGAGCGGATTGAGGCAATGGCAGAGGGACTTTATCAGATTGCAGATCTGGAAGATCCTGTAGGCGAAGTAATTTCAATGAAAATAAGACCGAATGGGCTGCGGATTGGAAAAAAGAGAGTTCCTTTAGGAGTTGTTGGTATTATTTATGAGTCCCGTCCGAATGTAACTGCGGATGCATTTGGATTGTGTTTTAAGACTGGTAATGTGACTATTTTAAGAGGCGGAAGTGATGCAATTTATTCTAATAAGGCGATCGTTCAAGTGGTACGGGAAGGACTTATCATGGAAAATCTGCCGGAAGATTCGGTGATTCTGGTAGAAGATACGGATAAGGCGCATGTCACGGAAATGCTTCGGATGAATCAGTATATAGATGTTCTGATTCCAAGGGGAGGCAAAGGTCTGATCGATCACGTTGTGAAAAACAGTACTGTACCGGTTATCGAAACAGGTACAGGAAACTGTCATATTTACGTAGATGAATATGCAGATATTGAGATGGCAGCGAATATTATTGAAAATGCCAAGACACAGCGTACAGGAGTTTGTAATGCATGCGAATCTCTGGTGGTTCACGAACAGATTGCCGGGAAGGCAATACCGGTAATTTGTGATCGGCTTAAAAAGAAGGGTGTGGAAATCCGGGGAGATGAAGTTGCAAGAGATATTTATCCTGAGATCATTGCTGCTACAGAAGGGGATTGGGGAACAGAATATCTGGATAAAATTATTTCTTTGAAAGTTGTTTCTTCTATTAATGAAGCAATTGAACATATTAATTACTACAACACGGGGCATTCAGAAGCTATTATTACAGAAAATTATACGAACGCTTTGATGTTCCAGGATGAAATTGATGCGGCAGCAGTTTACGTGAATGCTTCTACGAGATTTACAGACGGATTTGAATTTGGGTTTGGCGCGGAAATCGGTATCAGTACTCAGAAATTGCATGCAAGGGGACCGATGGGATTGGAGGCGTTGACGACAATAAAATATATTATATTTGGTAATGGGCAGATAAGAAAGTAAAAATGTGCCGTACACGGGGTGAAATTCCGATGTACGGTATCTTTTTAATTTAATGCTTGCATAATATACAATATAAGCGTATAATTATGCAATATCGAAAATCAAATATGCAAAGACTCTTTACAATAGGAAGAAAGTGGTATACACTTTAACAGATAACTTTGCACATAAGAGAGGATGAGAATTATGATTAAAGTCGGAATTATTGGTTCTACCGGATACGCAGGAGGAGAACTGGTGAGAATCCTGACCGGACACAAGGATGCTGAGATTGTGTGGTACGGATCCAGAAGTTATATAGATAAGAAATATGCAGAAGTATATCAGAATATGTTTCGTATTGTAGATGCGAAGTGCATGGATGATAATATGGAAGAACTTGCAGAGATGGCAGATGTGATCTTTACAGCAACACCACAGGGATTATGTGCTTCACTGGTGAATGAAGACATTCTTTCAAAGACAAAAATCGTGGATCTGAGCGCGGATTTTCGTATTAAAGATGTTAATGTTTATGAGAAATGGTATAATATTGAGCATAAGAGTCCGCAGTTTATTGAAGAAGCAGTGTATGGACTCTGCGAAATAAACAGAGAAGATGTGAAAAAAGCGAGATTAGTTGCGAATCCGGGATGTTATACGACATGCTCCATTCTGACAGCATATCCGCTGGCAAAAGAGGGTCTTATTGATATGAAGACTCTCATTGTAGATGCAAAATCAGGAACTTCCGGAGCAGGAAGAGGCGCTAAGCTTCCGAATCTGTTCTGTGAAGTAAATGAGAATATGAAAGCGTACGGAATTGCTTCTCACAGACATACACCGGAGATTGAGGAGCAACTGAGTTATGCATCCGGAGAGGATGTTGTCATTAACTTTACACCTCATCTGGTTCCTATGAACAGAGGAATTCTTGCAACCGAGTATGCAACCCTTAAGAAAAATGTGACTTATGATGAGGTCAGAGCTGTCTATGATAAGTATTATAAGGATGAGAAGTTCATCCGCGTGCTGGATGAGGGCGTATTCCCAGAGACAAAATGGGTTGAGGGAAGCAACTATGTAGATATTAATTTTAAGATAGATCCGAGAACAAACCGTATTATCATGATTGGAGCAATTGACAACCTGGTAAAAGGTGCGGCCGGACAGGCAGTGCAGAATATGAATCTGATGTTTGGTCTGGATGAGGCGGAAGGACTGAATCTGGTTCCGATGTTCCCTTAATAATAACGATGGAAGAGGTACTATATGATAAGAGTAATGACTATTGATGACTATGATGAGGTATATCACCTCTGGAAGAAAATCCGTGGATTTGGGATCAGAAGCATGGATGATTCCAGAGAAGGTGTTGCAAGGTTTCTTAAGAGAAATCCGACTACCAGTGTAGTAGCAGTAGAAGATGGCAGAATTGTAGGAAGTATTCTGTGCGGACATGATGGAAGACGCGGATGTTTTTATCATGTGTGTGTGGATGAAGGGTACCGCAGACATGGAATAGGCAAGGCTATGGTGGTACGTGCCATGGAAGCCCTGAAGGCAGAGGAAATAAATAAGGTCTGCCTGATCGCATTTACGAAGAATGACATCGGGAATGCATTTTGGAACACGATTGGATGGACGAAACGTCTTGATTTGAATTATTATGATTTTACATTAAATGAAGAAAATATAACTGCGTTTAATGAGCAGTAGGAAAGGTGGAAATAAGATGGAAATTATCAAAGGCGGAGTAACCGCGGCAAAAGGATTCGAAGCAGCCAGCACAGCAGCTGGAATTAAGTATAAGGATCGTACAGATATGGCACTGGTATACAGCCAGGTTCCATGTGAAGTGGCAGGTACCTTTACTACAAATGTAGTAAAAGCAGCTCCGGTAAAATGGGATCGTCAGGTTGTAGATAGCGGAAAGAAAGCACAGGCTGTCATTGTAAACTCAGGAATTGCTAATGCCTGTACTGGAGCGGAAGGATTTGGATACTGTAAGGATACAGCTGATGCGGCAGCAGAGGCTCTCGGTGTGTCAGCCGATGGTGTCCTGATCGGATCTACCGGCGTTATCGGAAAGCAGATGCCTATCGACCGTCTGGTTGCAGGTATTAAAGTTCTGGCTGGAAAGAAGAATGACTCTATCGAGAACGGAACAGAGGCTGCAAAAGCAATTATGACTACAGATACCTGTGAAAAAGAGCTTGCAGTGACTATACAGGTGGGAGATAAAACAGTGACGATCGGAGGTATGGCAAAAGGTTCCGGTATGATTCATCCGAATATGTGCACGATGCTTGCATTTATTACAACGGATGCAGTTATCACAAAGGAAGCTCTCCAGAAAGCGCTGAGTGAAGACGTAGGCGATACATATAATATGATCTCTGTGGATGGAGATACATCTACCAATGATACGGTTGTGCTTCTGGCTAATGGAATGGCAGAGAATAAGACAATCGAATATGGAACAGAAGAATATGAAGAGTTTAAAAATGCACTGCATGTGATTAACGAGTACCTGGCTAAGAAAATTGCAGGAGATGGCGAGGGTGCAACTGCTCTCTTTGAAGTAAAGGTAGTTGGAGGAGAAAGCGTAGAGCAGGCCAAAGTTCTGGCAAAATCTATCGTCTGCTCGAACCTGACCAAAACAGCGATTGCAGGTCATGATGCAAACTGGGGAAGAATTCTCTGTGCAATGGGATATTCAGGCGCGCAGTTTGATCCGGAGCAGGTAGATTTATTCTTTGAGAGTAAGGCAGGAAAGATTCAGATTATTGAGAATGGTACAGCGGTAGATTACAGTGAGGAAGAAGCTACGAAGATTCTTTCTGAATCTGAGGTAACAGCTATCGCAGATGTGAAGATGGGAGATGCACAGGCAACTGCATGGGGCTGTGACCTGACTCACGGATACATCGACATTAATGCAGATTACAGAAGCTAAGAAACGGAAAAGTAAGAACAGAAGCTGGGAGTTTAAAAAATGGATAAAAGTATGCAGAAATATCTGGATAAGGCGGAAGTGCTGATTGAGGCGCTTCCTTATATCCAGAGATTTAACCGGAAGGTAATTGTAGTAAAATACGGCGGAAGTGCCATGGTAGACGAGACTTTGAAAGAACAGGTGATTCAGGATGTGACACTTCTGAAACTGGTTGGATTCAAGCCGATTATTGTACATGGCGGTGGTAAGGAAATCAGCCGCTGGGTAAGCAAGGTTGGAATGGAACCGAAGTTTATTAATGGTCTGCGTGTAACGGATGAGGATACAATGGAACTGGCTGAGATGGTACTTGGCAAGGTGAATAAAGAACTGGTGAAGCTGGTGGAGAGTCTGGGAGTCCGCGCTATTGGAATCAGCGGCAAGGATGGAGGACTTCTGAATGTAACGAAGAAATATGCAGACGGAGAGGATATTGGATTTGTTGGTGAGGTTCAGAAGGTAAATGCAGATATTCTCTATGATCTGCTGGAGAAGGACTTTCTGCCGATCGTGTGTCCGGTAGGACTGGATGATAATTTCCTTACCTATAATATCAATGCTGATGATGCTGCGTGTGCGATTGCGAGAGCGATGCATGCAGAGAAGCTGGCATTTTTGACGGACATTGAGGGAGTATATAAAGACCCGAAGGATCCGGAAACTTTGATTTCCGAACTTAAGGTATCAGAAGCCCATAAACTTATGGAAGACGGTTATATTGGCGGCGGTATGCTTCCGAAGCTTAATAACTGTATAGAGGCTATTGAAAATGGCGTATCCAGAGTTCATATTCTGGATGGACGAATTCCGCATTGTCTGCTGCTTGAGATATTTACCAACAAGGGTATCGGAACGGCAATTCTCAATGACGGGGAAGAGATGTATTCTCTGAAATAGAGAATGAAAAGACCAATCATCGGATATACTGAAAAAAACAGGAGGTATGTCTATGATTGGTTTTTTGATTGCTCTTTTATCAGGAGCGCTCATGAGTGTGCAGGGGGTATTTAATACGCAGGTAACGAAGACGACAGGAATGTGGGTCAGCAACGGATGGGTGCAGTTCAGTGCATTTGTTGTATGCGTTCTTGCCTGGCTGGTTATGGGCAGAGACAGTATCAGTGCTATCGGAAAAGTGGAACCCAGATACATGCTTTTGGGAGGCGTAATCGGTGCGGGGATTACATGGACGGTTATTAAGAGCATGGAGCAGCTTGGACCGGCAAAAGCAGCTCTGTTAATTGTAATCTCACAGCTTATTGTAGCTTATTTGATTGAGCTTTTTGGGTTATTTGGCGTGGAAAAGGAACCGCTGGAATGGAGAAAAGTCGGAGGTATGGTACTGGCTCTGATTGGAGTTGCAATTTTTCAGTGGAAATAGTACAATTAACTATGTCTAGGCATAAGAGGGGCATTTACAGTTTCGACATGCTGTAAAGGAGGATTTTATGCGAAAGACAAAGGGAAAAGTAAGATTAGGATTATGGATTTTCTGTATGGTTTTATCTGTATTTTGCATCGGATGCCATAAGGAAGAAAAAGAAAGCATTTCTCTGGAAGATGCAGTTATCCCGGAAGAATCTGATGAGGAGAAAGAAGAACTGGAAGAAGATTCCGGAGGCAGAGAAGAAGAACGCGCGGAGCCTCTGGCAGTTCATGTGTGCGGCCGGGTAGCGGTGCCGGGAGTCTATGAGCTGGAAGCCGGAAGCAGAATCTGTGATGCTGTTGAGGCAGCAGGCGGCATGCTTCAGGATGCGGCTGATGAGTGTATCAATCAGGCAGCTTTTCTTGAGGATGGACAGAAGATATATATTCCCTCCCGGGAAGAGGTACAGGAACAGAGTGCCAATGGGCTGTGGCAGAATGATAATTCTGTCAATAATTCTGCAGGTACATCGGAGTCAGACGACAGAGTGAATATTAACAGGGCCGGTAAAGAGGAGCTGATGACTTTGACGGGAATTGGCGAGCGAAAGGCGGAGGCAATTCTTGAATACAGGCAAACTCATGGCGGATTTGACAGTGTAGAAGAGCTGATGCAGGTAGAGGGAATTAAACAGGGAACCTATGAGAAAATCAAGGACCAGATAGGGATATAGAGGGAGATGAATTAAATGAGTAAAAGGGTTTTGGTAGTTGATGATGAGAAGCTGATCGTAAAGGGAATCCGATTCAGTCTGGAGCAGGATGGAATGCAGGTAGATTGTGCTTATGATGGGGAGGAAGCTCTTCGTCTTGCGAGAGAGAATGCATATGACATGATTTTACTTGATATCATGCTTCCCAAACACGATGGCTTTGAAGTGTGTCAGCAGATTCGGGAATACTCTGATGTACCGATCATTATGCTGACAGCAAAGGGCGAAGATATGGATAAAATTCTGGGACTGGAGTATGGTGCGGATGATTACATAACAAAACCTTTCAACATTCTGGAGGTGAAGGCACGTATCAAAGCAATCATGCGCCGGACCGGAAAGAGACGGGATGAAAATGAGACCGGTAAGATAGTGGTCAAGGGTGAGATGAAGATTGACTGCGAAGGCCGAAGAGTATTTATCGGTGATCGTGAGATCAATCTTACAGCAAAGGAATTTGATCTTCTGGAGCTCCTGGCTACGAATCCCAATAAAGTGTACAGTCGTGAAAACCTTCTGAATATTGTGTGGGGATATGAGTATCCGGGAGATGCAAGAACGGTCGATGTACATATCCGTCGTTTGCGCGAGAAGATTGAAACACATCCAAGTGATCCGAAATACGTGTATACGAAGTGGGGTGTTGGCTATTATTTCAGGGGTTAGACCATATTTTAAAAAGAAATATTTGAAAAGTCTGCGTCTCAGAATTGTTTTCTGGCTGATGGTGGTAGGGGTAATCCCCTGCCTGATCATCCGGTTAATTATGCTGGAAAGCTATGAGAGACGGGCAGTTGACGTGCGGACTGCGGAAATTCAGAATCAATGCACGATTCTTTGTAATCAATTGGGCAGCTCTAAATATCTGGTCAATGGCACATCTGAGGTTATCCGGACAGAACTGACACAGTTATCCAGTATCTATAACGGAAGGATACTTGTGGTTGATGATGAATTACGAATTGTTGAAGACACATATAATCTTGAAAAAGGAAAGATTATTATATCAAAAGACATTATTAAGTGCCTAAAAGGAAAAGGTAATAGTCATTATGACAAGAAAAATCATTATATTGAAGTGACGACACCGATTCTGGAAGAAGATGAAAAAGTCTCCGGAGTTATGCTGGTCAGTGTGTCAACAGATACCATTGCAGCAACTATGGACATGCTTCGTGTCAAATCGAATATTGCAGGAGGAATCATCGGTATTGCGGTACTGGTTCTGGCGGTGATTCTGGGAACGGTCATGATGAGGCCATTTGAAAGAATTACACGTTCTATCGAAGCGGTTACGGAAGGATATGAAGATAATTATCTTCAGGAGAACACGTATGCGGAAACAATGAGGATTTCGGAGGCGTTCAATAAGATGCTGGGACGGCTTAAAGTTCTGGATGAATCCAGGCAGGAGTTTGTTTCCAATGTTTCGCATGAGCTTAAGACACCGCTGACATCTATGAAAGTGTTGGCCGATTCTCTTCTCGCTCAGCAGGATGTTCCGGTAGAAATCTATCAGGAATTTATGACAGATATGTCGGAAGAGATCGAGAGAGAAAATAAGATTATTAATGATCTTCTTTCTCTGGTCCGTATGGATAAGACGGCGTCTGCTCTGAATATAAAGTCTGAGAATATTAATGAGTTGGTGGAACGGATTCTCAAACGTCTGCGGCCTATTGCTGCAAAAAACAATATTGAGCTGGTGTATGAGAGCTTTCGCCCGGTAACAGCAGAAGTGGATGAAGTGAAACTTACACTCGCTATTTCTAATCTTGTGGAAAATGCGATTAAGTATAACCATGAAAACGGATGGGTTCATGTATCTCTGAATGCAGATCACCGCTATTTTTATATAGAGGTGGCAGATTCCGGTATCGGGATTCCCGAAGAATCAAAAGAGCATATATTTGAGAGGTTCTATCGGGTAGACAAGTCACATTCCCGGGAGATCGGTGGTACCGGACTGGGGCTGTCGATTGCCAGAAGTGTGGTTGTAATGCATAGAGGAGCAATTAAGGTGTTCAGTCAGGTGGGTGAGGGTACCACATTTACGGTTCGCATACCGATCAGTTACGTTGTGTAGGGGGTGAAAGTATGAGGAAAAAGAAATTTGAGATTCTTTCGCTTGTTTTGATCCTGACGTTGGTGGCTGTCGGATGTAATCGGAAAGGTGATCCGAAAGAGGGTGAACCCTATCTTTATTATATCAATGAAGAGGAAGGACCTCTGGTAAAAAAAGCATATGACTGGAAAGGAGAAAACGCCCGGGAGGAAGTGGAGAATATACTGGAGGGCTTTGGGCATACAGAGGATCCGGCTGAGTATCATTCTCCTATGCCATTGAAAGTGCGTGTGGAAAAATATACACTTGAGGATGGAAAACTGGATCTCTATTTTGATGAGGATTATGCCACAATGGGAACAGTGGAGGAAACGCTCTGCCGGGCGGCACTTGTCCAGTCGTTTGTGCAGATTGATGGAGTGGATATGGTAAAAATTTATGTAGGACAGGAAGCACTGACGGATAAGAGTGGTCAGGAGATAGGGTATATGAGAGCTGAGGATTTTGTTCAAAATACGGGAATGGCACTCAATTCTTATCAACGTGCTTCTATGACTCTTTTCTTTGCGAATGGGAATGGTGACAAGCTGAAGCGGGAGAAAAGAGAAGTCCGTTATAGCAGCAATATGTCTATTGAAAAAGTACTAGTGGAGCAGCTGATAAAAGGACCAGACAGCGGCAGTTTAAAAGCGACCATACCACCGGAGACAAAGCTTTTGGGAATTTCGGTGAAGGAAGGAATCTGCTATGTGAATTTTGATGAGGGATTTTTGATGGAAGGGTATGATATCAATCCTAAAATTACGATTCTATCTCTGGTAAATACAATCATAGAGGGAGGAAATACCAGCCAGGTACAGATATCTGTGAATGGAAAGACTGACGTGGTGTTTCATGATGTGGTGGATCTGAGTAAACCGATTTCCAGAGATCTGGACATTGTGGAGGAGTAAAAAAGTATTGAAAAAGATATTTAAAGAAAGAATATTGTTTTCTTTGAGCCTTTTGTTTCTTGTGTCTTCCTTTGTGGTTATTCATATGGGAAGATTACATGTTTTGCCGCATATAACGGCATCATCTATAGAAACATGGATACCGCCCGGAGAGCAGGCGGCGGTATCCGGCCAGGTGGCCGATAGAAAAGAAATGTCTGATTATCAAATTCTGTATCTGAAAAACAGTTCTCTGACATATCAGAAGAGATCTATAAAAAATCCTGAAATTATTCTTTATGACAACAGTAAAATGGAAGTTCTGATCGGAAACAGTATTGAAGCGAAAGGTGAGATATCGTATTTCGATGAGGAGAGAAATCCGGGGAATTTTGATCGAAAATTCTACTATAAGAAACAAAAGATAGCAGGAAGTATGTGGGCAGCAGAAATCCGGATAGTGAATAAGAGAGAGAATCATCTGAAAGAGAAACTGATGGAATTTCGTGAAGCATGGAAAGCCTTTCTGATGGAGGCGGCAGGGGAGGAAAAAGGCGGTATCCTGTGTGCCATGCTTCTGGGAGATAAGACGGGGATGGAATCGGAGATTAAGGAACTGTATCAAAGAAATGGAATTGCTCATGTGCTGGCGATTTCGGGACTGCACATTTCTCTGATCGGAATCTTTTTTTATCGCTTTATGCGAAGAATAACCGGCTCATATATTGCGGGCGGTGCAGTGGGAATGATTTTTATGGGGCTGTATATCCTGATGATCGGAATGAGTATATCCGCCATGCGGGCGGTGATTATGTTTTTATTCCGGGTTGGTGCTGATATGAGCGGGAGAGTCTGTGATATGCGCACATCCATAGCGGTTTCGGCTGTCTGCGTTATATTGTGGAGACCTTTATCTTATTATGACGGGGGATTTCAGTTGTCCTTCGGAGCAGTGCTCGGGGTCTTCTTGCTGACGATGATCTGTGGACAGAAAAAAGGGGAAAAGGGGATAAAGGTTACATTAACACAGGGACTTAGAGCAAGTCTTGCGATACAGCTTGCCACATTTCCGATTCTTTTGTACCACTTTTTTGAATTCCCGTTATATGCCTGTATACTGAATCTTATCGTTGTTCCTCTGATGAGTGTACTGATGCTTATGGCTATCCTGGGGAGTGTGACGGGACTTTTGTGGACGGGAGGAGGATTGTTCTTTATTTATATCTGCAAATGGATCCTGTCTGTGTTTGAGGCGTTGTGTCAAATGACAGAAATGCTACCGGGATATCGGGTCATAACCGGGCGCCCGGGATTTTTCTGGATTTTCTTCTATTATCTGTGCCTAATCGCTTTTGTTTACCTGTCTGTCCGGGAACGCGGCAGAATCAGAATACTGCTTCCGGTGGCAGGATTCCTGATACTTTTGGCTAATTGCCCTTTTATCAGACAGCCTGAGCTTGAGATTACCATGGTGGATGTGGGACAGGGGGATTGTACATTTCTTCGGGAAAAGGGAGGGATTACCTGTCTGGTGGATGGTGGAAGCAGTGATGTTAAGAATGTGGGGCAATACCGTATAGAACCTTTTCTGAAAGTAAGGGGTGTAAACCGACTCGATTATATTTTTGTTTCTCACGGGGATGCAGATCATATGAATGGTATACAGGAACTTCTGGAAAGACAAAGGCAGGGAATTAAGATTGGTGCATTGGTGCTGCCGGTGGAGGAAACATGGGACGGAGCACTTTGTGATTTGGCGGCAACTGCGGAAAGTGAGGGTATTCCGGTTTGTGTTATGGAGCCGGGGGATCAGTTAAAAATAAAGAAACTGTCTTTGACCAGTCTGTTCCCCGGACGAAACACGGAAACTGAGAAAGGGAATGCCTCATCCATGGTGCTTTCTGTTTCTTATGATGCAATGGATATGCTGTTTACCGGGGATCTGGAAGGAAAAGGGGAAGAGGAAGTCTGCAAAATGCTTTCAGAGAAATATGAAATCCTGAAGGTTGCCCATCATGGTTCCAGAAACTCAACCTGTGCGGAATTTCTGAATCGAGTGAAGCCGAAAGCTGCCCTCATTTCTGCGGGGGCAGAAAATCCCTATGGACATCCCCACGCGGAGACGATGAAACGTCTTGTAAAATGCGGATGCAGAATATATAATACTGCGGACGGGGGAGCGGTTATTCTCAGAATGGAAGGAAAAACAGTAGCCAAGCTGAAGATTTTCCAGTATAATAAATGCTATGAAAACTTTGAATGAAGATATGAAGACTGGACAATTTAAGAATGTATACCTGCTGTTCGGTGAAGAGGCGTATCTGAAAAAGCAGTATAAAGAGCGGCTTACCAAAGCCCTGCTTCCGGAGGGGGATACGATGAATTATGCCCATTATGAAGGAAAGGGAATCCCACCATCGGAGCTGATTGACCTGGCGGAGACTATGCCCTTTTTTGCTGACCGTCGATTAATTGTGGTAGAAGACTCGGGTTTTTTTAAAAATGCCTCACCGGAGCTGGCAGACTATGTAAAACAGATGCCGGATACTGCCTGTTTTTTATTTGTGGAAAATGAGGTGGATAAGCGCGGCAGGCTATATAAGGCTGTGAAGGATAAAGGGCGGGCCGTGGAACTTGGCAGACAGGATGAGAAGACTCTGATGCTCTGGATTCTCGGCATGGTAAAAAGGGAAGAAAAGAAGATTCAGGAGTCTACAGTCCGGTATTTGATCGCAAAGACAGGTACAGATATGGAGAATCTGGAAAAGGAGCTTGAGAAACTTTTCTGTTACACTGTTGACAGAGAGGAGATCCGGGCAGAGGATGTAGATGCGATCTGTACCACTCAGATTACCAATAAAATTTTTGAGATGATAGAAGCTGTTGCCTGTCAGAATCAGAAGAAGGCGCTGGATTATTATTATGATCTGCTGGCACTCAAGGAACCGCCTATGCGGATTCTCTATCTTCTGGCCCGTCAGTTCAAGCTTCTTCTGGAGGTTCAGGAACTGGTGAAAAAAGGGTATGGAAAGAAACAGGTGGCTCAGGAGGCAGGACTTCACCCCTTTGTGGCGGGAAAGTATATGGATCAGTGCCGGAATTTCTCTAAGGACGAGCTTCGTGCAATCATGGAAGAGGCGGCAGAGCTTGAAGAATGTGTAAAGACAGGCCGGTTAAATGATGTGATGAGTGTGGAAATATTTATCCTGAAGAAGAGGGGAAAAGTATAATAATCCTGAATATAGAAAAAGCAGAATAAAGGAGTAATAGAAATGTCAGAGATAGATCAGAGTAAAATTCGTAATTTTTGTATTATTGCCCATATTGACCATGGCAAATCAACCCTGGCGGACCGCATCATCGAGATGACCGGTCTTCTGACCAGCCGGGAGATGCAGTCTCAGGTTTTGGATAATATGGAGCTGGAGCGTGAGCGTGGAATCACCATTAAGGCCCAGACAGTTCGAACGGTGTATAAGTCAAAATCAGGAGAGGAGTATATTTTTAACCTGATTGATACTCCGGGACACGTGGATTTTAATTATGAGGTGTCCAGAAGTCTGGCTGCCTGTGACGGTGCGATCCTTGTGGTGGATGCAGCCCAGGGAGTGGAGGCACAGACTCTGGCCAATGTATATCTTGCGCTGGATCATGATCTGGATGTGCTTCCGGTTATCAATAAAATCGATCTGCCCAGTGCGGATCCGGAGCGCGTTATTGAAGAAATTGAAGATGTTATCGGAATCGAAGCTACAGAGGCACCGCTTATTTCTGCAAAGACAGGCGTAAATGTGGAAGAGGTGCTGGAACAGATTATCACAAAAATTCCTGCTCCGGAAGGAGACCCGAAGGCTCCGCTGAAAGCATTGATCTTCGATTCAGTATATGATTCCTATAAAGGAGTCATTGTGTTCTGCCGTATAAAAGAAGGAACGGTAAAGAAGGGAACACCGATTAAGATGATGGCAACCGGAGCGACAGCGGAGGTCGTTGAGGTAGGATATTTTGGAGCCGGCCAGTTTATTCCGTGTCAGGAATTAAGCGCAGGCATGGTAGGATATATTACTGCAAGTTTAAAAAATGTAAAAGATACCCGCGTGGGTGATACCATTACAAATGCAGTAAATCCGTGTGCGGAACCTCTTCCGGGATATAAGAAGGTAAATCCTATGGTGTATTGCGGTATGTATCCGGCAGACGGAGCAAAATATCCGGATCTTCGGGATGCACTGGAGAAACTGCAGTTGAATGATGCGTCTCTTCAGTTTGAGCCGGAGACATCCATTGCCCTTGGATTTGGATTCCGCTGCGGTTTCCTGGGACTTCTTCATCTGGAGATTATTCAGGAGCGTCTGGAGAGAGAGTACAATTTGGATCTGGTGACGACTGCACCGGGAGTTATTTATAAAGTGCATAAGACCAATGGGGAGGTCATTGATCTGACGAATCCGTCCAATCTGCCGGATCCTTCCGAGATAGATTATATGGAAGAGCCTATGGTAAAAGCGGAGATTATGGTGACATCGGAGTTCATTGGTGCCATTATGGATCTGTGCCAGGAGAGAAGAGGAATCTATCAGGGAATGGAGTATATCGAGGAGACCAGGGCGGTACTTCGATATCACCTGCCGTTGAATGAGATTATCTATGATTTCTTCGATGCATTGAAGTCACGTTCCAGAGGATATGCTTCCTTTGATTATGAGATGCTTGGCTATCAGCAGTCTGAACTTGTAAAGCTGGATATCCTGATTAATAAGGAGGAAGTGGATGCGCTTTCCTTCATTGTGCATGGCGGAACGGCCTATGAGAGAGGACGCAAGATGTGTGAAAAGCTGAAAGAGGAAATCCCGAGACAGCTCTTTGAGATTCCGATTCAGGCGGCAATCGGCAGCAAGATCATTGCCAGAGAGACCGTTAAAGCAATGCGAAAGGACGTCCTTGCAAAATGCTACGGTGGCGATATCAGCCGTAAGAGAAAACTTCTGGAAAAACAGAAGGAAGGAAAGAAACGAATGCGCCAGGTGGGAAATGTAGAGATTCCGCAGAAAGCATTCATGAGTGTTTTGAAGCTGGATGATAAGTAAGCGAGTCTTGAAAAGATGGGTGAGTGAGAGAAGATGAGTGAAAGCAATGTGAAAGAATTGGAGCTGTATCTTCATATCCCCTTCTGTATCCGTAAATGTAAATACTGTGACTTTCTGTCTGCACCTGCTTCCGGGCAGGAAAGACAGAGGTATGTGGAAAGCCTTTGCAGGAATATCCGTGCTTACAGCGCGCCTGCGAAGGCTTATAATGTCGTCAGTATTTTTATGGGGGGAGGAACGCCGTCCATATTAGAACCGGAGCAGATAGAGGTAATTTTCCGGGCGGTATATGAGACCTTTCAGGTGGATGAGAATGCGGAGATTACGATGGAAATGAATCCGGGGACGGTGACAGAAGAGAAGCTTCGGGCCTGCAAAAAAGCAGGAATTAACAGACTGAGTATCGGACTACAGTCAACGAATAACCATGAACTTAGAGTTCTTGGAAGAATTCATACCTATGAGGACTTTATCGACACCTATGTAATGGTTAGAAAAGCAGGATTTGAGAATGTAAATATTGATCTGATGTCAGCACTGCCGGGACAGACAGAGGAGAGCTATGAGGACACCTTAAGAACAGTGGCAGAGCTGGCTCCGGAACATATATCGGCATACAGTCTTATCATTGAAGAGGGAACCCCTTTTTATGATCTGTATGGAGAAAATGGCGTCGGCTGTAATCCGGGAGGAAGAGAGTCTTTACCAGACGAAGATATGGAGCGGAGAATGTATCGCCGTACATCGGAAATCCTGAGAGAATATGGATATCAGCGTTATGAGATATCAAATTATGCTATGCAGGGATATGAATGCCGTCATAATCTGGGATACTGGGAACGGAAGGAATATCTTGGAATTGGGATTGGCGCAGCCTCTCTGATGAATGAAACCCGCTGGAAGGAGACGGACAGTCTGGAGGAATATAATGAATTCTGGAGCCGGGAGTTCCTTTTCTCAGAACCGTGGTCAGAGACAAGCGGGGTAAATAATGCTTATCATGATATAGAAGAATTGAGCAAAAAAGAACAGATGGAAGAGTATATGTTTCTGGGGCTTAGAAAGATAAAAGGAATATCAAAAAAGAAATTTAAAGATATCTTTAAAAATGATATTATGACTGTATACGGCGATGAAATTGAAAAACTATTAAAACAGGACCTTCTTTGTGAAGAAGGTCCCGATAAAGATATTCTCTGTCTTACAGAGCAGGGACTGGACGTCAGCAATTATGTGATGTGTGAGTTCCTGCTGGATTAAGTTTTCGTTCTTTATTTATTCTGAAATTCCAAAGCAGCTTCAACGAATCCTTTAAATAATGGATGCGGCCTGTTCGGTCTGGACTTCAGCTCCGGATGGGCCTGAGTTGCAATAAACCACGGATGATCAGGAATCTCAATCATTTCTACAATGCGTCCGTCCGGTGAAAGTCCGGACAGCTTCATACCGTGGGAAGTAAGCGCATCGCGGTAATCATTATTTACCTCGTAGCGATGGCGATGACGCTCATGGATTTCTTCTTTTCCATAGAGTGCATATGCTTTGGATGTCTTATCCAGAACACATGGATAAGAGCCCAGACGAAGAGTACCACCGATATTTTCGATTCCAATCTGTTCCGGCATGATGTGAATAACCGGATGAGTAGTGTTGGGATCAAGCTCTACACTGTGGGCGTCATGATATCCGATTACATTGCGGGCAAACTCCACAATAGAGAGCTGCATACCAAGACACAGTCCCAGGAACGGCACCTTGTGGGTGCGGGCATAATGAATGGCTTCAATCTTTCCGTCGATACCACGGTCTCCGAATCCTCCGGGAACCAGTATGCCACTTACATCTCCTAACAATTCATCGACATTTTCCGGAGTTACGGTCTCGGAATCGATCCATTTAATATTTACGGTAGCACGGCTGAAGATGCCGCCGTGTTTTAGTGCTTCCACGACGCTGATATATGCATCGTGAAGCTGAATATATTTTCCAACCAGTGCAACTGTAACTTCTGTGTTCGGGTGACGCAGATAATCAACCATTTCAGTCCAATCCTTCAGGTCCGGTTCCGGACAGTCAAGATGCAGACATTCACAGACTACTCCTGCAAGATTCTCACGTTCCATGGCAAGAGGAGCCTCATAGAGATATTCCACATCCAGATTCTGGAGTACATGACTGGAAGGAACATTACAGAAGAGTGCAATCTTATCCTTAATGCCATTATCTAAAGGATGTTCGGAACGGCATACAAGGATATCCGGCCAGATTCCCATTCCCTGCAGATCCTTAACGCTTGCCTGTGTTGGTTTAGTCTTCATTTCCTGTGATGCCTTCAGATATGGAATCAGTGTTACATGAATCAGAATGGCATTTTCATGTCCGATGTCATGCTGGAACTGTCTGATTGCCTCAAGGAAAGGCTGGCTTTCGATGTCACCTACGGTACCACCAACTTCTATAATGGCAATTTCCGTATTCTTGGAAGCGGGGTTGCGATAAAAGCGATCCTTGATCTCGTTGGTAATGTGAGGAATCACCTGAACGGTTCCGCCGCCGAAATCACCCCGACGCTCTTTGTGCAGTACAGACCAGTAAATCTTACCGGTTGTAACGTTAGAATTCTTGGTTAAGCTTTCGTCAATGAATCGTTCATAGTGTCCCAGGTCAAGATCTGTCTCCGCTCCATCATCCGTGACGAAAACCTCACCATGCTGAACCGGATTCATAGTGCCTGGGTCAATGTTGATGTAAGGGTCAAATTTCTGCATTGTTACCGTATATCCCCGTGCCTTCAGAAGGCGTCCCAGAGATGCTGCAGTGATGCCCTTACCAAGTCCTGATACTACACCGCCTGTTACGAATACGTATTTTACTGCCATGTTCTTTTCCTCCCTGTCTTAGCTGGTTGTCAGATGTCTGTTTTTAAAAAAGTTATTATACACCGGTTTCAGAAAAAAATACAGCCTTTTTTTCATATTTTGGTTCAAAAGTTGCCTGAATAGACAGCTTTTTAAATTGCTTTATATCTACAGAGCTCACCATGACAGAAGTGTGTGCCTGACAGCCTTTTAGTTTGGGAAGCTGGTCCAGAGCAAGCTGGGCAGTTTCGTCAGTGGCAGCACTGACTGAGAGTGCGATCAATACCTCATCTGTGTGAAGACGGGGATTTTTGCTTCCCAGATAATTGACCTTTAATTTCTGAATCGGCTCAATCGCCTCAGGTGAGATGACATGGCGGGCATGTTCGATTCCGGCCAGTTCTTTCAATGCGTTCAAAAGAAGAGCGGCACTGGCTCCCAGCAGGTCGGAAGTTCCTCCCGTGATAATGCGTCCGTCCTGAAGCTCCAGTGCGGCAGCCGGCGCATTACTTTCTTCAGCGCGTTCCAGGGCTGCATCTACAACCGAGCGGTCATGAACGGTAATGCCTGCCTGGTTCATAAGCATCTCGATCTTGAATACCTCTTCTTCTGTGCAGGATCCGGCCAGAAGACGCCCCATTGCATCGTAATATCTGCGAATGATTTCCTGGCGGGAAGCTTCCCGGCAGATTTCATCATCACAGATGCAGTTTCCAGCCATATTCACTCCCATATCAGTAGGAGATTTATATGGATTTTCTCCATAGATCCGTTTGAAAGTGGCGCTGAGTACCGGGAAAATTTCTACATCACGGTTGTAATTGACTGTTGTCTCACCGTATGCTTCCAGATGAAAAGGATCGATCATATTTACATCATTCAGGTCTGCAGTTGCCGCCTCATAGGCAAGGTTTACCGGGTGCTTTAAAGGAATGTTCCAGATCGGGAAGGTCTCAAATTTTGCATATCCTGCCCGTATGCCTCTTTTGTGCTCATGGTAGAGCTGGGACAGGCATGTGGCCATTTTTCCGCTTCCGGGGCCCGGTGCCGTGATAACCACCAGAGGTCTGGTTGTCTCAATATAGTCATTCTTTCCATAGCCTTCGTCACTGACGATAAGGGGAACATTACTTGGATATCCCGGGATGATGTAATGGAGGTATACCTTAATTCCCAGACGTTCCAGCCGTGTTTTAAACAAATCGGCGCTTGGCTGTCCGGAATACTGGGTGATTACGACGCTGCCTACATATAATCCACTTCTGATAAATTCTTCTCTCAGTCGAAGTACATCAGAATCGTAAGTGATTCCCAAATCCCCGCGTACTTTGTTTTTTTCAATATCACCGGCACTGATGACTATGACGATCTCAGCCTGATCAGCCAGCTGCTTCAGGAGTCTGAGCTTACTGTCCGGCTGAAAACCGGGAAGGACTCTGGAGGCATGATAGTCATCAAATAATTTTCCGCCAAATTCCAGATAGAGCTTGTTGTCAAACTGATTGATACGCTCCCGGATGTGTGCGGATTGCATTGAAAGGTATTTTTCGTTGTCAAATCCTATTTTCATTGGTATCTTCCCCTTGTTCTATAATTATATCTGCATTTGATTTCAGAAAAATGTGTATAAACATTTCCTTCACAAGTATACTACAAGATAGACTTAGTTTACAATCTTTTCATAATGTTTTTATTGATTTTAAAGAGGGCTGTACTTATAATAAGAAAGGTAAGTACAGGAGGATAAGATTAAAATGAATAATCAGAATAATAATCGGAATAACAAGCCGGATCCGAATCGGAATAATAAGCAGGGAATTGCTTTTATTTTTATAGTGACTCTGATTACCTCCCTGATTGTGATGGCAATGTATCAGTTTCAGGGAAGTGGAAATGCGAATGAGATTACCTATGATAAATTCCTTCAGATGGTTGATGACAAGAAGGTAGATGAGGTTATCATTTCCAGTGACCGGATTCAGATTAAGGCAAAGAAGGAAGACGGCAAGCGTGCCCAGGAATACTATACGGGTGTAGTTAATGATGACGGCCTTACAGAACGTCTGGAGAAGGCAGGAGTGAAGTTCACACAGGAGATTCCGGATACCACATCTATGGTGGTGCTGAATCTGATTTCCATGTTCCTGCCGATCGCATTCTTTATTGGAATGGGAATCTGGATGGTGCGCCGGATGTCAAAGGGCGGCGGCATGATGGGCATCGGGAAGAGTAATGCCAAGATGTATGTAGAAAAAGAGACCGGTGTTACCTTTAAGGATGTTGCGGGACAGGATGAAGCGAAGGAATCACTTCAGGAAGTTGTGGATTTCCTTCATAATCCGGGAAAATACACAGGAGTGGGAGCAAAGCTTCCCAAAGGAGCCCTGCTTGTAGGACCTCCGGGAACCGGTAAAACGCTGCTGGCCAAGGCAGTAGCAGGCGAGGCTAAAGTGCCATTCTTCTCACTGTCCGGTTCTGCATTTGTGGAAATGTATGTTGGTGTTGGTGCTTCACGTGTGCGTGACCTGTTCAAGCAGGCCCAGCAGATGGCACCGTGTATTATTTTCATTGATGAGATTGATGCAATCGGTAAGAGCCGTGACAATCAGCTTGGAGGAAATGACGAGCGTGAACAGACTCTGAATCAGCTTCTGGCTGAGATGGATGGATTTGACACAAATAAGGGACTGTTACTTCTGGCAGCAACCAACCGTCCGGAGATTCTGGATCCGGCATTGCTTCGGCCGGGACGATTTGACCGGAGAATCATTGTGGAGCGCCCGGATCTGAAGGGACGTGTGGATGTCCTGAAGGTACATTCCAAAGATGTTAAGATGGATGAAACGGTAGATCTGGAGGAAATTGCACTGGCAACTTCCGGCGCTGTGGGATCTGATCTTGCAAATATGATCAATGAGGCTGCGATTAATGCGGTAAAGCATGGAAGAAATGCAGTATCACAGAGTGATTTGTTTGAAGCAGTGGAAGTGGTTCTGGTCGGTAAAGAAAAGAAAGACAGAATCATGAGTAAGGAAGAACGCAGGATTGTATCTTATCATGAGGTTGGACATGCTCTGGTAAGTGCTCTTCAGAAGGATGCGGAGCCTGTACAGAAGATCACTATCGTGCCAAGAACCATGGGAGCTCTCGGTTATGTTATGCAGACACCGGAGGAAGAAAAATTCCTGAATACGAAAAAAGAACTGGAAGCAATGCTGGTTGGTATGCTGGCAGGTCGTGCGGCGGAGGAAATTGTTTTTGACACGGTTACTACAGGTGCTTCCAATGATATTGAAAAGGCAACTAAGATAGCGAGAGCCATGATTACCCAGTATGGTATGAGTGAGAAATTCGGTCTTATCGGGCTGGAATCTGTTCAGAACCGTTATCTGGACGGAAGACCGGTTGCAAACTGTGGAGAGGCAACCGCTGCTGAAATCGATAAGGAAGTTATGAAGATGTTAAAAGATGCCTACGAGGAGGCAAAACGGCTTCTCAGTCAGCATCGGGCATCTCTTGATAAGATCGCAGCCTTTCTTATTGAGAAGGAAACGATTACCGGTAAGGAATTTATGAAAATATTCTATGAGGCAGAAGGAATTGATCCGGAGGCAAAGAAAGAGCCTGAGGAGAGAATTGCCATGAAGGAGTTTTCCGCAGTGGAAGCTGAGACGGAATAAAAAAGCGGCTGTGCATGATGCACGGCCGCTTTTATGAGTCCCTTGTCATTTTCAGGGGAACAGAGGCATAAATAACAGGAAAGGGTTTTCGATGCATGTTTGATATTCAGGAAGAATTAAAGAAACTCCCGGGTAAGCCGGGGGTCTATCTGATGCATGATGAAAAGGATGACATTATATACGTTGGTAAGGCTATCAGTCTGAAGAACCGTGTGAGGCAGTATTTTCAGACCAGCCGAAACAAGGGAGTTAAGATTGAACAGATGGTGACCCATATTGCCAGGTTTGAGTATATTGTGACCGATTCTGAACTGGAGGCACTCGTTCTGGAATGTAATCTTATTAAAGAACACAGGCCGAAATATAATACCATGCTTATGGATGATAAAAGCTATCCATTTATTAAAGTAACCGTTGATGAGCCATTTCCACGGATTATGCTGGCACGTCGGATGGTAAAGGACAAGGCACGCTATTTCGGCCCATATACCAGTGCTGGAGCGGTAAAAGACACGATAGAGCTTATTCGTAAACTTTATCATATCCGGAGCTGTAACAGAAAGCTTCCCCGGGACATCGGGAAGGAGAGACCCTGTTTGAATTATCACATTCATCAGTGCAAAGCACCCTGTCAGGGATACATTTCTCAGAAAGAATATCGGGAATCTATTGATGAAGTATTACATTTTTTGAATGGAGACTATGATATAATTTTGAAAAATCTGAAAGAAAAGATGATGGAAGCTTCGGAGGCAATGGAATTTGAGAAAGCCATTGAATATCGGGAGCTTCTTAGTAGTGTTCAAAAGATTGCCCAGAAACAGAAGATTACCGATACTGCCGGAGAGGACAGGGATATACTTGCGCTTGCTGTGGATAACGAGGATGCGGTGGTCCAGGTGTTTTTCGTAAGAGGCGGCCGACTGATAGGAAGAGATCATTTTTATCTGAAAATCGCAGGAGAAGAGACGAAAGGGGAGATACTTTCCAGTTTTATCAAGCAGTTTTATGGAGGGACACCTTTTATCCCGCCCAGGCTCATGCTTCAGGAGGATGTGGAGGACAGGGAATTACTGGAAGAATGGCTGACTCAGAAAAGAGGACATCGTGTACATCTCCTGGTTCCCAGAAAAGGCAGCAAAGAAAAGATGGTTGAGCTGGCGGCAAAGAATGCTGCTCTGGTGCTCAGCACGGATAAGGAACGTCTCAAACGGGAAGAAGGAAGGACGATTGGAGCGGTAAAGGAGCTGGAGAAGCTTCTGGGGTTAAAGAATCTTAACCGCATGGAGGCTTATGATATTTCTAATACGAATGGCTTTGCATCGGTAGGTTCCATGATTGTATATGAAAAAGGAAAACCAAAGCGTAATGATTACCGTAAGTTCAAGATACGGGGCGTTCAGGGAGCCGATGATTACGCAAGCATGGAAGAGGTTCTGCGCAGGCGGTTTGAACACGGTATGCGTGAGAAAGAGGAGGGAAAAGAGCTGGGAGGATTTACAGCTTTCCCGGATATCATCCTGATGGACGGAGGACGTGGGCAGGTAAATGTGGCACTTCGTGTACTGGATGAACTGAGGCTTAATATTCCGGTCTGCGGCATGGTGAAGGATGATAATCATCGAACCAGGGGTCTTTATTACAATAATGTAGAGATACCCATAGACCGGAATTCGGAAGCATTCAGACTGATCACCAGAATACAGGACGAAGCGCACCGGTTTGCTATAGAATTCCATCGGAAGCTAAGGAGCCAGGGACAGGTACATTCTATTTTGGAGGATATTCCGGGTGTCGGACCGGCAAGGAGAAAAGACTTGATGCGTCATTTTCAGACGTTGGATGCCATCAAAAATGCAACAGTCGAAGAGTTAAAAGAGCTGCCTTCCATGAATGAAAAATCTGCCCGCGAAATCTACAAATTCTTTCACTAATGTGATATACTGAACGCATAGCGACGAACACACCGACATAGAGAAATCCACCGTCTGCTTGCAGACGAGGAGATTTCTCGAAGTGAGCGTTCGGAGCGAGGAAAGAAACGAAAGGAGATTGTCATGTCTAAAGTAGAGATGAAAAAAATCGTCGAAAAGATGAATTTAAGGAATCTGACCCCGGATATAGATTTATCCGGCAGATGTGTTGAGGTACCGGATATCAATCGTCCAGCTTTGCAGCTTACAGGCTTTTTTGATCATTTTGATGCAGAGCGTGTACAGATTATCGGATATGTAGAATATACCTTCTTAGAGAAGATGCCGGAGGAAAGAAAAAAAGAAGTGTATGCCGAACTTCTGTCATATAAGATTCCCTGTATCATTTTCTGTCGAAACCTTCAGCCGGAGCCTGCGCTTTTGGAAAAAGCAAATGAGATGGAGATACCGATTTTTTCAACGGATAAAAAGACATCTTCTTTTACGGCAGAGCTTATTCGATGGCTGAATGTACAGCTGGCACCTTGTATTTCTATTCATGGAGTGCTGGTGGATGTATATGGTGTTGGTGTCCTGATTATGGGAGAAAGCGGGATTGGAAAGAGTGAATCTGCACTGGAGCTGATTAAAAGAGGTCACCGGCTCGTCAGCGACGATGTAGTAGAGATTCATAAGGTCAGTGATGATACTCTGGTTGGAACAGCTCCGGATATTACCCGCCATTTTATTGAGCTTCGCGGTATCGGTATCGTAGATGTTAAGACACTTTTTGGAGTGCTGAGTGTAAGAGAAACGCAGAATATTGATCTGGTTATTACTTTGGAAGACTGGAACCGGGATAAGGATTATGATCGTTTGGGTCTGGATGAAGAATATACCGAATTCCTTGGAAATAAAGTAGTATGCCATCAGCTTCCGATTCGACCGGGAAGAAATCTGGCAATTATCGTTGAGACAGCAGCAATTAATCACAGACAGAAACAGATGGGATATAATGCTGCACAGGAATTATATAAGAGGGTTCAACAGAATCTTGCAAGAAAATAAAGAGGAGGGCAAAAAGAAATGCTGAAGTATTGTTTTGGAGTTGACATTGGTGGAACAACCGTAAAAATGGGGTTGTTCACAACGGTGGGGGAACTGATTCACAAATGGGAGATCAAGACCCGTACCGAAAATGGAGGGGAAGCTATTCTTCCGGATATTTCTCGGGCAATATTTGATAAAATGAAAGAGAGAGGCCTTGAAAGAGAAGATATTGTGGGTGTTGGAGTTGGAATCCCGGCACCGGTTAATGCAGAGGGAATCGTTAAGAATACTGCAAATCTGGGATGGGGCTATAAAGAAGTTGTCAAAGAGCTTTCAGAGCTCCTCGGAGGTATGAAAGTGGCTGCCGGAAATGATGCCAATGTAGCTGCTCTTGGTGAGATGTGGCTTGGTGCCGGGCATGGAGAAAAAAACATGATTATGGTTACTCTTGGAACCGGAGTCGGAGGCGGTGTGATCGTAGATGGAAAGATTCTTATCGGAGCAAATGGTGCAGGTGGCGAAATCGGTCATATCTGTGTGAACTATAATGAAGAAGACTGCTGTGGTTGTGGAAATAAGGGATGTCTGGAGCAGTATGCTTCCGCTACCGGTATTGCCCGGCTTGCAAGGATCCGCTTAAAAAAGAATGATGATCTAACAGTGCTTCGTGAACATAAATTTATCAATGCCAAGGTAGTATTCGATGCGGTTAAAGAGAACGATAAGGTGGCAATTGAGGTGGCAGAGGAGTTCGGAAGATATTTGGGACATGCACTGGCAAATCTGGCTGTGGTTGCAGATCCATCTGTTATTGTAATTGGCGGAGGTGTATCAAAAGCCGGTGAAGTACTGATTCCTTTTGTTGAAAAACCATTTCATGAAAAAGCATTTTTTGCCAATCAGGAGACCCGGTTTGTTCTTGCGACTCTGGAAAATGATGCAGGAATCTGCGGCGCTGCAAAATTGATTATTTAAAGAGAGGGATAAAAAAAGATTGCGCTTAGCGCAATCTTTTTTACTCTATAGGAAACTGCGTTTCCATAGAGCAAAAACCCTCCGGGGGATGCGCACTCCGGCGTAAGCAGAAGATGTCGCAGAGCGACCGCCGGAGGCACGAGAGTTCCGTCAGCGGAACTCTTTGTTCTCCATTTCGATTAGATATTAAGTTTACTGGGTTGGTGTATCTTCACCGGATTCGCCGCCACCGGATTCACCACCGCCGGATTCACCGCCGCCGGATTCACCACCACCGCCAGATTCACCGCCGCCGGTATTTCCACCGGTCGAGCTTCCATTATTACCGCCTGTATTATTCGAATCGGTATTTTCTGTTGTTTCTTCTTCTGGTTCTGGTTCATGTCCATAACATACTTCATCAGGCACTGTGTCAGGAGCAAAGTATTCCGTAATGGAAGGACAGCTTCCTGCACGTGCAAGAAGACCGGTTTCTGTACAGATTGTCTTCTTTACAATAGATGAAGGCATTACGAAATCTCTGTATTCCAGCCCTTCATGAATCCGGCTCATAATACTTCTCCAGATTCTGAAACGATATTGTGTGTCGATATTTGTCAGAGATTTGTTTTCATCATAACCACCCCATACAGCGCATGTATAATATGGAGTGTATCCACAGAACCAGAGATCTACGTCGTGATCTGTAGTTCCGGTTTTGCCGGCTACAGGCATATTATCGAGAGCAGCTCTACGTCCGGTACCATCAGTGACTACAGATTCCATTGCACTGGTAAGAAGTGCTGCTGTTGTATCTTTTAAAACAGTACGTGATTCCGGGGATGCTTCCAACAGTACGTTGCCATCGTGATCCAGAATTTTTGAATACAGCGTTGGATTATTATATACACCATGATTGGCAATTGATGCAAATGCGGCACAGAGCTGATAGTTGTATACACCCTTTGTAAGACCGCCAAGTGCGATAGACTCAACATTGTCAGAGTCTTCAATTGTTGTAAAGCCAAAATTCTTTACATAGTTATATCCAACCTGAGGAGTAATTTCCTGGATGGTTTTAATTGCACAGACATTCTGGGAATTCTCAATGGCAGTACGCATGGTAATGTAACCCATATAACTTCCGCTGGCATTTTTAAGAGGAGCACCGTTGGAATACTGCCACGGTTCATCCTTAATCACGGTTGCAAGTGTCTGACCACAGCTGTCCAGCGCGGGAGCATAGGTGGAAAGAATCTTAAAACAGGAACCGGGCTGTTCAGGATTGCCCTTATATGCACGGTTCAGGCTCTGGCTGGTCTCTTTTGTTCCGCGTCCACCGACCATGGCTTTGATTTGTCCAGTGCTCTGATCCATGAGAGTGACAGAAGCCTGAGGCTGTGGAGTCAGGTACATTACTTCATCGTAGGTATCACCTTCGCGGGCAATCGTAGACTTCCATTCTTCAACCATAGCTCGTGCCTCATCTTCGGAAGAGAAGAGAAGTCCATATTCATCACCATAAGTATTCTGTGCGTATTGTTTGACGTGACCGGAGCTGTAGTTTTCAACAGTACCGTCTGCACGTGTAACTGTCAGTGCATAAGACAATCCAACTTCTTTCAGCCACGGGTAGTTCTCGTCATTGTTCATTTCTTCATCACAGATCTGCTGCATTGCAAGATTCTGAGTAGAGTATATGCTGAGACCACCGCTGTACAATGCGTTATATGCCTGGGTTTCTGTATATCCAAGGCGATTCTGCAGATCCTGAATAACCTGTTCGGAAAGTGCATCTACAAAATAAGTATATGGAGAATCATCACCGAACTGGTTGTTTACGTTCTGAATTCTGGAATATACATCGTCAGCCATGGCTTCATCGTAAGCCGCCTGGTCAATATATCCCTGCTTCAGCATCTTGTTCAGTACCTCCGTGCGGCGTGTACTGTTCTCTTCCGGGTTTATAACAGGATTATATCTGGACGGATTCTGAGTAATTCCTGCGATAACAGCAGCTTCAGAAAGGGTGAGTTCAGAAACGTCTTTGTTAAAATAACGCTTTGCGGCGGATTGTACACCCAGACAGTTCTGACCAAGGTTGATTGTGTTCATATAACTTTCCAGAATTTCATCTTTTGACATCTGTTTTTCAATGTCCAGTGCCAGAAATTGTTCCTGAATCTTTCGTTCCACTTTCTCGTAAAAAGTATCTTCGGATACGAAATTCGGGAAAACATTATTCTTTATGAGCTGCTGGGTGATTGTGCTGGCACCTTCTGTAAAATGTCCGCCGTGGGCAAGTCCCACAACAGCGGCTCTGGCAATACCCTGAGGGTCGATACCCTTATGCTCATAGAAACGCTCGTCCTCAATTGCAACAAAAGCATGCTGGAGGTCAGCAGGAATTTCATCGATGGATTTATAAATACGGTTGGAACCTGAGGTGACAAACCGTTCAATCTCTGTTGTGCCATCGTCTGCGTACACAAAAGTCGTATATCCGCTTGGACGGACATCAGCCGGGGATACTTCAGGGGAATTATCCAGGATTTTTTTCAGGAAAATAAATCCTCCGGCAGCACCGGCTACACAGATGGCAATGAGACAGAGTAAAAAACCCTTGAATAATCTCACTCCTACACGTCTTCCCTGCATGGTTGCTTTTGACGTAATAGTTTTCTGCTTTTTAGAAGCTTTTCTCTTACCATAATTCATGAATTTGTGCCTCCTTCACACTTGATAATTATATCAAATATAGTAATTGAAATAAAGAAAAAAATAAAAACTTCATATTTCAGTAGGAAAAATTTAAGAAATTCGTTATAGTAGTATGTAGAAATATGAAGAAAGGTGAAAATATGTTGTCAGAATACCGTATTGCATATAAGGGCGGAGAAGGAGAAATCGTTGAGAAAAAGTCCCGGTTCATTGCAACTGTCCTGCCGGTGGATCAGGAAGAAGAAGCCCTTGAGTTTATTGAAAAAATGAAAAAAAAATACTGGAACGCAACCCATAACTGTTATGCATATGTGGTTGGAGACCGCCATGAAATTCAGCGTTACAGTGATGATGGAGAACCCGGAGGGACAGCCGGACGTCCGATGCTGGATGTACTTCTGGGAGAGGACATTCATAATGTGGCAGTAGTAGTAACCCGATATTTCGGAGGAACCCTTCTGGGGACAGGAGGGCTGGTGAGAGCATATTCTTCCGCGACGAAAGCAGGGCTGGCTTCTTCTGTGATTATAACCAAAATCCCGGGATTTAAACTGCGGATTACCACTGATTATACAGGATTGGGAAAGATACAGTATATTCTGGGAGAACGGAAGATACCGATTCTGGATACTGTTTATACAGATAAAGTGGAGATGCAGCTGGTTATTCCGGCTGTGCAAAAGGAGCAGGTGACAGACGCGCTGATAGAAGGAACGAATGGGAAAGTGCAGTTTGGAGAGGCGGAAAGCTGCTATTATGCGGAAATCAATAAAGAAATACTGGTTTTATAAAAAATCCCCCGGTTTTCCGGGGGATAATATGCTCTCTTATTGAAATTCAGGTTCGATCAGACCAAAGGTTCCGTTTTTACGGCGGTAAACGACATTTACTTCATCTGTCTCTGCGTTGCAGAATACAAAGAAATCATGTCCTGTAAGTTCCATCTGTACACACGCATCTTCAGGGAACATAGGTTTAATACCAAATTTCTTTGTACGGACAATTTTTATTTCGTTTTCCTCCGGAGCCTCTTCTTTTTCAAAGAATTCCGGCTGGAAAACACCGCTTTCCTGATGCTTGGCAACTAATTTATTTTTATATTTGCGCAGCTGACGTTCAATAACCTCTTCTACAAGATCGATAGATACATACATATCACTGCTGACCTGTTCAGAACGGATCAGATTGCCCTTGACGGGAATGGTCACCTCGATTTTCTGACGTTCTTTCTCTACGCTTAATGTAACGATGACTTCTGTGTCCGGAGTAAAGTACCTCTCCAGTTTTCCAAGTTTGTTCTGGATTGTGTTTTTAAGACCGGGTGTTACATCAATGTTCTTTCCGCTAATAATAAATTTCATACTGCCAACTCCTTTACGAGGTAATTTCAGAAAGACTAAAATCTGACAATTTATAAAATTATCTGCGTTCTATCTGATATATTCAGTATAACATGTTTATCTGTTAATGTATAGCGCGAATTACTTCAATTCGGGAAATTTTTCCCTCATGCATTTTCGCAACTCTCAAACCACAATCATTAAAGTAAATACATGCTCCGACACCGATATCCGTATGTTCTTCTTCAAGCTTCTGTGTCAGCAGACTTACAAGAGTCTCTTCATCAGTATCAGGAAGTGAGAGTTTCAGGATTTTATTGACGTAATACACCTTCGTGGACGCACGGAAAATATTCTTGTCTGAAAGGTCAAATTCACAGAACAGGAATTTTCTGGTGGCAAATAAAAGGGCAATAGCGGAAACCCCGATCAGGCTGGAAAGGGGGGAAGAGTGATCGATGATAATCTGTCTTGCAATTGCAAATAACAGTACCTCGAAAACAGTATCCGGAGTGTGGTAATACATCATCCGGATCAGCTCTACGCCGATGATCAGGTTAAAGCAGGTATCCAGGAGATCCTCATAATTGGGATATACATCCAGGTTGGGAATGTTGGAAAGGGAGCCTGCAAGACGAATACTAAGCAGGATAATCCCGATGGACAACATTATGGAAATGAAAAATTCCAGGATACTTGCAAGGTGTGTTAGTAGCAGGGTTACGTATTTTCTCATATTTTATCCTTCTCCCAATGAAATTATTATGCCGGTTTCTTCAGAACACGGCTGAACAGAAACGGGTAAATAACCAGTATCCATAACACCAGTATAAAATATTCCATTAGTTTTGCCAAGATAGAACTGCCTAAAATAAAGGAAATTCCTTCTTTTAACAGGATAGCGCCGACTAGACCGACTATAACTTTCACAAATTGCTGCCAGAGGTGAGATGTTTCAGTGGAAAAATGAAATCTCGTACGTTCCAGATACCAGCCTACTGCAAAACCGATACCGGCGCCTGCTGTTTTACAGCAGTCTGCAGCATAGTTGGAAGTGATGATTCCTCTTTTCAGCAGAATCATTGCATATGCAGCGCATGCCAGAGAAAGAAGAGCCATGAGAATGGCTATCTTTTTCTGGTGAGTCGTGTTCTCCATAAGGAAGTCCTGAAAATGCCAGATCAAAAAGGAACAGACGATAGAGACTATCATGGCTGTCAGTACATCCTTTGGAGTGTGGCATCCCAGATACATCCTGGAGAACCCAATCAGCATAAATGCGAGAACACAAAGAGTTTTCAGCCATATTCTGCGTGCTTTCAGAGCCAGCGGGAAAAAGAGTGATGTTGCTCCCTGCGTGTGCCCACTGGGAAAAGAATAGCCGGTGGCAGCGGGGATGGCACTTTCCACTGCGTGGAAGTTCGGATCCAGTATCCATGGACGTGGAATCCTGAATGTTATTTTCAGAGACTGAACCAGGATACCGGAACTGAAAAAACTGAATCCAAGTACGTAAGCCAGCCGTCTGTCCATGCACCAGTATATCAGGCAGATGACTGCAATAATCGGAATTTCCTGTCCTAAATAAGTGACAAATTGCATCAGATGATCCAGAAAAGGGGTACGAATCCCCTCAAGCATCCATAAAAAACTCATAATAACCTCTCAAAATAATTAACCCTGTTTGTAGTTGCTTCGTTTTCTAAGCTTTGGATCCAGAATCTTCTTGCGGATTCTCAGATTTTTCGGAGTTACTTCCAGAAGCTCGTCGGTATCAATGAAATCCAAAGCTTCTTCCAGACTCAAAACTCTCGGAGGAGTCAGGCGCAGAGCCTCGTCTGCACTGGAGGAACGGGTGTTGGTCAGGTGTTTTGTCTTGCAGATATTTACCTCAATATCATCTGTCTTTCCATTCTGACCAATGACCATGCCGGAATATACTTTTTCTCCGGGTCCAATGAATAAGGTTCCGCGTTCCTGAGCGCTGTAAAGTCCGTATGTGACGGATTCACCGGTCTCGAAAGCGATAAGAGAACCCTGTTTGCGGTACTGAATATCACCCTTGTATGGTGCATATCCGTCGAATGCCGTGTTGAGAATTCCATTACCCTTGGTGTCAGTCAGAAAATCGCCCCGGTATCCAATCAGGCCACGTGCCGGAATGGAGAATTCCATACGGGTGTAACCGCCGCTGGCAGTACCCATGTTGCGGAGCTCACCTTTTCGCTGACCCAGTTTCTCAATAACAACACCGGTAAATTCCTCCGGTACATCGATGTAGGCAATTTCCATAGGTTCAAGCAGCTTGCCTCTTTCATCATGCTTGTACAGAACCTCTGCCTTACTTACTGCAAATTCATATCCCTCACGGCGCATATTTTCAATTAAGACGGAGAGATGAAGCTCGCCTCGTCCGGATACCTTGTAGCTGTCGGTACTGTCTGTTTCTTCCACACGGAGACTGACATCCGTATTTAATTCCCGGAACAGACGATCCCGGATATGGCGGGAGGTTACGTATTTTCCTTCCTGACCGGCAAATGGACTGTCATTTACCATAAACTGCATGGCAATGGTAGGCTCGGATATTTTCTGGAACGGGATGGCAACCGGATTTTCCGGAGAGCAGATGGTATCACCGATGGAAATATCGGAGATACCGGAAATTGCTACAATGGAGCCGATGGTGGCTTCTTTTACATCAACCTTTTCCAATCCATCAAATTCGTATAGTTTACTGATGCGTACTTTTTCACGCCGCTCCGGATCATGTTCGTTGACTACGATCATATCCTGATTGACGCGAATGGTTCCGTTGTCTACCTTACCGATTCCGATACGGCCTACGTATTCGTTATAGTCAATGGTGCTGATGAGTACCTGGGTATCTGTATCGGGATCACCTTCCGGTGCCGGAATATAGTCCAGGATCGTCTCGAACAGGGGAATCATATTTTCCGGCCCGTCTTCCAGCTCCAGTACGGCATATCCGGCCTTGGCAGAAGCGTAAACGAACGGGCACTCCAGCTGCTCATCAGAGGCATCCAGGTCAATGAAGAGTTCCAGAACTTCGTCGATCACTTCCTCCGGACGTGCTTCCGGACGATCGATTTTATTAATGCAGACAATGACCGGGAGCTGAAGCTCCAGGGCTTTTCTCAATACGAATTTGGTCTGCGGCATAGCGCCCTCGAAGGCATCTACCACCAGGATAACACCATTTACCATCTTAAGGACACGTTCCACCTCACCTCCGAAATCGGCATGACCGGGAGTGTCTATGATATTAATTTTGGTTCCTTTATAGTAAACAGCTGTATTTTTGGACAGGATTGTAATACCACGTTCACGTTCAATATCATTGGAATCCATGACGCGTTCTGCAACTTCCTGATTTTCTCGGAAAACACCGCTCTGCTTTAATAGTTCGTCTACCAGCGTTGTTTTTCCATGGTCTACATGGGCAATAATCGCAATATTGCGGACATCTTCACGTTTGGTCTTCATATTAATTCATCCTTTTCTTTATCTGTTTTCTACCTATTTAATGTTATAACTAATATAGTGTATCACATTTTCAGAAATTTACAAGAATTAAAGAAATATGGTTTGAAAATATAAAATATGGTTCTAAACAGTCTGCAGGGTGCATAGACTAAGTATTACCCCGGGCAGGTTATGAGTACTCTGCGGGGAAAATGAATAAACTAAAAAATACGACTCAGAGGAAGGGAGATTTACAATTATGTCAGATAAGATTATTGAAAACAATCAGGTAACAATTATGGGAGAAGTGGCTTCTGCATTTACATTCAGCCACGAGGTGTTCGGAGAAGGATTTTACATGGTAGATGTCCTTGTAAAGAGACTCAGTAATTCGGAGGACCGGATACCGCTTATGATCTCAGAGCGCCTCATGGATGTGACACAGGATTACACGGGGGAATTTATTATGGCAAGCGGACAGTTCCGCTCCTACAACCGGCACGATGAACAGAAGAACCGGCTGATATTATCTGTGTTTGTGAGAGAGGTAGCATTTATCGATGAAGAACCGGACGGAGCCCGGACAAATTCTATTTTGCTGGACGGATATATCTGCAAACTGCCGGTGTACAGGAAAACTCCGCTGGGAAGAGAAATTGCAGATCTTCTGCTTGCGGTAAACCGGCCATATGGAAAATCGGATTATATTCCGTGCATTTGCTGGGGGCGTAATGCGAGATTCGCATCATCATTTGAGGTGGGAGAGCATGTGCAGGTGCTGGGAAGAATCCAGAGCAGGGAATATGTGAAAAAGCTTTCTGAGACAGAGACGCAGAAGCGTGTGGCATATGAAGTTTCTGTGAGCAAACTGGAATGTATAGAAGATTAGGATTTCTGTAAAAATGCATCCTGGGGAAAAAACTGCCCCGGTCATCCAAGAGTTTCATTGACATTACATATGAATAATGATAAACTTTTTTAAAGTAAGAAAATGGAAAATGGAGGATCAAGATGGCAATTTTTACAGGTGCAGGCGTGGCATTGGTCACACCATTCCACGAAGATGGAAGTGTAAATTATGACAAATTGGATGAGCTGATAGATTATCACTGCGAGAATGGTACCGACAGTATTATTATCTGTGGAACTACCGGTGAATCTTCTACCTTATCCGAAGAGGAGCATATGGAGTGTATCCGTTTTGCAATTGAGCGGACGAAGAAAAGGATTCCGGTTATTGCGGGAACAGGTTCCAATGCTACATATACAACGATTGATATGTCAAAAGAGGCAGTAGAGTATGGAGCAGACGGACTGCTTCTGGTAACTCCGTATTATAATAAGGCAACTCAGAATGGTCTGATCGCACATTATAAAGCGGTGGCAGCAGAGGCAAAGGCACCGATTATTATGTACAGTGTGGCAAGCAGAACGGGAATGAATATTGCTCCTGAGACAGTGGCAACACTGGTAAAAGAGGTAGATAACATTGTCGGAGTGAAAGAGGCATCCGGCAATATCGGTCAGGTGGCAAGGATCATGAGTCTGACAGACGGCAACATTGATCTGTATTCCGGAAATGATGACCAGATCGTACCTCTTCTGTCCCTGGGCGGAAAGGGAGTAATCTCTGTACTGTCCAATGTGGCTCCGAGAGAGACGCATGATATCTGTGCAAAGTTCTTTGCGGGAGATGTGAAAGGGGCATGTGATCTTCAGTTGAAGGCAATACCTCTTATTGAGCAGCTTTTCTGTGAGGTGAATCCGATCCCGGTCAAGAAGGCTGTGAACCTGATGGGAATGGAATGCGGAGGTCTTCGTATGCCATTGACAGAGCTGTCACCGGAGCATGAAAAATCTCTTGCACAGGCTATGAAGGATTTTGGAATTAAACTGGCATGAGCCACCCCGTACTAACATAGATGAAACAGAGATAAGAGAGGAAACGACATTATGATAAAGGTAATCATGCACGGTTGTAACGGCAGGATGGGCCAGGTCATCAGTCAGATCATCGCTTCAGATGAGAGTGTAGAGATCGTGGCAGGAGTAGACTGGTATATGGGAATAGAGAATCCCTACCCGGTATTTGAGTCGGTAGAAAAATGTGATATCGAGGCGGATGTAGTGATTGATTTTTCCAATGCTGCTGCTGTAGACGGACTTCTGGATTATTGTGTGGAGAAACAGGTTCCGGTGGTGCTCTGTACTACCGGTCTGTCAGAAGAACAGCTTCAGAAGGTTGAGGATGCTTCGAAGAAGGTGGCGATTCTGAAATCTGCCAACATGTCTCTGGGTGTGAATCTGCTGATGAAGCTTTTAAAGGATGCGACGAAGGTACTGGCTCCTTCCGGATTCGATATTGAGATTGTGGAGAAGCACCATAATCAGAAGCTGGATGCGCCGAGCGGAACAGCCATTGCACTGGCAGATTCTATTAACGAAGCAATGGATGATTCATACAGCTATACTTATGACAGAAGTCAGGTGCGCAAAAAGAGAGATTCAAAGGAAATCGGCATTTCTGCTGTACGCGGAGGAACCATCGTTGGAGAGCATGAAGTGATTTACGCAGGTAATGATGAAGTGATCGAGTTTAAGCACACTGCGTATTCTAAAGCAATCTTTGGAAAAGGAGCTGTGGAGGCATCCAAGTTTCTTGCGGGTAAACCGGCTGGCTGGTATGATATGTCAGATGTAATCAACTTATAAGAAGAGGAGTGGAAGGAAGATGGAAGAACTGAAATTCAAATATTTACAGAGGCTTTCAGAACTTTATCCGACCATCGCTCAGGCATCGACAGAAGTGATTAATCTTCAGGCGATACTGAACCTGCCGAAAGGCACAGAACATTTTCTGACGGATATTCATGGGGAATATGAGGCGTTTTCCCATGTCCTTAAGAATGGTTCAGGTTCCGTTCGTCGAAAAATTGACGATGTTTTTGGTAATACTATGAGTAGCAGGGATAAGCAGGCCCTTGCTACTCTTATTTATTATCCGAGAGAGAAGATGGACCGGGTCAAAAAAGAAGAGAGCAACATGGAGGACTGGTATAAGATTACGCTGTATCGTTTGATCGAGGTGTGTAAGAGGACGGCAAGCAAATATACCCGTTCCAAAGTCAGGAAGGCACTGCCCAAAGATTTTGCTTATGTCATTGAAGAGCTGATTACGGAGAAAGCGGAGCTTACGGATAAAGAATCCTATTATAATGAAATTGTAAATACGATTATCCGGGTGCGCCGTGCGGAGGAATTTATCGTTGCGCTCAGTGAGCTGATCCAGAGGCTGATCGTGGATCATCTGCATATTGTCGGGGATATTTATGACAGAGGTCCTGGTCCTCATATTATTATGGAAAAGCTTATGAAACACCACAGTGTGGATATTCAGTGGGGAAATCATGACGTGCTGTGGATGGGAGCTGCGGCCGGACAGAGAGGCTGTATTGCGAATGTGATCCGTATCTGTGCAAGATATGGGAATCTTGACATTCTGGAGGATGGATATGGGATCAATCTGCTTCCGCTGGCGACCTTTGCCATTTCTACCTATGCGGATGATCCGTGCCAGTGCTTTGGACTGAAGGGTACCAGCAGTTATACCGCTCAGGAAAAAGAGATGGAAATTAAAATGCATAAAGCAATCTCTATTATCCAGTTCAAGGTGGAGGGTCAGATTATTCGGAAAAATCCGGGATTTAAGATGGAGAGCAGGAATCTTCTTCACCACATTGATTATGAAAAAGGAACGATTGAGATTGATGGAAAAATATATGAGCTGTTAGATAAGAATTTTCCGACAATTGATCCGAAGCATCCGTATATGCTCACGAAAGAGGAAGAGGATATTATGGAGCGTCTGGAGCGTGCATTCCTGAACTGTGGAAAGCTGCAGGAGCATATGAGATTTCTGCTGAATAAGGGTGGTCTGTATAAGGTATTCAATAATAACCTTTTATACCATGGCTGTGTGCCTCTTAACGAAGACGGCAGCATGAAGTCTGTACGTATTTATGGAAAAACATATAAGGGCAAGGCGCTTTATGAGGCGTTGGAAAGCTATGTGAGAAAAGGGTTCTTTGCTGTGGATCCCAAAGAAAAGGAACGCGGAAAAGACATGATGTGGTACATATGGCTTCATGAAAATTCTCCGTTATTCGGAAAGGATAAGATGGCTACTTTTGAGCGATATTTCCTGGCAGAGAAAGAGACTCATAAAGAGAAAAAGAATCCGTATTATTCTATGCTGGAAAATGAAAAAGTAGTGGACAGTATTATGGAAGAATTTGGTCTGGAGTCCGAGTGTGCACATATTGTCAACGGACATGTCCCGGTAAAGAGCAAAAATGGTGAAAGCCCTATCAAATGCGGCGGTAAAGTACTTGTTATTGATGGAGGCTTTTCAAAGGCATATCAGAAAGAAACGGGAATTGCCGGGTATACATTGATTTATAATTCCTATGGACTGATTCTGGCGGCCCATGATCCGTTTGAGTCGACAGAAGCAGCTATTGAGAAGGAGAGTGATATTCACTCTGACAGTATTGTCATAAAACGGGTTCTGGCACGAAAACGGGTGGAAGATACAGATACGGGAAAAGAAATAAAAGAGCGTATCCAGGATCTGGAACTTTTACTTGAGGCTTACCGCAGTGGTATGATAAAAGAAAAAATATAGAAAAAACTTCCTTTTGTGTAAGAGTATAGAATTTGGGAATCTGCAAATATTACAGATGACAAGTAATACTTGATTATAAATACATGAAAGGGAGAAAAAGATGAAACAGTTCAAAAAATTAATGCTGGTGCTGATGTGTGTAGGAGTACTTGGAAGCCTGACAGCCTGCGGAAGTAATAATAATGCTGATGATAATGTGGCGGGAAATAATTCTGCGGGTCAGAATACGAACGATACCAATGGCACCAAGGCAAATGATGCCACAAACGGCAATACCGATACAAATGGCGTCAATAATAACAATACCGACAATACCAATAACGGTACAGGAATTGCCGATGAGATCGGCGATGATATCCGGGATGGCGCTGAGGATATCGGAAATGATATTGACGGCAATGGCACTAACGACAGAACAGACAATACAATTAACAATAAGTAATACAGAAATCATTTTGCCACAGGCAGATTTTCGAAACTGCCTGTGGTAAAGTGTTGAGGGAGACAGTTATGAGATTCAGACCTTGTATCGATATACATAATGGAAAGGTGAAACAGATTGTAGGAGGAAGTCTGAAGGACGCGGGCGACAGTGCGGATGAAAATTTTGCTTCGGAGTATGACAGCACATTTTATGCAGAGCTTTACAAAAAGGACGGGCTTCGGGGAGGACATATCATATTATTAAATCCCCCTTCTTCCGAATATTATCAGGCCACCAGGGAACAGGCAATGAAAGCTCTTGAAACCTGGCCGGGTGGTATGCAGATCGGTGGCGGCATTACGGCGGACAATGCCGGAGAGTATCTGGAAGCAGGTGCAAGCCATGTGATCGTCACTTCCTATGTGTTTCAAAATGGAGAGATTCGATGGGAAAATCTGCATAAACTGAAAGAGACTGTGGGAAAAGAGCATCTGGTTCTGGATTTAAGCTGCCGGAAAAAAGACGGAGGATATTATATTGTGACCAACCGCTGGCAGACATTTACGGATGTGAAGCTGGAGGTGTCAACACTGGAGATACTGGCGGAATACTGCGATGAATTTCTGGTTCACGGAGTAGATGCAGAAGGAAAGTCTGCCGGTGTGGAAGAAAATCTGGTGGAGATACTGACCGAAGCGGTCAGAGAACATCCGGGAATTTCTGTTACATATGCGGGAGGGATCGGTTCCCTGGAAGACCTTGAGAGGTTCAGGAACATCAGTGATGGGTGTCTGGATATTACAATCGGAAGCGCACTGGATTTGTTCGGCGGAACGATCCCTTATGAGGAGATAAAGCATTGTATGTGAGGAGATGCAGCTTCTTCTTGAATTGCACGATGGATAGTGATAGAATGTTGCTTAGAGTTAATCTTAACGGAGGGATGGCATTACGAAACATAAGGATCGGATGTCATTCCTTAGAATAGTATAAGGAGTAAATAAAAAGCATGGGTTTAATACAGAAGTTATTCGGAACACATAGTGAGAATGAATTGAAGAGAATTTATCCAATTGTTGACAATATCGAGGCGTTGGGACCACAGATGGAACAGCTTTCAGACAGTGAACTGCGGGACAAGACCCGTGAGTTTAAAGAGCGTCTGTCCAAAGGAGAGACGCTGGATGATATCCTTCCGGAAGCATTTGCGGTTGTGCGTGAGGCGGCAACCCGTGTTCTGGGCATGCGCCATTACCGGGTACAGCTCATTGGTGGTATTATCCTGCATCAGGGACGTATTTCTGAGATGAGAACCGGTGAAGGTAAGACCCTGGTTTCCACACTCCCGGCATATTTAAATGCGCTTACCGGTGAAGGTGTGCACGTGGTAACGGTCAATGATTATCTGGCAAAACGTGACGCTGAGTGGATGGGACAGGTTCATGAATTCCTGGGACTGAAGGTCGGCGTGGTATTGAATGGCATGGATAATGATGAACGTCGGGCAGCATATAATTGCGATATTACCTATGTGACCAATAATGAACTTGGATTTGACTACCTGAGAGATAATATGGTGATCTACAAAGAGCAGCTTGTTCAGAGAGGCCTCAAGTATGCCATTATTGACGAGGTAGACTCCGTTCTTATTGATGAGGCGAGAACCCCTCTGATCATTTCCGGACAGAGCGGCAAATCCACAAAACTGTATGAAGCCTGTGATATTCTTGCCCGCCAGCTGGAGCGTGGTGAGGCAAGCGGTGAGTTTTCCAAGATCAATGCCATCATGGGAGAGGATATTGAGGAGACGGGAGACTTTATCGTAAATGAGAAGGAGAAGAACATCAATCTTACCGAGGATGGTGTAAAAAAGGTTGAGAAATTCTTCCATATTGAGAATCTGGCCGATCCGGAGAATCTGGAGATCCAGCATAATATTATTCTGGCTCTGCGTGCGCATAATCTGATGTTCCGTGACCAGGATTACGTGGTAAAAGATGATGAGGTACTGATCGTTGACGAATTTACCGGACGTATTATGCCGGGACGCCGTTATTCGGATGGTCTTCATCAGGCAATCGAGGCGAAGGAGCATGTGAAGGTAAAGAGAGAAAGCAGAACTCTGGCTACCATCACATTCCAGAATCTGTTTAATAAATTTGAGAAAAAATGTGGTATGACCGGTACAGCTCTTACGGAGGAAAAGGAGTTCCGTGAGATTTACGGTATGGACGTAATTGAGATCCCGACTAATGTTCCGGTAATCCGTGTAGATATGGAGGATGCGGTATATAAGACGCAGAAAGAGAAGTTCCGTGCTGTCTGTGACGAGGTGGAAGCAGCTCACGCAAAAGGACAGCCGGTTCTGGTCGGTACCATTACTATTGAAGTATCTGAACTGTTAAGCGGCATGCTTAAGAAACGCGGAATCAAGCATAACGTACTGAATGCCAAGTTCCATGAGATGGAGGCTGAGATCGTAGCTCAGGCAGGACAGCACGGAGCAGTTACCATTGCTACAAATATGGCCGGACGTGGTACGGATATTAAGCTTGACGATGCGGCAAGAGAAGCAGGAGGACTTAAGATCATCGGTACGGAGCGTCATGAATCCAGACGTATTGATAATCAGCTCCGCGGACGTTCCGGACGTCAGGGAGATCCGGGAGAATCCCGTTTCTACATTTCTCTGGAGGACGATCTGATGCGTCTCTTCGGTTCAGAAAAGCTGATGAATGTATTTAATGCCCTTGGTGTGGAAGATGGTGAGCAGATCGAGCATAAGATGCTGACCAGCGCAATCGAAAAAGCACAGGAGAAGATTGAGAATAACAACTTTGGAATTCGTAAGAACCTGTTAGAATATGACCAGGTTATGAATGAACAGAGAGAGATTATTTACGAGGAAAGACGCAAGGTTCTGGATGGAATGAGTATGAGAGATTCCATTTACCATATGATTAATGAGTATGTGGAAAATCTGGTAGATACTACAATATCTCCGGATACTGATTCGGAAGACTGGGATCTGACAGAGCTGAATGTAAGTCTCCACTCTACGATTCCAATGAAGCCTGTTACACCGGAAGAGGTTGTGGACATGCGTCAGAAGGAATTAAAGCATATGCTGAAAGAGCGTGCAGTAAAGGCTTACGAGGAGAAAGAGACAGAATTTCCGGAGATCGAGCATCTGCGTGAGATTGAGCGAGTGGTCCTTCTTAAAGTTATTGATGGAAAATGGATGGCTCATATTGATGATATGGACCAGCTTCGTCAGGGAATTGGGCTGCAGGCATATGGACAGCGCGATCCGAAGGTGGAATACAAGATGCTGGGCTACCAGATGTTTGATGATATGACGAAAGCCATTACGGCAGAGACCATTCGTACACTCTTCCATATTAAAGTGGAACAGAAGGTAGAGCGTGAGCAGGTTGCCAAAGTAACCGGAACCAATAAGGATGACAGTGTGGCTAAGGCACCGAAGAAACGCGAGAATAAAAAGATTTATCCGAATGATCCATGTCCGTGCGGAAGCGGTAAGAAATATAAACAGTGCTGCGGACGCAAGTAGGAATTTTTAAAATATAACAGATAGAAAGAGGTGGGAAAGTGGTTGAACTGGATCAGTTTAAAAGTATCTTAAGCTCTTATGTGGAACCTCTTGCTGAAATGAGGGATTCACTTTGACATCCCTGGCAGGGAACACAGATTAGAAGAGCTGGAGCGAAAGATAGAGGAACCGGGATTCTGGGATGATGCGGAGAATTCCCAGCATGTCATGAAGGAACTGAAGAGTCTGAAGGACGGGCTGGAGACGATTCATAGTCTTTATGGGGCTTATGAAGATCTGGAAGTTCTTCTGGAGATGGCATACGAGGAAGAGGACGCCTCCATGATTCCGGAGATAGAGAAAGATATTCAGAAGTTTGAGGATGCTTATGAGAAACTTCGTATTCAGACTTTGCTGTCAGGTGAATATGATAAATATAATGCAATTGTGACGCTGCACGCAGGGGCAGGCGGTACAGAATCCTGTGACTGGGCCAGCATGCTTTACCGTATGTATAATCGATGGGCAGAGCAGAAAGGTTTTGGAATACAGGTGCTGGATTATCTGCCTGGAGATATTACAGGAATTAAGAATGTTACATTCGAGGTCAGCGGAGAGAACGCCTATGGGTATCTCAAATCTGAGAAAGGCGTGCACCGGCTGGTGCGTATTTCTCCATTTAATGCGGCAGGCAAACGGCAGACATCATTTGCCTCCTGTGACGTGGTACCTGATATTGAGGATGACATCGATATTGAGATTGCAGATGATGACTTGAAAATTGATACTTACCGGGCGAGCGGTGCGGGGGGACAGCATGTCAATAAGACATCTTCGGCTATCCGGATAACCCATCTGCCTACCGGAATCGTGGTGCAGTGCCAGAATGAGCGGTCACAGCATCATAATAAAGAGAAAGCTATGCAGATGCTGAAGGCGAAGCTGACGCTTTTGAAAGAGCAGGAGCAGGCGGATAAGGTATCCGACATCCGCGGCGAGGTAAAGGAAATCGGGTTTGGTAACCAGATACGCTCTTATGTAATGCAGCCCTATACTCTGGTCAAAGACCATCGGACGGGCGAGGAGAGTGGTAATGTCACGGCAGTGCTGGACGGTGCACTGGATCCGTTTATCAATGCTTACCTGAAACAGACTAACTAGAAAGGGATACAAAGGGAGGAATTATGGTAAATATAGCAGTACTTGGATATGGAACAGTTGGATCAGGAGTTGTGGAAGTAATCCGGACCAATCAGAAACTGATTGACCAGAGGGTTGGAGAAGAGCTTCGCATAAAATATGTTCTGGATTTGAAGGAGTTTCCGGGAGACCCGGTTAATGAAGTGCTTACCCATGATTTTGAACAGGTTGTGGGCGACGAGGATGTAAAGATTGTTGTAGAGGTTATGGGAGGAATAGAGCCTGCCTATACATTTGTTAAAAGATGTCTGGAAGCAGGCAAAAGTGTGGCAACTTCCAATAAGGCGCTGGTGGCTAAGCATGGTGCCGAGCTTCTTAAGATTGCGAAGGAAAAGAATATCAACTTTCTCTTTGAGGCGAGTGTGGGAGGTGGAATTCCGATTCTGCGCCCGCTGCATTCTTCTCTTACCGGAGATGAGATTGAGGAGATTACCGGTATTCTGAACGGAACTACCAACTATATGATGACAAAGATGTTCTATGAAGGAGCAGACTATGATGAGGTTCTGAAGGAAGCTCAGGAAAATGGATATGCAGAGCGCAATCCGGAGGCAGATGTGGAAGGACATGACGCATGCCGTAAGATTGCAATTCTTTCTTCCATCATTTCCGGTCATCAGGTAGATTTTGAAGATATTTACTGTGAAGGTATTACAAAGATCACAACAGAGGATATGAAATATGCCAAGGCTATGGGTATGACAATTAAGCTGCTTGCTTCCTGTAAGAGAGAGGGAGATAAGCTGAATGCAATTGTTTGTCCGTGTCTGCTGCGTGGAGAGCATCCGTTGTTCAGTGTGAATGGTGTGTTTAATTCTGTATTTGTTCATGGAAATATGCTTGGTGATGCGATGTTCTATGGCAGTGGTGCAGGAAAACTCCCGACTGCAAGTGCTGTTGTTGGTGATATAGTAGAAGAAGCAAAGAATCTGGATCGGAATCTTGGAGTTATGTGGAGCGCAGATAAGCTTGTTCTGGAAGATAAGAATGATGTCAGCAGACGCTTCTTCGTGAGAGTGGAAGGTTCTGTGGATGAATGGCAGGAACAGATCATCAACGCCTTTGGTATGGTTCAGTTTGTGAAGGCAGAAGGGGTAGATGGAGAATTCGGATTCGTGACAGAGAAGATGCCGGAGGGTGTATATGAAGAGAAAGCAAAGGAATGCCCGGCAGTAATCAAAGCCATGATTCGTGTAGAGGATTAGACAGGCATCCTGCCGAGGGGCAGGAATTCAGACAGAAACGCGAAGGAATGAGGAGACAGCTATGAAATACGTAATTGTACTGAGTGATGGAATGGCGGGAAGACCGCTTGAGGAACTGGGTGGGAAGACCACACTGGAGGCAGCAAAAACTCCGGTGATGGATCGACTTGCTGTAAATGCAGAGATTGGAATGGCAGCTATGGTGCCGGAGGGAATGGCTCCGGGAAGTGATACAGCCAATCTTTCTGTAATGGGATATGATCCGAAGATTTATTATACCGGACGCTCTCCGCTGGAGGCGTTGAGTATCGGTGTGGATATGGCAGCAGATGATGTGTCATTCCGGTGTAATATTGTAACTCTTTCTGAAGAAGAGGGAGCTTATGAGAATCGTACCATTATCGACCACAGTTCGGATGAGATCAGTACCGAAGATGCAGCTGTTCTTGTGGAGGCCCTGAAAGAAGGACTTGCAAGGGAAGGATATGAGTTCTATGTGGGAACCAGCTACAGACATCTTCTGATCTGGAAGCAGGGTCAGGTAGTAGAACTGACTCCTCCTCATGATATTTTAACCAGAAGGATTGGAGATTATCTTCCGAAAGATGCAGTGCTTCGTGAGATGATGGAAAAGAGCTATGAGATTCTGGAGCATCATCCAATCAATGAGGAACGCCGTAAGAAAGGACTGAATCCGGCCAATTCCGCATGGTTCTGGGGTGCCGGAACCAGACCTGCACTTACTTCTTTTGAAGAAAAGACCGGTAAGAAGGGTGTCATGATCTCGGCAGTGGATCTGTTAAAGGGAATTGCTGTAGGTGCAGGCATGGATAAGGTCCTGGTAGAAGGAGCCAATGGCGGTTTACATACGAATTACGAAGGCAAAGCGCAGGCAGCAGTAGATGCTTTGACAAAGGATGGATATGATTTCGCATATGTACATGTAGAGGCACCGGATGAAATGGGACATCAGGGAAGTATTACAGACAAGATCCAGGCTATTGAGAATGTAGATGGCCGGGTGCTGGGACCAATTGTTGACGGATTAGAGAAGGCCGGCGAGGAATATCGAATTCTGGTACTCCCGGATCATCCGACTCCGATCTGCGTCAGAACTCACACAGGAGAGCCGATTCCTTATCTGCTTTATGACAGCAGAAAGGCAGTGGCAGGAATTACAGAATATAATGAAAAAGAAGCAGCAAAGAGTGAGGAACGTTGGCCGGATGGCTATCGGCTGATCGAACATCTGCTGGAGGAGGAGACATGTTAATTGTAAAGAAATTCGGCGGAAGCTCAGTGGCTGATAAAGAACGTATTTTTAATGTAGCGAATCGTTGTGTGGAGGATTACAGAGCAGGGCACGATGTTGTAGTCGTGCTTTCTGCAATGGGAGACACAACGGATGATTTGATTGAACTGGCTCACAGTATTAACCCGGAACCAAAGAAGAGAGAACTGGATATGCTACTGACCACGGGAGAGCAGGTATCCGTAGCCCTTATGGCTATGGCTATGCAGTCTATGGATGTGCCCGCAGTGTCACTGAATGCATTTCAGGTACAGATGCATTCTACATCCAGATATGGAAATGCAAGATTCAAGAGAATTGATACAGATCGTATCCAACATGAGCTGGATTCCAGAAAAATTGTAATTGTTACGGGATTCCAGGGCGTGAATAAATATGATGATATTACCACTCTGGGACGTGGAGGTTCTGACACTACGGCAGTGGCGCTGGCAGCAGTGCTCCATGCAGACAAATGTGAGATTTATACAGATGTAGACGGTGTATATACCGCAGATCCGCGCGTAGTTAAGAATGCGATGAAACTGGATGAGGTCACATACGATGAGATGCTGGAGCTGGCAACTCTGGGTGCCAAGGTGCTGCATAATCGTTCGGTGGAGATGGCTAAGAAATATGGGGTTGAGCTGGTGGTAAGATCCAGTCTGAACCGTTCAGAAGGTACAATAATCAAGGAGAAGGTAAAGATGGAAAAAATGTTGATCACAGGCGTTGCTGCCGATAAGAATACTGCAAGAATCTCTGTTATCGGAGTAGAAGATAAACCGGGAACAGCTTTCAAGATTTTCAATACGCTTGCAAGAAATAATATCAATGTAGACATTATCCTGCAGTCAGTAGGACGTGAGGGAACCAAGGACATCTCCTTTACAGTATCTCAGGACGACTTGAAGGATGCACTGGCAGTTCTGGAGGAACATAAAGAAGCACTCACAATTCAGGAAATTACATTCAATGATCATGTTGCAAAGCTTTCCGTAGTAGGAGCCGGCATGATGAGTAACCCTGGTGTGGCTGCAAAGATGTTTGAGTCTCTCTTTAATTCCAGAGTAAATATTAACATGATTTCCACATCCGAGATCAGAATCACCGTTCTGGTCGATGAGAAAGATATTGATAAAGCGGTAAATGCAGTACATGATGGGTTTGCATTAACGGAATAGAAGATAACAAAAGAGAAGAATCCCGGATGTGTGGATATCTTCTCTTTTTTTGAATTATTAAGTATTCGCTTTTATAAAACCATTGAGAATACACCTGTTATCCTCAGATAGAGAGCGGTAGCCTGAAATCAACTTTGTTTCGGCTTCTGTCAAATAGAGTGTATTGCTGGTCTGTGTATCGATTGCCATGTAGTAGGGTTCGGAAGTTTCTTTAATCAATTGGGAAGGAGAAGCAAGGTTTTCATTTACCAGTTTATCCAACGATACATGAAAAATGCCGGATAACCGTATCAGAGAATCAAGATCCGGGGTGCGCTTGCTGTTCTCATAATTTGAATAAGCCTGTCTGGAAATGTTAAGAGCGGCGCTTAAATCATCCTGAGTCATATTATTCAGTTTTCTTAAGTAGCGCAGATTATTCGCAAGCTGTATATTCGGCATTGCCATACCTCCATTCCTTTTGAACTCAGTATAACAATTTACCGATTAAATGGATAATTATGCAACAAAACATAGCAATATTATAAATAGCAACAAATAGTTGCTATGCTACATTTTGCTCAATGTACTGTTGTGATATTCAGTGGAAAATGTCACATCCTCCCCGAACCATTCCGGGGGAACGAATGCGAGAGCAGTCTCTTCATCCGGGAATTCTACTTCTGCCAGCATCAGCGGCTCCAGATCCCCATGGAAAATGTCCAGTTCTATATTCAATGTGTCAGTCAGGGGTATTACATGACGGGTCTTGCTGATGAGTCTTCCGTCAACCTTTGTCTTCAGGTGCTCATATGCCTTTTCATTCAGGGGAAGGTTATACTCTTCCCGAACCATCAGCCCTTTGGATTTGTAGGTCAGGATATAATCATCGTTGTCACGGCGGATGCGTACCACCGGGTCTGTATTCAGATAACCCTGCTCCATGATGTGGGTTGACGTTATGTTCAGGTTGCCCGGCAGGGAAGAAATCAGGAATTTACGCTCGATTTCCATGGTTTAGTCTCCTTTCAGATTGCATTTTCATAAGTTGTTTGTTACTATTGATTATAGCATGGTTTTGAGATGATTTTAAGGAGGAAGAACATGAAAAAAGTAGCAGTTTTACTTGCAGATGGTTTTGAAGAAATAGAAGCGTTAACAGTAGTGGATATTTTACGGCGTGACAGAGTATATGTGGATACCGTATCTATTACAGAGGATTATATAGTACATGGAGCACACGGAATCAATGTGCAGACCGAAGACCTGTTTGAGGAAGTGAACTTTGCAGAATTTGACATGGTAGTGCTTCCGGGGGGACTGCCGGGAACGACTCATCTGAATGAGCATGAAGGGGTTCGCAGGGTTGTAAAAGATTTTGCTGATAATGGAAAATTTGTGGGAGCCATCTGTGCAGCTCCGAGTATTCTCGGAGGAATGGGACTTCTGAAAGGAAAGAGAGCTGCCTGCTATCCGACGGTAGAGGATAAGCTTCTCGGGGCTGTGATCATGAAGATGCCGGTAGTTCGTGATGGCAACATTATTACAGGCAGAGGTATGGGCACTGCTATTGAATTTGCCCTGAAGCTGACAGAAGTACTGATGGGGCGTGAAGATGCGGAAGAAATTGCTGATTCTATCCTTTTTACCGGGAAAATATAATTCATATCTAGCCAACAGCAAAGATTTATGATATAATCATCTAATGAGTGTATGTAGAATGCTTGCCGTTTATGCTACCGGAAGGCAAGATAGAAATAGGAGGAAATGAAGAATGAGTTTACAGGTAGAAAAGTTAGAGAAAAACATGGCGAAACTTACGATTGAAGTTTCCGCAGATGATTTAGAAAAAGCACTCCAGAGTGCGTACAACAAACAGAAGTCCAAAATCAACATCCCGGGATTCCGTAAAGGAAAAGTTCCGCGTCAGATGATCGAGAAGATGTACGGACCGGAGATCTTTTATGATGATGCAGCAAATGCTCTGATTCCGAAGGCATATGCAGATGCATACGATGAGTGTGAACTGGATATTGTATCACAGCCGAAGATCGATGTTGTACAGATCGAGAAGGGCAAACCGTTCATCTTTACAGCAGAAGTTGCAACAAAGCCGGAAGTAACACTGGGAGAATACAAAGGATTGAAGGTTGACAAAGTATCTAACCGTGTAACTCAGAAGGAAGTAGATGCTAAGATCCAGGAAGAAGCTGAGAAGAATGCAAGAACTATCGTTGTTGAGGACCGTGCGGTACAGGATGGCGATGAGGTTGTTCTTGATTTCGAAGGATTTGTTGACGGAGTTGCATTCGAGGGTGGAAAAGGCGAGAATTATCCGCTTACAATCGGTTCCGGTTCCTTTATTCCGGGATTTGAGGAGCAGTTAGTCGGCGCTGAATCCGGAAAAGAAGTAGAAGTGAATGTAACATTCCCGGAAGATTACCATGCAGAAGATCTGAAGGGAAAACCGGCTGTATTTAAGTGTACTGTACATGAGATCAAGGCAAAAGAACTGCCGGAGATCGATGACGAGTTTGCAGCAGAGGTATCTGAGTTTGATACACTGGAAGAGTATAAAGCTGATGTAAAGGCTAAGATCAAAGCACAGAAAGAAGCAGACGGTAAGGCTAAGAAGGAAGATCAGGCTGTAGAGCAGGCAGTTGCTAATGCAACTATGGAGATTCCGGATGCTATGCTTGATACACAGGTTCGTCAGATGGCAGATGATTTTGCACAGAGAATGATGCAGCAGGGACTGACTATGGAGCAGTATTTCCAGTTTACAGGACTTACAGCTGAGAAAATGATGGAAGACTTACGTCCGCAGGCTCTGAAGCGCATCCAGACACGTCTTGTACTGGAAGCAATTGCTAAGGCTGAGAATATTGAAATCAGCGATGAGAAGCTGGATGAAGAGATCGCTAAGATGGCAGAAGCTTATAAGATGGAAGCAGATAAGCTGAAAGAATTCATGGGCGAAGCTGAAAAGAAACAGATGAAAGAAGATATGGCAGTTCAGGAAGCAGTAACATTCCTGGTAGAGAATGCTGAAGAACAGTAGGATCAGAGACCAATTGCAGCAAAGTGAACAGGAGGCGTGTAATATGAGTTTAGTACCATATGTCGTTGAACAGACCAGTCGTGGAGAGCGCTCCTACGACATTTATTCAAGATTATTGAAGGACAGAATTATTTTCCTTGGTGAGGAAGTGACAGATGTTGCTGCCAATATTATTGTTGCACAGCTTCTTTTTCTGGAAGCAGAGGATCCGGAAAAGGATATCCATCTGTACATTAACAGTCCGGGAGGTTCTGTAACAGCAGGACTTGCAATTTATGATACCATGCAGTATATCAAATGCGATGTAGCTACCTATTGTATGGGTATGGCAGCGAGCATGGGCTCATTCCTTTTGTCAGGAGGAGCAAAAGGTAAACGGTTTGCAATGCCGAATTCAGAGATTATGATTCATCAGCCGTCCGGCGGTGCACAGGGACAGGCAACTGAGATTCAGATCGCAGCAGAGCATATCCTGAAGATTCGTCAGAGACTGAACCAGATTCTGGCAGAAAACACAGGACAGCCTCTGGAAGTAATCCAGCGTGATACAGAAAGAGATAATTTTATGTCTGCAGAAGAGGCAAAGGCTTATGGCCTGGTTGATGAGGTGATTAAAAACCGTAAATAAAGCAGGGGGCGGGTAGGTAAAAAACTTGTTTTGCTTATCTGCCCTTTGTGTCTATAATAAAAAATTCGTAACTGTTCCTTCAGAATAATATGAGAGGTGGAAATAAATGGCGGGAAGAAATGACGATCATATCAGATGCTCTTTTTGTAAGAAGCCCCAGAGTCAGGTGAGAAAGCTGATCGCTGGTCCGGACGGAGTCTTTATCTGTGATGAGTGTGTGGACGTATGCGCGGAGATTATCGAGGAAGAATTAGAATATGAACGCAATAGAAATGCGAATCCTTTCGATGATATTAATCTTTTAAAACCGGAAGAAATAAAAGCATTTCTCGATGAATATGTAATCGGTCAGGAAGAAGCAAAAAAAGTACTGTCCGTTGCTGTGTACAATCACTATAAACGTATTATGGCGCAGCGTAATCTGGGAGTGGAGCTTAGTAAGAGCAATATTCTGATGCTGGGCCCGACCGGATGCGGCAAGACCCTTCTGGCACAGTCACTGGCAAAAGTTCTGAATGTTCCGTTTGCGATTGCAGATGCCACGGCTCTGACAGAGGCCGGATATGTGGGCGAGGACGTAGAGAACATCCTTCTAAAGATTATCCAGGCGGCAGATGGTGACATTGACCGTGCGGAGTATGGAATTATTTATATTGATGAGATTGATAAGATTACAAGAAAATCGGAGAATCCGTCTATTACAAGGGATGTCTCCGGCGAGGGCGTACAGCAGGCGCTTTTGAAAATCATAGAGGGGACAATTGCCAATGTACCTCCTCAGGGAGGAAGAAAGCACCCGCATCAGGAACTGATCCAAATTGATACTACCAATATTCTTTTTATCTGCGGTGGTGCTTTTGAAGGACTCGATAAGATTATTGAGACCAGAATTGATAAGAAATCTATCGGATTTAATGTGGAGATTGCGCAGAACCATGAAGATAATATCGATCGTCTTCTGAAACAGGTGCTTCCACAGGATCTGGTAAAATTCGGACTGATTCCGGAGCTTGTAGGACGTGTTCCGGTAACCGTGTCTCTTGAGATGCTGGATAAAGAAGCCCTGATCAGGATTCTGACAGAGCCGAAGAATGCGATTGTAAAGCAGTATCAGAAGATGCTGGAATTAGATGGTGTAAAACTGACATTTGATAAAAATGCACTGGAGGCTATCGCAGAGACAACGCTTAAGAGACGTACCGGTGCTAGAGGACTCCGTGCGATTATAGAAAATATTATGATGGACACAATGTATCATGCCCCGTCGGATGAGACTTTAACGAGCTGCCGCATCACCAGAGATGTTGTGGAAGGCAGAAACAATCCAGTTTATGAGCATGATGACCTCAGGACGGAGAGTGCATAATCGTTGGGGCGGGCACGCAGTAAAAGTGTGCCCGCCCCGATTGTATACCAGATGAGGGATGACTCCCGCCTCTGTAGGCGGTGTGCAGCAATTATGTATCAGTGGCGGGTTTCAATCCCCCATCTGATATACGCTCCGCGAGGATGCGCAGGAATTCGGATTGGAAATATGTCTGCTATGCAGACCCGAATTCCGCGCCAAGACTCGCGAGCGAGTCTTGAATAAATGGAGGATTTTAACAGATGAGCAGAGAAGTGAGGAGTATGCCGATGGTTGCGCTCCGGGGAATGACAGTTCTTCCGGAGATGGTCATCCATTTTGATGTAAGTAGAGAACGTTCCAAAAAAGCGGTGGAGGAAGCGATGCTGGAAGAAGGACAGCGTATCTTTCTTGTTGCACAAAAGGATATTGATGCAGAAGAACCGACACAGGAAGATGTATTCAGTGTGGGTACTGTTGCGGTAATTAAGCAGATTATTAAGCTGCCCAAGAACATTCTGCGGGTGCTTATTGCAGGAGAAAAACGGGCAGAATTAAATGTGATAGAGTTTCAGGAGCCTTACCTTCGGGCAAATATTACAGTAATAGAAGATATTGATGAGATAGAAGAAAAATTCGGCATGGAATCGGATAATCCGAATGTGGAGGCAATGGCCAGAGGATTGAGGGAAATTTATCTGGAATATACCATGCGTCAGCCGAAATATCCTAAGGATATGGCAAAACAGATCAGTGAATATACAGATCTCAGGAAACTCGTGGACAGTGTTGCCGCGAATGTACCACTGGATTATCGGGATCTTCAGGAGATTCTGGAGGAAGCCAATGTGCTGGATCGTTATCAGCTTCTGGCCTTCAAGCTGGTCAATGAAATGCAGATCATGGATATAAAAGAGGACATTCAGAATAAGGTAAAAGAACGTGTGGATCAGCATCAGAGAGAGTATATCCTGAGGGAACAGCTGAAGCTGATTCGGGAAGAGCTTGGCGAGGATAACACGGTATCAGACGCAGAGGAGTTTCAGGCTGCAACAGAAAAGCTGGAGGCATCGCAGGAAGTAAAGGATAAACTGACGAAAGAAATTAACCGATTTAAAAGCTCCATGCAGAGCCCGGCAGAGAGTGGAGTGTTGCGTACCTATATTGAGACTATGCTGGAAATGCCATGGGATAAGATGGTTGAAGATCATGAGGATATCGGATATGCAAAAGAACTTCTTGATAAAGAGCATTATGGACTGGAAAAAGTGAAGGAACGGGTGCTGGAATTTCTGGCTGTCCGTACGCTGACCAGAAAGGGTGAGAGTCCTATACTTTGTCTTGTGGGACCGCCGGGAACCGGTAAAACTTCTATTGCAAAATCTCTGGCGAAAGCGCTGAAAAAACCATATGTGCGCATTTCTCTCGGAGGCGTGAGGGATGAGGCGGAGATCCGCGGTCACAGAAAAACCTATGTAGGAGCCATGCCGGGGCGCATCGCCAATGGTCTCAAAAGTGCCGGGGTCAAGAACCCGCTTATGCTTCTTGACGAGATTGATAAGGTAAGCTCTGATTATAAGGGAGATACATTTTCCGCCCTTCTGGAGGTGCTGGACAGTGAGCAGAATCACAAGTTCCGTGATCACTATCTGGAAGTGCCTATGGATCTGTCGGAAGTGCTTTTTGTTACAACGGCGAATACGCTCCAGACTATTCCAAGACCTCTTCTTGACAGAATGGAAGTAATCGAGGTCAGCAGTTATACGGAGAACGAGAAGCTTCATATTGCGATGGAGCATCTGATCCCCAAGCAGCTTGACAAGCACGGACTCACACCGGAGCAGCTGTCTATCAGTAAGGGCGCAGTATGGAAAATGGCCAGAAATTATACAAAGGAAGCCGGTGTTCGTCAGCTGGAACGCAAGATCGGTGATATTTGCCGGAAGGCAGCCAGAGAAATCCTGGAGGAAGGAAGAAAGAAAATCCGTGTGACAGAAACAAACCTGCATAAATATCTGGGACGGGAGCTGTACACCTACCAGATGGCAAATCTGACGGATGAGGTGGGAATTGTGCGCGGGCTTGCATGGACCAGTGTGGGAGGTGATACTCTCCAGATAGAGGTGAATGTAATGCCGGGCAAGGGAGAAATCATGCTGACCGGACAGCTTGGAGATGTGATGAAGGAATCTGCCAGAACCGGTATCAGCTATATTCGTTCTGTGAGCAGAAATTACGGTATTGACGATGATTTCTTTGAGAAACATGATATACATATACATATTCCGGAGGGGGCTGTTCCAAAGGATGGACCGTCTGCGGGAATTACCATGGCAACGGCAATGCTGTCTGCCATTACAGAGAAAAAGGTACGTGCCGATATCGCCATGACCGGTGAGATCACCCTCCGTGGCCGGGTACTTCCGATTGGAGGGCTGAAGGAAAAGCTTCTTGCAGCCAAGAGTGCCGGGATGAAGACGGTACTGGTGCCGAAGGAAAATGAAAAAAATGTGGAAGAATTATCCGGAGAAATCACAAAGGGGCTGGAGATCATCCCGGTATCTCACATGAAGGAAGTGCTTGAGAAAGCGCTTATCTGCGAATAAATACAATACCGCTTGCGGAAAGAAAGGAGCAACATTATGATAATCAGAAGTCTGAATCTGGAAACAGTATGCGGAATTACCAGTAAACTTCCTGAAAATGATAAGCCGGAGATTGCATTTGCGGGAAAATCCAACGTAGGGAAGTCTTCCCTTATTAATGCGCTGATGAACCGGAAATCATTTGCCAGAACATCCGCCACACCGGGAAAGACCCAGACGATCAATTTTTATAATATTAATGATGAAATGTACCTGGTGGATCTTCCCGGATATGGATATGCGAAAGTATCCGAGAAGGAGAAGATGAAATGGGGACAGATGATTGAGAGTTACCTTCATAATTCCAAACAGCTGAAAGCAGTATTTCTTCTGATCGATATCCGTCATGAGCCTTCTGCAAATGATAAAATGATGTATGACTGGGTCGTGGAACAGGGATATCATCCGATCATCATTGCAACCAAGCTTGACAAACTGAAAAGAAGTCAGGTGGATAAACATGTGAAAATGGTGAAACAGGGATTGAACCTGATTCCGGGAACAAGAGTAATCCCGTTTTCGGCAGAGACAAAACAGGGACGGGACGAGATCTGGGAACTGGTGGAGACAGAGTTTCTTGAGAAAAAAGAGGTGGAATAGATGCAGATGAGCGTCAGGGAAAGATTGAACGACAACCGGCCTTACTGGAAGGTTCTGGTAAGTCTGGTATTCAGTCTGATAGGAACCATATTATTTATATATCTGGGAATCCGGGCATTAATCTATTTTATGCCGTTTGTGATAGGATGGTTTCTGGCTTTTATCGCAAGTCCTCTGGTAACCTGGCTGGAGCAGCGGTTGAAGATCGTAAAAAAACTGGGTTCAGCGATTACCATTATTCTGGTGCTGTGTGCCTGTGTGGGAGTTATATACTTTGCTGTAAGCAGGGTCTGGGCGGAAATTGCGTCACTGATTCAGAATTTTCCCGAAATGTATGAGGATCTGGAGGCCGGTTTTATGGAAATCGGGATAAAAGGGGAACAGTTATTTGCAAGACTGCCCCAGGGTGTCCAGAATGGCTGGCAGGCGATGATGCAGAACCTGGATCAGACTATGGGAAAACTGATCGGAGAGATGAGTGAGCCGACCATGGAAGTTGCAGGAAGTGTTGCCAAGAGGATTCCTTCCATATTTGTCGCTACGATAGTAACATTTGTATCGGCTTACTTTTTCATTGCACAGAGAGAAGAAATTATTATCTGGGCAAAGAAAATTTCACCGAAACCAATTGTAAGCCGAATGACGATGGTTATGGATAACCTGAAATATGCTGTGGGCGGATATTTTAAGGCCCAGTTTAAGATCATGGCAGTGGTATTTCTCATGCTTTTGGCAGGATTTTCTCTGATAGGAGTCCATTTTTCCATCCTGCTGGCACTGGGAATCGCTTTTCTGGACTTCCTGCCGTTTTTCGGAACCGGTACGGCACTGATCCCATGGGCGGTATATAAATTTCTGGTGGGCAATTACCGGATGGCGATCGCACTTCTGATTCTTTATGCGGTAACACAGGTTGTGCGCCAGCTTATTCAGCCGAAACTGGTGGGAGACAGTATGGGAATGAATCCTCTTCTTACGCTGGTACTTCTGTATATCGGGTATAAACTTGGCAGCGTGCTGGGGATGATCTTTGCAGTACCCATCGGTATGATCGTGGTTAACCTTTATCAGGCAGGAGCTTTCGACTATATTTTAGATGATGTGCGGATCCTGATGGAAGGAATCATGAGCCTGAGAGAGTAAGGAGGAGTGGCATGGCAAAGAAAAAAACAAAGATGCAGTTCCGGTACTATACGATGGCACCAGGTTCCCAGGTACTGGCACTTTTGGGCGAGGACGAGTGGAGAAGAGAATACGGAAAAGATGAGCAGGGAAGATATATCCCGGAGCTCCACTTTCACAATTATATGGAGGTTGGTATCTGCCACGACGGGCGGGGCAAAACTATACTGAGAAATGAGGAATATGAATTTAAAGAAGGAAGTATCGCGATCGTGCCTCCTAATTTCCCACATAATAATGTTTCGGAATACGGAACGACCGGTTTCTGGGAGTGGATGTTCTTTGATATGGAGAACATTCTGCTGGATATGAAGGAAATGTCTCATAATAACCTGGATGTGGAATATCTGAAAAATACAATCTATGATGCACCACTTTTCTTTCGGCAGGAAGAATATCCGCAGATCGCGAATCTGATTCTGGAGATCCGGGATGAGTGTGAGAGAAAAGTTTATATGTATCATGAGAAACTGAGAGGACTTCTGCAGGCTTTTACCGTGGAACTTCTGCGGATTCGAAACATCAGGGATGAGATGTCAAGAAAAAATCCCAGAAACATCCAGATCGTACCGGCAATAGAGTATGTGAAAGCACATTATGCCGAAGAAATCCGGATTCAGGATCTGGCAGACGTGTGCAACATCAGTACCAGTCATTTTCGAAAAATATTTCAGGAGTGTATGCATATGCCGCCCAACGATTATGTGAATGCGATCCGGGTATACGAGGCTGCCAGAATTCTCCTGAAAACCCATTTATCAATGGAAGAAACTGCTTACCGGGTAGGGTATGAAAGCGTATCTACATTTACCCGGAATTTTAAGAAAATTATGGGTATGACCCCGTATCAGTGGAAGAAATCTCCGGATAATTATGCGGGTCAGATGCTGAACTTTAAAATCAGTGCTTTGAAAGGGTGGTAGAATATGGATTACAGAATGGTGAAGGAAGTACATAAGCGGGTAAAGCCTTCTACAAAGATTTTAAAGGTCGTGATGATCGTACTGTGTGTGCTGTTTATGCTTTTTGGAATTGTATTTGACCGGGGAATGCTGTTCCTGGCTCTTCTTATGGCGGGGATGTATTTTCTCTATGATGCTTATGTAATTAAGGATTATGAATATGTGATGGAGGGAAATACCTTTACAATCTCGGTCATTCATGCAAAACGCCGGCGCAGGGAAGAACATGTGCTGGATCTGAAGGATATGGAGGTTCTTGCACCGAACTGGCATGAGGCTGTGGCGAAATACCGTCTGAAGGGCGGAACGGAGAAAATCCCCAAATATGACTATACGTCTTATGAGCCGGAAATTCCCTACTATACGATGATTATTGTGGAGGGGAGAAAGAAGATAAAACTGCTTTTGGATCTGGAAGAAGATATGCTATTTGCAATAAAACGCATGTATCCGAAGAAGGTTTTTGTGCAGAAGTTAGAAAAATAATCGAATTTGCCTGTTTTTTAATTGAATATGCGTGCAATCGGGGAATAAAAACGGTATAATAATGCATAGAGAAAAAGAAAAGGAACGATGTTTTGTTGTGCAGATTGCACAACATGCGTTCTAAGAAAAAGGAGGACAATCATATGAAAAAGAAACTTATTTCAATGCTTCTTGCCGGAACTATGGTGCTTTCCCTGGCAGCTTGCGGTAACAATGGCGGCGGAGATTCCGGAAGTGGGGATTCCGAAAGCGCATCCATGGGAACCAGTGATGACGAGAACACCCTGACAGTTGCAGCATGGGACCCGGGATTCAACATTCCGGCACTTCAGGCAGCAGCAGAGGACTACAAGGCAAACGTGAACGAGAATTTCGTTCTTGAGATCAAAGAACAGTCCGGTTCTTCCGACATTGAGACAGCTATTACAACAGCTGCTTCCGCAGGAAATTACGAGACACTGCCGGATATCGTTCTGTTCCAGGATCACTGGTTTGCAAACTACTACACCAACTATCCGGATGCATGGCAGGATATCAACGATGCAGATGTAAAATGGGATGATTTCTCACAGGAGAAACTTGGATATTCTACAATTGATGGTACTCACTATGGTATGCCTGTAGATAACGGTGCGGTTATTACAGCTTATCGTGTAGACCTTCTGGAAGAGTGTGGATATACAATTGATGACTTGACAGGAATTACATGGGATGAGTTTATTGAGATCGGTAAAGTTGTAAAAGAAAAAACAGGCAAGTATCTGATGTGTATGGACGGAGACGGAAATGACCTTGTTTATCTGATGATGCAGGCTGAGGGTGAATCCCAGTTCAAGGATGGAAAGCCATACATCGTTGGAAACGAAACTCTGAAAAAGGTTGTTGAGACAATCGTTAAGATGGCTCAGGAGGGAGTTCTTCTTCTTTCCAACAGCTGGTCAGATTATACAGACCAGGCAATCCAGGGCGACCAGGTTGCAGGTGTTATGAATGGTAACTGGATCATTCCTACAATGGAAAAAGTTGAAGCTAACAGCGGAAAATGGGAGATCACAACAATGCCTACACTGACAGGTGAAGAAGGATATGCTTCCAACGGAGGTTCTTCTCTGTATATCACAGCTAACTGCAAGAAGACAGACCTGGCTAAGGATTTCCTTGCATACACATTTGGCGGAAGCACAGCTACATATGACAAGGCACTTACAGACGGTGGTGTTATTTCCTGTTACGCTCCGGCTGGAGAGTCTGAAGTATACAATCAGGGTGTTGCATTCTTTAACGACCAACCAATCTATTCCACAATCGTAGAGATGGGAACTCATGTACAGCCGGTTGAGCAGAGTGATTATCACTATACATGCCGTACACAGATCGCTGCAGCAATTATCAACATCATTAACGGTGGAAACATCGATGATGAACTTCAGCTTGCAGAGGATCAGCTGAACCACGAGATGGGTAACTAATATCAGGATAATTGAGAAACAGGTTTAGATAAACGGGGAAAACGGTTTTCCGTTTTCCCCCTTTTATTTCTGAGAGGGGGACTCTAAGTGGAAAAGAAAAAAGGTTTGACCTTACTTCAGAAGCAGTCCAGAGCAGGATGGATTTTCCTGACTCCGGCAACTGTGTTGATCGCAGTTATGAGCTTCTGGCCGATGATCAGTGCGTTTATTATGTCATTGAAGACAGGTTCTAGTGCAAACATGCAGTGGAATCAGCCGATATTTAACAACTATGTGAGAATGTTTTCAGATAAGCTGTTCCTGCGTTCTGTAGGTAACACCTTCCTTTATCTGATCATTCAGGTTCCGATTATGCTTGTGCTTGCTATTTTATTAGCACAGCTTTTGAACAACAGAGATCTGAAACTGAAAGGTTTCTTCCGTACATGTGTATTCTTACCATGTGCAACCGCATTGGTTTCTTACTCTTTGATTTTTAAATCTTTATTTGCAACAGAAGGTCTGATTAACACGATTCTTGTTAATCTGGGCATTTTTTCAGAGAATTATAACTTCCTGGGAAATCCGGCCAGTGCAAAGGCAGTTATTATCATTGCGCTGATCTGGAGATGGACAGGATACAACATGGTATTCTATCTTGCAGGTCTGCAGAACATAGAATACTCTGTATATGAGGCGGCTAAGATTGATGGTGCGAATGGCTGGAAGACATTCTGGGGAATTACCGTACCGCTTTTGAAACCAACGATCATTATGACGTTTATCATGTCAATCAACGGTACATTACAGCTCTTCGATGAGTCTGTGAACCTGACCAATGGTGGTCCTGCAAACTCCACCATTACAATGTCACACTATATCTACAATAATACATTCGGTACAGGTGTTGCCAACTTCGGTTATGCAACGGCGATGGCATTCTTTGTATTCGTTATGGTAGGTATTCTGGCTTTAATTAACATGAAAGTAGGTGATACACGTGACTGAGAAAAAGAACAGAAGTATGATTCAGCGTCGATTGATCCCGACATACATTTTCCTGACGATTGTATCATTTCTTTCCGTATTCCCGTTTTACTGGATGATTTCTGCTGCAACGAATACGTCTTATGATGTATCTCAGGGACGTCTTCTTCCGGGTAGTTATCTGGCAACGAACTTTGCCAATCTGACCGCAGGACGTGATCTGTGGGGAACTATGGGAAATTCATTTATTTATGCATTTGTACAGACAATACTGGCATTGCTGGTGTGCTCTCTGGCAGGATTTGGTTTTGAGCTTTATCATGACAAGAAGAAGGATATGGTATTTACCATTCTGCTTCTTGCAATGATGATTCCTGGAGTTGCTACCATGATTCCTTTGTTTAAGATGGTAGCTGCAGCAGGATTCCTGAACTCTGTATGGGGCTTTATTTTGCCGGCAATCTCTACTCCGTTCCTGATCATGATGTTCCGTAATAATTCACGAAACTTCCCGATCGATGTAATGGAAGCAGCCAGAATTGACGGCTTGAGGGAGATTCAGATTTTCTTCCGTATGTATATGCCTATGATGAAATCTACCTATGCAGCTGCAGCAGTAGTAACCTTCATGAACGCATGGAACTCCTACCTGTGGCCGAAGGTAATCATGACAGAAACCAGTGCACAGACTATGCCAATGTTGATTGCCAATCTGGCATCCGGATACACAACTGACTACGGTGTATTGATGTTAGGTGTATTGTTCTGTTCTGTTCCTACAATGGTAATCTTCTTCATCCTGCAGAAACAGTTTGCAGAAGGTCTTACAGGTGCTGTAAAATAAATTTGAATCTTATATGACTATGAATGAAACAGGCGGATATTTTATAGTGAAATATCCGCCTTTTCTACAAAAACAGTATATCCAAATACAGGAGGAAATGTATAATGAGAAGATTTGATTACGAGAAAGTAAAAGACCCGACATATTTTAGAGATGGACGCCTGGACGCCCATTCAGATCATGATTATTATGCATCGATAAATGAAGCAGGAGAAGGCAGCTCATCCTTCAGATACAGTCTGAACGGATTGTGGAAATTCCACTATGCAAAAAATTACCGGTCGGCAATTCAGGGATTTGAAGAAGAGCAGTATTGCTGTAAAAGCTGGGATGATATCTATGTTCCGGCACATATCCAGATGGAAGGGTATGATGCACCGCAGTATGCCAATGTGCAGTATCCATGGGAGGGACATGAAGATATTCATCCCGGGGAGATTCCAGAAAAATTTAATCCGGTGGCGAGCTATGTAAAGTATTTTTATGTACCGGAGCATATGAAGGGCAAGAGACTTTTCATCTCCTTTGAAGGCGCGGAGAGCGGTCTGGCTTTATGGCTGAACGGGCAGTTCGTGGGATACAGTGAAGATTCCTTTACCCCGTCAGAGTTTGAACTGACAGACTATCTCAAAGATGGTGAGAATAAGTTGGCAGCCCAGGTGTTCAAATGGACATCCAGCAGCTGGTGTGAGGATCAGGATTTCTTCCGTTTCTCCGGTATATATCGTGATGTATACCTCTTTACCGTTCCGGATGTGCATATTAGAGATCTCCGTATCCGTGCAATTCCGGATGAGACATTGAAAAAGGCCGAATTGTCTGTTTCCGTGAAATCCTGGGGAAGTGGAAAAGCAGTCGTTACGCTTGCGAAAAACGGTACACAGATTCTGAAAGAGGAGAAGGCGCTTGAGGCTGATGCAGAATATACATGGTCGGTTGAGGAACCGGCATTATGGAGTGCAGAGGAGCCGGAGCTTTACGATCTGACAATAGAGGTGTTTGATGAAAATGGAAACTTGCAGGAAGTGATTCCGGAAAAGGTTGGATTCCGCCGTTTTGAAATGAAAGACAGCATCATGACGCTGAACGGAAAGAGAATTGTGTTCAAGGGAGCAAACCGCCATGAATTCAGTTCTGTCAGCGGACGCCATGTATCCGAAGCGGAGCTTCGCAAGGATCTGGTAACCATGAAGCGCAACAACATCAATGCGATTCGTACCTGTCATTATCCGGATGCGTCACTCATCTACCGTCTCTGTGATGAATTCGGTCTGTACATGATTGATGAGACAAATCTGGAATCCCACGGTTCCTGGGATGTGGCAGAATTTACAAAGGACTTTACTTATACGGTGCCGCATGATAAACCGGAATGGCTGGATATGATGCTGGACCGTGCAAATTCCATGTATCAGAGGGACAAGAACCACCCGGCTATCCTCATCTGGTCCTGCGGAAATGAATCCTTCGGTGGAAAAGACATTTATGAAATGTTCCAGCTCTTCCGCAGAGAGGATCCGACCCGTCTGGTGCATTACGAGGGATTGTTCCATGACCGGAGCTATAATGATACCAGCGATATGGAAAGCCAGATGTATCCATCTGTAGAATCCATCAAAGAATTTCTGGCAAATGACAGAAGCAAACCGTTTATCTGCTGTGAATATACACATGCCATGGGAAATTCCTGCGGAGCCATGCACAAGTATACCGATCTGACCGATACGGAGCCTCTGTATCAGGGTGGATTTATCTGGGATTACATTGACCAGTCTATTTACAAGAAAGACAGATATGGAAAAGAATTCCTGGCTTACGGCGGAGACTTTGGGGAACGTCCGACAGATTATAATTTCAGTGGAAATGGAATCGTTTACGGTGGAAACAGAGATGAATCTCCGAAGATGCAGGAAGTGAAGTTCAATTATCAGAATATCACAGCAGAAGTGAGTGATACTCAGGTTCGCGTTATCAATAAGAATCTTTTTGTGAATACAGACCAGTATGAGTGCCGCGTGACTGTGGCAAGAGACGGTAAGGTGATCCGCACCGCATCTATGGATACGGCAGTGGAGCCATTGAGCGAGCATACCTATGATCTGCCTGTTCCGGCAGAGACAAAAGCAGGGGAATATGCAGTGACCGTATCCTTCCACTTGAAAAATGATACCGTATGGGCAGAGCGCGGCCATGAGGTGGCATTCGGACAGCACGTATACGAGGTGAAAAAGGAAAAGGCAGTCTGCAAAAAGCCGGTAGAAATCATCCGCAGCACCCACAATATCGGTGTTCGGGGAGAAAGTTTTGAAGTCATGTTCTCAGTGCTGAACGGTGGTCTCACATCTTACCGTTATGCCGGAAGAGAGATGATCGAGATGATTCCGAAGCCGAACTTCTGGCGTGCTCCGATAGACAATGATTACGGATGCCAGATGCCGATGCGCTATGCGCAGTGGAAGAGTGCAAGTATGTATCTGAGCTTCAAAGAGTTCCGTGGAGAAAAATGGGGAGAACCTATTTTGCCGGAAGTAGAGGAAAAAGAAAATACAGTGGCAGTTACATTTACTTATCTGATGCCTACCGTACCGGTGAGCGAGTGCAGACTGACCTATGAGGTAGACGGAGACGGAAAAGTAAAGACGACCCTGTCTTATGATCCGGTGAAAGAACTGGGAGATATGCCGGAATTCGGTGTGATGTTCAAATTCAATGCAGATTACGACCATGTGACATGGTATGGTCTGGGACCGGCAGAGACCTATGCGGACAGAAAGCATGGAGCAAAGCTTGGAATCTATCAGAATCTGGTGAAAGATAACATGGCCGAATATCTGGTTCCACAGGAATGTGGCAGCAAGGAAGAAGTGCGCTATGCATCCGTAACCGACCGAAAAGGCAGAGGTATGCTGTTTGAGATGGAAGAGTGCAGCGGGCCGATGGTATTTTCTGCACTGCCATATACACCTCATGAAATTGAAAATGCAATGCATGTTTTTGAACTGCCGGAAGTGCACTATACCGTTGTCAGAGTATCCAAGGCGCAGATGGGTATCGGCGGTGATGACAGCTGGCATGCAAAGACCCATGAGGAATACCTGCTTAAGGCAGATGAGAAGATGGAATTTACATTTTCATTTAGAGGAATTTAGGAGAGGACGGGTATATAGAAGTGAGCAGACAAGTGGAATTTGGACGATTTTTACATGGCGGAGATTACAACCCGGAGCAGTGGCTGCACCGTCCTGATATTTTAGAACAGGACATTGCATATTTTAAGAAGGCACATATTAATACGGTATCCCTGGGAATGTTTTCCTGGGCGATGCTGGAGCCGGAAGAAGGTAAATACGATTTTGGCTGGCTGGAAGATGTCATTAATAATCTGTATGCCAATGAAATATCGGTCATACTGGCAACACCTTCCGGAGCCCGTCCCAAGTGGCTGGCTGAGAAGTATCCGGAGGTGCTCAGGGTCAATGCGAACCGGGAGAGAGCCCTCTTCGGGGGAAGACACAATCACTGCTATACGTCATCGGCATACCGGGAAAAGACAAGACAGATCAACCGGGAGCTGGCAAAGAGATTTGGCAATCATCCGGCGGTGATTCTGTGGCACATTTCCAATGAGTACGGGGAAGAGTGCCACTGTCCGCTCTGTCAGGACAGATTCCGGGAGTGGCTGAAGGAAAAATACGGAACTATCGAGGAGCTGAATGCCCGCTGGTGCACCACTTTCTGGAGCCATCGTTATACAAGCTTCGATCAGGTGGAAGGACCGTCTCCGAGGGGAGAGAATGCGCTACATGCCCTGAATGTGGACTGGAAGCGGTTCGTGACACATCAGACGGTAGATTTCCTGAAAGCAGAGGTGGCTGCTATCCGTGAGGGAGGTTCGGACAAACCGGTTACCACCAATCTGATGTATGATTATGCGATACTGGATTACAAGAAATTCCGGGATGTGCTGGATATTGTATCCTGGGATAATTATCCCACATGGCATAAGCAGGAAGAGTGGAAAACGGCGTTGGACTGTGGTCTGCAGCATGACCTGATGCGCAGTATCCGGAAAGAGCCTTTCCTTTTGATGGAATCCTGCCCGGGTGCGACCAACTGGCAGCCGGTGAGCAAGCTGAAAAGACCGGGGATGCTGATGGCGGCATCCATGCAGGCAGTCGCACATGGTTCAGACAGCGTGCTGTACTTCCAGCTTCGGCAGAGCCAGGGAGCTTCCGAGAAATTTCATGGTGCGGTCATCGATCATTACGGCGGAGACGATACCAGGGTATTCCGGGAGGTAACCGAGGTTGGAGAAGCACTGGAGCAGATTCAGGAAGTGGTTGGAAGCACCACATTTTCACCGGCAGCAGTATTGTATGACCGTGAAAATGACTGGGCAATGAAGGATTCCCAGGGACCTCGTAATAAGGGACTCCATTATATGGAATGCATTCAAAAGCATTATGGGGCACTGCGGGGACAGGGACTGAATGTGGACATTATTTCCATGGAGCATGACCTGAAGGATTACAAAGTAGTTGCAGTTCCGATGGCGTATATGTTCCGGGAAGGATATGCAGAGCAGTTAAAGGCATTTGCAGAGGCAGGCGGAACTCTGGTGCTTACCTACTGGTCCGGAATTGTGGATGATACAGACAGATGCTACCTGGGTGGAACACCTCATGGACTGATGGAGGCAGCAGGACTTCGAAGCACCGAGATCGATGCCCTGTATGACGGAGAAGAGAATCATGCAGTACCTGTGGCAGACAATCATCTTTCCATGAACGGAGAATACAGCTGTCAGTATCTGTGTGATCTGGTCAAAGTGACGGATGCAGAGGTGCTGATGGAGTATCGTGATGATTTTTATGCAGGTATGCCTGCACTGACTCACCGTGCCTGTGGAGAAGGCCATATTTACTATGTCTGTGCAGATATGGAAGAAGCTTTCTATCAGGAATTCTATCCGAAGGTAATCGCTGAGGCTGGTCTTAGCCCGGCACTTCCGAAGATTCCTCAGGGAGTATCCGTAAACAGCAGAGAAAATGCGGATGCGGAATATCTTTTTGTGCAGAATTTTGCAAGAGAAACGGTGAAAATACACAGACCGGAGGATTATACGGTTCTGTATGGAGCAAATGTAGATGAATTCAAACCATTGGAGGGCAGAATATGGAAGCGAAAGAAATAATTAAGATTACGGATGATTTCTATATAAATGGAGAAAAATTTCAGATCATTTCCGGAACAATCCATTATTTCCGGGTCGTGCCGGAATACTGGAGGGACCGTCTGGAAAAGCTGAAAGCTATGGGATGCAATACGGTGGAAACCTATATTGCATGGAACATGCATGAACCCAGAGAAGGGGAATTCTGTTTTGAAGGTGAAGTGGATTTTCGGAAGTTCATGGAGATTGCGCAGGAGCTGGGGTTATATGTGATATTAAGACCGTCACCATTTATCTGTGCGGAATGGGAGTTCGGCGGTTTTCCTGCATGGCTTCTGACTAAGCCTGGAATCCGTCTTCGCTGTAACAATCCGGTCTATCTGGACTATGTAGCACGTTATTATGACAAACTGATCCCGCTCATCGTGCCATACCAGATCACAAACGGTGGTCCGGTAATCCTGGTTCAGGTGGAAAATGAATATGGCTCTTATGGAAATGATAAAGAGTATCTGAAGGCTCTGAAAAAGATGCTGGTGGACAGAGGAATCAACGTACCTCTGGTAACTTCCGACGGACCGGAGAAGCAGCTGGTCGGTGATGGAAATCTGGAGGAAGAGGGCGTATGGCCGACAGCAAACTTTGGATCAAGAGGAGCAGAGAAGTTTGCAGAATTGAAGGGAAATATCGGAGACTGGCCACTCATGTGCATGGAATTCTGGGTAGGCTGGTTCGACCACTGGGGAGACGAGGAACACCATGTGGTTGGTATTGAAGAACACGCAAAAGATCTGGAAGATATGCTGGAAAGAGGACATGTGAACATTTACATGTTCCACGGCGGAACCAATTTTGGATTTATGAGCGGTTCCAACTATGAGGGCAGGCTTCTTCCGGATGTAACTTCCTATGATTATGGTGCTTTGATTACGGAAGATGGCCAGATTACAGAGAAGTACCGGGCATTCCAGAAGATTATTCGGAAATTCCGGGAAATTCCGGAGGTAAAATTTACCACCCCTATTATTCGTAAGGACTACGGAGTGTGCAAAGTTCAGGAGAAAGTGGGATTATTCGAGGTTCTGGATCTTCTGGACACTCCGGTAACGAATCCGGTACCGATGTCCATGGAAGAACTGGGACAGAATTACGGATATACTCTTTACAGAACCAGTCTGAACAGAGGGAAAAAAGTGGAAAGCTGCCGGTTAAAAGGCTGTGCGGACCGTGCAATCCTTTTTGCAGAAGGAAGGCAGCTGGATATCCTCGATGAGTATGAGATGGATAAAAATGTAGAATTCGAGCTTCAGGAAGAAAGGGCAGAATTTACCATTCTGACTGAAAATCTGGGTCGCGTAAACTTTGGACCGGAGCTGGAGTACCAGAAAAAAGGAATCCGGGGCGGCGTTCTTGTTAATGGAACCTATCAGATGGGCTGGGAGATGTATCGTCTTCCGATGGATAATCTGGAGAAACTGGATTACTCAAGAGGCTATCAGGAAGGACTCCCTGCATTCTACCGTTTTACCTTTGATGTGGAGGAAACCGGAGATACCTTCCTGGATGTGACAGGCTTTGGAAAAGGCTTTGCAGTCTTAAATGGAAAGAACATCGGACGTTTCTGGGAAATCGGTCCACAGAAGCGACTGTATATCCCGGCACCGTTTTTGAAAAAGGGTGAGAATGAGCTGATACTTTTCGAGTCAGATGGAAAGGCGGCAGAGGAAATCCGACTGACGGATACACCGGATCTGGGATAAAAAGAGAATAAAAGTAACAAAGAAGTAAAGAAAAGGTACAGAACAGACACTGTTTGTTCTGTACCTTTTTTGATCTGAGTGATATACTAGAGGACAAGGTCAGAAAAACTGACGTAGATGCCATCACAGATACACCGCATGGCATTTTCAGATTTGCAGGGAGATGAAAGAAAGATGTTAGGAACAATCGTAAATACAGGAACTATTATAATAGGAAGTATTACCGGAAGTGTATTAAAAAAAGGAATCGGAGAAAAATATGAAAATGCCATGTTTCAGGCATGTGGACTTGCAGCATTCGGAATCGGGATTAATGCGGTGGTATCCAATATGCCTAAAAGCAATTATCCCGTTCTTTTCATAGTGAGCCTTGTGCTTGGAAGCCTGATCGGGGCAAAACTGAATCTGGATGAGCGCTTTCAACATTTGGTAAACAGCCGTTCCAAAGGGAACCTGGCACAGGGACTGACAACGGGAGTTTTGCTGTACTGTATCGGCTCCTTATCCATTGTGGGTCCGGTCATGAGTGCGCTGTACGGAGACAATACCTATTTATTCACCAATGCCTCACTGGATCTGGTAACCAGCACGGTGCTGGCATCCACTTACGGAATCGGAATAGCACTTGCGGCAGGCGTGCTGTTCTGCTGGCAGGGGAGTATCTTTTTGCTTACCAGATATCTGTCGGCAGGCTTCTTTTCAGATGAAATGATAGCAGAATTATGCATTGTCGGTGGATTTCTGATCATGTGTACCGGATGCAGTATCCTGAACATCCGGAAATTCAAAACACTGGACATGCTGCCGGCATTATTCGTGCCGATCATCTTCTTCGTGTGTAAGCAGGTGATAGGGTTTTAATTAGAAAAAACGTTGTTTTTGTTTCTTTATTTCTATCAAATCATCAATGGCAAGCTCCGGATCCATTGTGTGAAACATCATGTAATTCTGCTTCATGGTTTTTACGTTTGCCTTCCGATATATTCTGGCGCTTGACAACTTCTTATAATAATGCCAGTATCGGTACACATACCCAATCCAATACATGACTTCCGTAGAAAATACACGGTCTGTCTGAATCAGACATCCATTGCTTTCAGCGATAAGTTCTTCAAGTAGATACTCTTCGCCGGCCCATTGCATTCGATTGTATGTGGAATCCAGGGATCTGGCAACTTCAGACCCCATGAAAAAAGGCACAAATTTTTCGCTGTCATAGCCCTGCTGCGCAGACAATTCGAAGAGGCGACCCTGTATGTCACATAATTTAAGCTGAAGGGTATCCATTTTGTTTGACCTCCTTTGCCTGATCCATGATCTCATCAAAGAATACCCCTTCCCGTCTGTAATTTTTACAGATATCATTAGCCATGGAGATACCTTTTGAACGATTATCTGCACTGATATCCCGGAGAAATTTTCTCTCTAAGTACGAAATGGGTATTTCTTTTTCAATTTGAACTGCATCGCACCCCTTCTGAGTTACAGCTACATACTGCCTGCCCGGTTGTAATGCGGACAAACTTTTAACAAGTGCAAGGTCTGTAATGTTCCCCTGGAAAAAGTTGTCAAGAACAAAGAACATACTGTCATTTGCAATACTGCCGATGAGAATATCCTTATTTTCGCAGAGTTGCCGGTATTTCTCGTAGATGTCCGTTCCTTTTATTTTATCCATTTTTCCACGATTGTATGCGACGATCATTGCCCATTCCAAATCAGCCGGGATTTCCAACTTTGTCAGATCATCCATCCCGATAGAAACAATATAAAACTTAGACTTTTCAAAGTCGCAAATCAGAGTTAATGGCTGTATGGGTTCTGTTCCCATATAGAAACCTGCCCCAAAATCACATTTCTTACGACTGATTGGGGCAATATTCCCCTCAATGCCTGATTTGGAACCGTGAAAGAGAAGAATTCTATTATCTTTTAATTCCACTGAGTTAGCCTCGCTGCGAATTCGCCGGAGAGTCATTTCATATACCGGGATATCATTTTCCCTGCAGAACTCGTACAGTTTAATCTGGGCAAGTTTATTGGGCGTTGCTTTCGCATTTTCCCATCGATTGATTGTTGCAAAAGTGACTCCCAATTTATCCGCTAACTCCTGCTGGCTAAGTTTTGCATGAAGACGTATTGATTTAATTACATTCTGCATAATATTCCTCTGATATAACATATTGACTGATTAATATTATAAACTTTGTTATATTTGAAGTCAATCGGCATAAAAAATACACTTTTACACTTTTGTTACACTTTTCGTAGTATTATGGAACAAAAGTAGATGTGGTATCAAAAACCTGATAAGGGGGATGATTTCTGCCTCTATTCAGAATCTATTGTCTTATATAAAAAAATATGTTATTATATTATGTTAGAAAGTATTTTATGGATAAGAAGGACGATCTGTTTATCAGATGGAAACTTCATATCAGAACTTATGAATAAATAGAAAACGTAGATAAATGATTCCTAAAACATGACTGGAAGAGAGGAGTGGAAAAGGATGAAAGATAAATTAAAAAGAATGCGAAAACAATTGTCCGGTAACATGCGAGGCATTCTCCTTGGACTCTGTCTTGTTATGGGAGTCGGCGCTACACTTGTATATGCAGCTGAGAACTCGACAGATAATAGAAAGTTGCAGAATGGTAGTTTTGAAGAGGGACAGACCTGGACAAGTACATATTTACAGCTGGATCAAAGTGCTGTTCCGGCCTGGAATACCACAGCATTCCAGGGGAAGATTGAATTATTCAGAGAGAATCGGAATACATATATATCGGGTGTAACATTAAAGCCTACAGACGGATCTTATGCTGCGGAACTGAATGCAGATGAAGAAAGCACCTTATATCAGAATGTCAAGACATCTCCGTCCAGTGTCTATGAATGGGGGCTGGATCATGGTGCCCGAAACGGTACGGATACCATGGCACTGGTGATTGGACCGAAACAGAGCGTTGATCCGTCAAAACCGAGCAAGGCTGGAAGAGATCAGCTCATGCAGATGGTGGACTGGCTGATTGCACAGGGTAAAACATCTGTAAAAACAAGTTCGGGATTAGGTGAGCGGCTTACCGTATACAGTAAGAAATTTGCAGCAAGTGGTACGTTTGAGGATAATGCAGGAAATAATGCTTTCAGCCTGACTCCAAGTACGATTTATACGGAGGAGTGGCATATCTGGATCATGGCAAGTAGCAGAGCGACAAGTGGTATAAATCCATGGAATTCGTATGGATCCAATGCAAAAGATACTGAAGAAGTGACTACTCAATCTAACAGTATGGATAAGTTTAGCAATGTAGAGAGCTTCAGTGATTCAGATGAAACTCCTGGTATGGACGATAGCGTCGATAGTACAAATATAGAGGTGGGGGAGTATTATCACTATATAGTACCGGCAGGTCAGACGGAGACTCTGTTTGGATTCGTGTCTGTTGGATATGTTGATTCTCCAACCACACCTGATAAAGCAAAGACCTATGGTAATTTCCTTGATAATATTAATTTCCAGATTTACCATCCATTGTCAGGAAGTACAACCACTCATGGAAGCGCTGTAGTTGGAGGAAGTGATGGGAAAACTGAGGGCGAAGGTTCAACAGAAGGTCATGAAATTAGAATAGATAAGAACCTGGCCACTTATGTGAAGGATGGAGAACCACTCAAAGTTCAGGCTGTGGTAAAGAAAGCGGATGCGGAAGCAGGATGCGAGTTTGTTGGTGTCTACTATACAGTACAGGACGAAAGCGGTAATCCGAAGACTAAATTCTTACAGCTGGCAGGGAATGAAATCGAAGATACCGGAAGCTTAACAGATGAGCAGAAAAAAGGAAAATGGATTAAGTCAACGAATGAAGCTGGTGATACCGTTTATACTTACTATCTGGAAGGAATCACTTCGGCAACGGATCTGCACTTTGTATTTATCAAGAGCCCGACAGTTACCTATGATCCCAATGGTGGAAAACCATATGTGGTTGAAAGAAAATATAATACTAAAGAGGCAGAGAATGTGTACAGCTTCAAACCTGCTCTGCTTTCAGAAAATATAAACGGAGTGGATGCAATGACTGGCGCGACACCGCAGCAGTCGTTTATCTCCCCGTATGTATCTGATGCGGCAGAAGGCCAGAATGATGGTTGGAAGTTTATGGGATGGTTATTGACTGGTGATACGGTATATAATGTTTCGGATGATAAAAAGGTGAATGCGGATCAATTAGGTAGTTTAGTACTTCCGGCAGTACACACGATAGCATGTGATTATTCTATAGAAGGAGCGACAGGTGAAGCAGCAGAACAGTATTTTAAGATTTATAATGGAAATGTATCGCTGACAGAAACAATTAATAAAATGGGTGATGAGGTCACAGGTGTAACATGGAATGGTGATGATAAAACAATAGCGTATGCAAATGATCATAAAGGTCTTACCATGGTGGCGCAGTGGCGTTGGCTTCAAGCGTTTATCCCTCAGGTAGGCAGCGGCACTACATACACAGATTCTGCTAAGGGTGGCATCGTGGAGATTACCAGTGTAACAGATAAATCTGATACGAATTATAATGATGCATATAATGCAAACGGCGGTAAATCCTACCATGCGACAACCGATGAAACAATAACAGTCACAGCAACGGCAAAAGATGGCTTTACTTTTGAGGGCTGGTATGATGCGAGCGGAAATCTGGTTACTACAAATACGGAATACAGTTATGTGGAAACCAAAGAAAGTGTGAATACATACTATGCAAGATTTTCCGGAAGTGTGACCCAGAAGTATATCCGTCAGGTAAAAAATGGTGGTACCTGGGAAGATACAACAGATGACAACATCGGAACACTTGGTCGCTATGAATATATTGACGCACCCGGTATGCCAATCAGTTCTACTGCAACTGCAGGAACTGGCTACAAATTTGTCGGCTGGTATGATTCAGACGGTAATAAAGTTGCGGACGATATGCTGATTAATGATGGTGCAACCATCAGTTACACTACAACAAAGGATGCCACATACTATGCACGTTTTGAGACGGCATATACGGTTAAGTTTGTGGCACAGACAAAACAGGCCAACGGAAGTTTTAAAACGGATAATGTTGGCGGTAAGGTTTCGGTAGCTTCTGTGAAGGATGTAGATGGTGCTACGGCAAGCTCCAAGGCAACTGCAAATTCCGGTTATAAATTCCTAGGCTGGTATGACAAGAACGGCAATCAATTAAGTACGAAAGCTACATATTCAACTACGACCACATCAGCAACCAACGGCGTTACTTACTATGCGAGATTTGAGATGGATTATAAGCCAACTGTTGATAGTCAGGTTTACCTCTCTTTTATTGCAGAGAGTGAAGGAACACAGATTCCATCGGCATTTGATGGTCGTAATGCAGGAACCGGAATAAATGCGGAAGGCTATGGTCTTGACAGTAAATTTGGCAATACAATTGCCACCGGATTTAAGTACTCCCTGAATACCATGACGAATGTAAGTACAATCCAGATTACTGTAACCGTACCGGATTCTGCTTATGTTAAGGTGGGAGGAACAGGAACATTTTCGGGTAATGGAAATTCAATTTTAACAGACGGTTCTGGAGTTAAGTACAACAAGGGCAGTATCCAGCAGATCAGTGGAGCAACTACGCTTACCTATTACTGGGATGCGTCAGATCTGGAAGCCAATACAACATACGGTTTCATCATTGACAACCTCTATGCACCGGGAGCAACAGCTACAATTACTGTGAATGGAACGGCAGGAACAAAGGTAACCAATGACAATGGTGTGGTCAATACGGCTTCAGGAGAATATAGAGGTAAATCACACTATCCACAATAAGTGTGAAAACGAAAAATAGAAAAGAGACGAAATGAAACCATAAAAAAGGGGGTGTAAATGGTGAGTTTATACCCCCTTTTTGGAAAGAAGGAGAACCGGAAGATGATATATGAGATTGCCGGGCTGAAAGTGGAGATGGAGCCAAAGTATGGGCGTTTGGCGAGACAGAGTGAATCTTACAGATCTTCCGGCGAACCGGTAATGACAGTAAGGCCGGATCCGTTTGATGAAGCACGTGTGGTGATGGACAAACCTTCGGAGGAAGAGCGGGAATACATTTGCTGCAGTGCGGCATTTTGTCGGGAGATTATACGGCATGGTCGTTTCTTTCTCCATGCTTCCGCGGTTGTCTATGAGGGAGAGGCATATTTGTTTTCTGCACCTTCAGGGACGGGAAAATCGACACACACAGCTTTGTGGAGAGAGCGATTTCCCGGGAGTTATATTTTGAATGATGACAAACCGGTAATCTGGCCGGGAGAAGAGCAGATTACCGTATGGGGAACCCCCTTTGCCGGTAAGACCAATTTGCAGGTGAACCGTGGAGTTCCGCTTAAAGCAATCTGCTTTCTGAAGCAGGGCAGTGAGAATCAGATTCAGAAGGTGACAGAAGACCAGGCATTGGCCTTGATACTTAATAACACCTGGCGACCAATGGATAATGAGAGAATGAATCTTTTACTGGACATGATGGAACAGGTAGTGACACAGATAAATATATATGAGATGAGCTGCACCAGAGAGATGGAGGCGGCGGAACTCTCATACCGAGTGATGAAAGGAAAGTGATATTGATGGATAGGAATGGAAGGATATATGAACCGCCAAAGGCGAAGATTTATCGATTTGACGATAATGACCAGATATTGACAGCCAGTGGAGACAAGCCAATTCCAACACCGGATCCAACTGCTGATTATGCGGCAAGAGCATTGAATGCTTTCATGGATGGAACGAATACAACGATAGAATAATAAACCAGAATGAGAAGGAATCGTTATGCGTCTGATAGAAGATCATATTTTAAGAAAGATACATGAAAATGTGGTACTTGTACCCATTTCTGACAGTGAAACAGATTTCAAAGGGATGATTGTGCTGAATCATACCGGTGAATTTCTCTGCAGAATGCTGCAGAAAGAGACAGACAGAGACAGCCTGATTTCCAGTCTTGCTCAGGAATATGAGACAAAACCGGAGATGGTGGAAGCGGATGTAGATGCATTTCTGGTAGAACTGGATTCCTGTCATATGCTGATACGATGAAACAGATGGGAAATATAGAGCAGTGTCTGCAGGAACAAAGTTTTGCTGTTGTGCCAATCAGAGGAACCAGCATGTGGCCGCTTTTGAAAGCGGGCAAGAGTCAGGTTCAGGTTGCAGCATGCGATGGAATGCAATTTAGAAAAGGAGACATTGTTCTCTACAGAAGAAAAGATGGCACACTGGTTCTGCACAGGATCATAAAAGCTGAAGAGGGCAGATTTCTGGTGTGCGGAGATCACCAGTGGAAGCTGGAGGAAGAGATACAGGAAGAGCAGATCCTTGCTGTGGCGCAGGGATTTTTTAGAAATGGCCGTTTTATAGATGAAAAAACATGGTGGTATCGGTTATATAAAAAATTCTGGAACGGGAATTTAACGGTACGCAGATGTTGCCTTTCGTTTTTGAGGCTAAGCGGTCTGGAAAAGAGAAGTATGAAATAAATGGGAGAGGAGGAAGTCCCCGATGTCTATGGAGACATTAAATGTAATTCAGTTTGTACAGTTATTTATCGCATATATCGGATTTGCAGTAGGACTTCCTGCTCTTGTTTTTTACCGCAAAGTAAAGAGATTTCCTGCAGCAGTACGTTTCCTGATCTATTATACAATCGGAAATTTCTATGTGACTAATCTGGTGCAGGTTTTGGAACTGCTTCACATCTCTTATCGAATCACACTTTTCCTGTTTACCTTTGTTCCTGCATTTTTATTGTCTGTGAAAATTTATCATATCCCTGTTATTTCCTACGTAAAGAAAGTGTTGGGAGAGTGCAGACATTATATTCTTCGGGAGCTGGGATTCAAGAGTTTTGTGAGACACAGATGGCAGGAAATCAAAGTGTTTCTTCGTGTGGTCGCCAGAAATATTTGGCGTCTGGTGAAAGAAAACTTCCTGGATATACCATTCCTTGTGATTTTTTCACTTCTTGTGTGGAAGGTCTGTGGACCGGGAATTCTGCATAACTGGGGGTTTGGAGCTTCTGATGTACCGGTACATAACTACTGGATCAATGGATTGGTTGAGAATAATATCTATATCGCGGGTATTTATCCCATGGGAATGCACTGTATGCTGTACTATCTGTCCATGATGACGGGAATTCCGGTGTATGTGACGCTGCGCCTGTTCTGGCTAATTCAGTACAGTATGATCGCGGTGATGATTCTTGTGTTCCTGAAGGGACACTGTAAGACAAGATTTCTCCCGTATCTGGGAATTATGATGTTTGTGGGAGCCAAATGTTTTGTCAGGATTTCCTATTCCCGATACGGAGCGACACTTCCGCAGGAGTATGGAATGCTGTATATTCTTCCGTCCATCTTTTTTGTGATGGAATTCTTTAAGACGAGAAAGGAAGAACTGGAACAGGGAATCAATCAGATTCGATGTACTTCATCCTGGCATCTGCTCGGATTTGCCATGAGCTTTTCCATGACCCTGTCTTCCCACTTTTATGATACGATCATTGCGGGAATTATCTGTATTGGCGTTGCAGCAGGTTATGGGTACTGGTTCTGGAGAAAAGAGTATTTTTTTCGAATTATGCTGGCGGGAATTTTAAGTATTTTGATGGCATTTCTTCCGATGGCGGTGGCATTACTGACTGGAAAATCATTGCAGGGCTCCATGTACTGGGCAATGAGTATTATTGGACTAAGAGATTATACGGTTATCATATTTCGGATCATCTGTATTGCTGTTGTGGCAATGACGGTGGGAGGAATCCTGATTGTGGTCAGGGGAATCAGGAGTGGAAAGATATCTTTAGAGAATAAAAAAGTTCCGAAATATAATATTTTGCAGAAACTGCTTCTCCAGATTTGCAGTTTTGTGCCTGTGCCTGTGATAATATTAATCGGATGGAAATACAGAGGGACTATATTAATTGGCTGTAAACAAAATGCATTTTCAGTAGCAAATATGAATTGGGTTCTGTATGGAATCGGTGCGGCATTGTGCATTGGTCTGGTTCTGCGCTATCTGATTGAACCGATGCGCGGTTCCGGAATCTTTGCAATGGTGATCGCAGAAATCATTCTGGGGCTGGTGCTTGTGAGTGGCGCACTCGGCTGGCCGATGCTGATGGAACCATACCGTGCATGTATCTATGTGGCGTATCTGATTCCGGTTATTCTTATTATGACATTGGATGGTGCTGTGAATATTCTTCTTCTGGCAAGACTTCCGAGAGTACAGCAGGCAGTAGGATTCATTTTTTCTGTACTGGTGATCTTCTACAGCACAAAGTATGACTGGATTAGAGGATCGTTTGGAGGCGGCAGTCTTGAAATGAATGAGGCAATCCTCTGTACGACCAATATTATGAAAGACAACGAAGGACAGGATTTCAAGTGGACCATCGTGTCTGCAAATGATGAACTTCGTATGGTAGAAGAATATGGGCGGCATACGGAAACTATTGAGTTTTTGGAAGATATGGAATACTGGAATCCTACAAAGGAGGTGACGATTCCGACAGAGAAGGTTTATTTTTATATTGAAAAGATACCTCTCAACTATGCCAATGGCTACGGAGGAGAGATTCCGGTGGTGTCGGAAGAACAGGCTATGGAACCTTTACCTCAGAATTCCGGCTTGTCGGCCTACAATGGTCCCAGGCGTTCGATTACCATGTCCAGAATGTATTACTGGGCACAGAAGTTTATGGAGCTGTATCCGAATGAGATGAAAGTCTATTATGAGAATGACAGGTTCGTCTGCTATTATATTGAGCAGAACGTGTATCGTTTATATAATTTTGCAATTTATTATGGATATAACTAGATGAATGTAAACAAAAGATGGAGTAAATTATGGATATCATGCTTGTAGGTGGTTTATCACCTATGATGAGAAAACTATCATTAAAACTATATAAAGAGGGACACAGGATCTACGTATTATCGGGAAATCGGAATCCATCCAATCATTATGATTATGCATTTGAAAAGTACGATTTTCCCTACGACAGCGCCTCCATAGAAGAAGTGTTTCAGAGTGTCAATCCGGATGTGACGATCCTGCTCGGTGCATTTGACGGCAATTTATCCGGGGAAGATCCCAAAAGAGAAGCGATTCAGTATGCAGCCGGTTTACAGAATATCCTGCTCTCCTGGTCTGCACTGGAGAAAGGACGGCTGATCTACCTGTCTTCTGCAGAGGTGTACGGCAATTCTCATCAGATTCCGGTGACGGAATCCATCCGGCCGGTTCCCAGGGGAATCCGTCCTCTGATGCTTTTTCAGGGAGAAGAAAGCTGCAGATTCTATCAGGAGCAGCTGAAAAAGGATGTTCTGATCCTGCGTGTGGACAGAATCCATGATGTTCCCAAAGACAGAAGAGAAGCGGCTTTTGGAATCTGTCAGAGGAAGTGTCTGGATGCCTTTCGGAATGGTGCAGTTTCTTATCGGAAAAATCATAAGTACGGGCTTACCTATATGGGGGATGCGGTGGAGAGTATCTATAAGCTGGTTGCCTGTGAGAGCCATAAGTATGGGTTCTATCATATTTCTTCCGGTGAAGCGTACTCTGAACTGCAGATCGCCGAGGCAATCGGAAAATATTTGGGAAAAGAACTGGAGAAAATTGACAATACACTGGAGGAACAGAATTCAGTGATACTGTCAAATGAACGAATCAAAGAGGAATTCGGATTTCAGATCTGGTGTGAGCCGGAAGAGACGATTCAGAAGACCCTTTCTTATATGAAAAAACATAGTGGACGTTTTCTGGATCGTACACATCCGGGACTGGATATCTGGCACAGGATTTATTTTAAGACGATGGAGTTGTTTGGCGCACTGGTGCCATATATTGAGAACCTGATTCTGTTTATTCCATTCTTCATGCTGAATAACCGTGCGACAGGAAGTCAGTTTTTTTCCAAGATTGATTTTTACCTCATCTATGTGCTGTTGTTTGCGGTGGTGCATGGGCAGAGACAGGCGACATTTTCGGCATTGCTTGCTGCGGCAGGTTACCTGTTTCGACAGATGTATAATCAGTCGGGAATTACGGTCGTAACAGATTACAACACCTATGTGTGGATTGCAGAAATCTTCATCCTGGGTCTGGTCGTAGGCTATATGAAAGACCAGCTACAATTCCTCAAAGAAGAGAAAGAGCAGGAAGTGGATTTTCTGTCGGAGCGTGTGACAGATATTGCAGATATCAATGACAGCAACCTGCGTGTAAAGGAAGGACTGATTACGCAGGTTGTAAATTATGACTACAGTTTTGGTACGGTGTATGACCTGGTAGAGCAGCTGGAGGAAGATCATCCGGCAAAAATCCTGTTCCATGCGATTGAGTTGATTCAGAATGTAATGGATTGTCAGGATGTTTCGCTCTATCGTATCAACGAGGAAGAGTATGCCAGATTATTCGGCTATACCTCGATAAAAGCAGCCTCCATGAGGCATACGGTACATCTTCCGGATAAAGCTCCTCTTTACGAGGCATTTTCCAGACGGGAAGTGTATCTGAACCGGGACATGGATCCGGAATACCCAATGATGGCATACTGTATTTTTGAAGAGGAAAAAATGGAAATGATGATTCTGCTCTGGAGTATTCCCTTTGAGCGAATGACGATTGATGAATCCAACCGTCTGATCATAACCAGTAAACTGATTCAGAAGGCAGTGAAGCGGTCAGCGGCTTATCTGGATCTCCTGCGAAACGAACGGTATCAGGATGAGAGTCCTGCCCTGAAGCCGGAGGCATTCGAGGAACTGGTTCATACATATTACGGAGCCGGAGAAAAGAATTTAACAGAGTATATTTTGCTCCGGGTAATTTCAGCAGAAGCAGGTATGGAAAAAGCGGGACTTATTATTTCAGGAATGCTTCGTGATACAGACTATATCGGTTATAGAAATGACGGCAATCTCTATATCCTGCTTACCAGTACGGACAGGACAGGATGTGGCTTTGTCCAGAAGAATCTGGAAAAGAAGGGAATCCGTACGCTGATCAGTGAGGAGATGGGACTATGACGCGCAGTGGAGTGATCTTTCTCATCGTATTAATTCTAAATGCACTGGTTGCAGCAGGGTATCTGATCTGGCATCTGATTTATAAAAAAGAAACAGATAACCGAAAACAGTATGTGATGCATGCAGTTGTAATGCTGATCTGTCCGGTTGTGGGAATCTTCTATTTCCTTTTCGCTTTTTTAAAATATCATTTTATGAATTTGGGAGAAAGAGATCTCTCGGATGTGGAATTCAGTAAGCGGAGACATGCGGCAAGGGTCAAAGCAGATGAGGAGAGAGAACGAAATATCGTGTCAGTGGAAGAATCCATTCTTGTGTCGGTTCAGGAACAGAAGCGTATGAATATGCTGAATGTGCTTCTGGGAGATACCGAAGAATCTCTTTCTGCGATTGCACTTGCTTTGGACAGTGATGACTCTGAGGTTGCTCATTATGCGGCATCATTTTTGCAGAGCAGGATGGATATGTTTCGTGATAATGTGAGCAGGATGCAGAAAGAGATAGATGAGAGTGATATTCAAGATGAAAAATGTCAGGAGCAGATTGTGGATCTGATCCGTTATATGAATCAAATGCTGAAACAGAAAGTATTTACGCAGGTTGAGCAGGAGGATTATGTGGAGCAGATGGACCAGCTTTGTGAAAAGTTGTTTCAAAATGCAGGAGACAGGATGATACCGGCCTGTTATGAATGGATTTTGGAAAGGATCATGGAGCGGAAAAGATATGAGAAGGCAGAGCTCTGGGGAAACCGTTTTTGTGAGCAGTACCCCGATCAGCTGCCATCCTACACACTCAGGTTAAAACTGTATTTTGAGACGAATCAGAAAGAAAAGTTCTTTGAAGTGCTGGATCAGCTGCGGGCATCTTCGGTTGTTGTTGATAATCAGACACTGGAACTGATTCGTATCATCCAAAGATAGAGGATATAGACGAAAGAAGGGAGGAAGAGTTATGCTGTCAAAACGGAATCTGGCTATGATGATGACGATGATCATGGTTGTGCTTGTGCTCTTCCTCTCTTCTGTAGTATTAAAGGAATATTATAATGATTATGATGTGAATCACGCGGCGGAGACAGAGGTCATTGAAAAAAAGGAACAGGAGTCTGTTCCGGCAGAACAGCAGGTTTTATATGTCGGTACAGAAGATAATGGTTATTATCCTGCAATGGAAGAATGGGCGGGATATCGTAAGAAATCCCTTCAAATCTGTGCATCTCTGGACACTGCATATGGAATGATCCAGGCGGAGGAAGAGGTAAAACCCTGGCTGCTCATGGATGGAGAACTTCTGGAAGAGAATACAGAAAATGCTGCGGAGACGTTATCCCAATATGTGGAGCAAGGCGGAGTCGTTGTATTTTATCGTCTGCCATCCTGTCAGGTAATTAAAGACAGCGCAGTTCTGCAGAACCTTCTTGGAATCCAGCATGTGCGTGCCGAATCGGTGAAATTGCATGAAATACGCCTTTACAGCGGGTTCCTTCTGGGAGGAGAGACATGCTATTCGTTTGAGGATGTGAAGGAGCCGGAGCTTGTGGATATGGAGAGAGAGATACCCTGGTATGATATTTCTTCCAGAACCAAATCATATATGGTAGGATTCCTCACAGAAGAACAGAAGAATTCCCTGAGTCTGGAGAATGAGGATATGCCGGCCATCATCTGGAGAAGTAATATGGGAACCGGATCAGTATTTGCAGTCAACGGTGATTATATGAAGGGAGAAGCCGCTCTGGGCATCCTGGATGCCATGGTTTATGAGTCCGAAGACTACGCCCTTTATCCGGTGGTAAATGCGCAGAATCTCTCGGTTGCAGGCTTCCCGGATCTGACAGTGGAGAATGAAAAAAAGATGGCGGAGACTTATGGAATGACGACACAGCAATTTTGCCGGGATGTTCTCTGGCCGTCTCTCGTGGCGGGTGCCCAGAAAGGCGGATGGAAGATTACCTCTTTCGTGTCAGTAAAACAAAGTGATCAATCCGGGAATGAACCGAATCAGGAGGATATGATTGATTATCTGAAATATTTTAATGAGGAGTCAGCGGAAGCAGGAGTTTCACTAGGACGAATAGAGAGCTCAGATATTCGGGCGTCAGTGGAAGACGAACGGAACACATTGAAAAAATGGGATCTGGATTATGAATTTGCAGGCGGATACGTCCGTAAGGAAAATAAGGATAAGCTTACATCCCTAATCGATAAGAATGGACAGATGAAATACTTCAAAGATATCCGCACTGTTGTAGGAGAATATGAAAAGAATGAGCAGATTTTGTCCTGGCTGACGGATCAGATTACCCTTCAGAATGCTACAACCAATGCTTACCGACACAGCTATAAAGACAGTTTGAGGCTGAAAAGCCTGGAGACGGCACTGGGCTACAGTAATATTCAGGTAGATATGTATCAGGTATTATGGCCGGAGAGCAGGAACGATGAGTGGGAAAAGGTGGCAGAGAAGATGGCAGCAAATATTGATACATACTGGAAACCATTCGCTGCATTTGATAAGACGACGATTAGTCAGAGTGACAGCAGAGTCCGGAATTTCCTGAATGGAAGTGTGGAAAGTACCAGAAATGGGAATCGAATTTCTATTCAGACAAAGAAATTTACAGGGGATGCCTATCTTTTGCTGAGGACACATGGGGAAAAGCCAGAGAAGATGACCGGCGGAACCTGGAAACAGGTGGAAGAGGATACCTGGCTTCTTCAGATTACGTCGGAGGAGGCTTCTGTTACACTGGAGTCAGAGATAGACCCATATTATAAAGAATAACCAGAGAAGAGGTACAGCTATGCGAATCTGTATTATAGCAGAAGGATGTTATCCATATGTGGTTGGCGGAGTGTCAGGGTGGGTACACAGTATGATCCGGACATTCCCCAAACAGGAGTTTGTTCTGCTTACGATTATAGCAAATAGAGAACTGAGTGGAAAATTTGCCTATGATCTGCCGGAAAATGTGACAGAAGTTCATGAACTTTATCTGGAAGATGCAGACTGGGGCAGTGTCAATAAGAGACATAAGACCCGATTAAATCAGAAAGATTATTATGCACTTCGAAGTCTGATCCTGAATCATGAAGTAGAGTGGGATGCAATGTTTGATTTCTTTCGAAATAATAATGTATCGATCAATCAGCTTCTGATGGGAGAAGATTTTTACCATGCGGTACTGGACTGCTATAATCTGCAGTACCCGGATATTGTATTTTCGGATTTCCTGTGGACCATGCGCTCGATGTATCTTCCTCTTTTTCTTGCAATGGCCATGGAGGTTCCGCAGGCGGATGTGTATCATGCAGTCTCGACGGGCTATGCGGGAATTCTGGGCAGTATGGGAAAGCATTTTTATAACGGTCAGCTGATTATATCAGAACACGGGATTTATACCAGGGAGAGAGAAGAAGAACTGATCAAGGCGGAGTGGGTGCAGCGTCTCTACAAGAAGATCTGGATCCAGCAGTTTAAAAAAATGTCTCAGGTTGCCTATGATAAGGCGGATCTGGTAACCAGCCTTTATCAGCATGCGCGGGAACTTCAGATAGAACTTGGATGTCCGAAAGAAAAGACGATGATTACCCCCAATGGAATTGATTACCGGAGACTGGAGAATCTGCCGGGCATTCAGCCGGAGAATGAAGGATATGTCCATGTGGGGGCTATCCTCCGTGTGGCGCCGATTAAAGATATTAAGACGATGATTCAGGCATTCGCCTATGCAAAGAGGAGGTTCCCCAAACTGAAATTATGGATCATGGGACCTTATAACGAGGATCCGGAGTATGCGGCAGAGTGTTTTAAGATGGTGGAGACGATGGAGATTCCGGATATCGAATTTACCGGAAGGATTCAGGTTGCAGATTATCTGGGATGGATGGATATGACCATTCTGACCAGCATCAGTGAAGGGCAGCCGCTCACGATTCTCGAAAGCTTTGCGGCTCATGTTCCGGTGATTGCGACGGATGTGGGTAACTGCAGGGGACTGTTGTATGGGGAGGACGATGACTTTGGAAAAGCGGGAATCCTGACCCATATCATGAATATTGAGGAAATTGCGAATGCCATGGTCTATCTGGCGCAGAATCCGGAAGTACGCAGACAGATGGCAAATGTCGGGTATCAGCGCTTAATGCGTAAATATAAAATTGAAGACATGAAAAAAACATATGAAGGAATATATCGAAAAGCAGCACAGAGGCAGAATCTGATTTGGGAAGGTACAGAGATAGAGCCGTAACGGGAATCAGAGAAGAGGTCGTGCAGAAAGGAGAAGGCTATGGCGGGAATTGGTGTAAAACTGAACCGGATTTATCATAAGAATACGATTACTACCAATATTGTAGGATTTTTCTATAGTACAGTTGTAACCATCGCACCGGTTCTTGTTGTAATCATTAACCTGATGCTGATGCAAAAAGTACTGAAATTCAATACGGTCCGCTATTTTGACCGGGAATTATTTTCCTGTACAGTTTTGTATGTTTTTATCTTCTCTCTTCTGACAACTTCACCATTCAACGCGGTGTTGTCCCGTTATATGTCGGATGTGATCTTTGAAGAGCGATACGAGGATGTGCAGCCATGCCATAGAGTCGGGTTGTTGACCAATATTTGTTTTAGCTGCCTGTTCGCAATCCCATTTTGCTTCTGGGAGCATCTGGTGGGAGGCGTTCCGATTTATTATGTGTTTACGGGTTATTGCTGTTTTGTCAGTCTGGTTCTGGTATTTTACAATATGCTGTATCTGTCAATCTGTAAAGAGTACAGATTGATTTCCTTCTATTTTCTGGTGGGAATGGTAACGGCATTTTTACTGTCTGTTTTTCTTCGTTATGTGTGTAAAGTCAGTATTACTTACAGTATGCTTTTGGCGTTGACGGTGGGATTCTTACTCACAGCAGTACTGGAATGGGCAAAGATTCATCAGTTTTTTCCGGATAACAGTGAGGAATACCGGAGAGTATTTGAATATTTCCGAAAATACTGGCAGCTGATCCTGATTAATTTTCTTTACACGCTGGGATTGTTTATCCATAACTTTGTGTTCTGGGGAACGGATATGGCAATGCATCTGGTTCGAACCTTTGTGTGTAACCAGCCGTATGATATGGCAACCTGCCTTGCAATGTTTACCAACATATCGGCAAGTGTTATCTTCATCTCCAGAGTGGAAATGTATTTCCATGAACGTTATCGGGATTATGCAGATGCAGTATTTGGCGGAAGAGGGATTGATATCCGGAATACGAGGGAGCGGATGTTCCGGCAGCTGGGAAGCGAACTGATGACATTGGTACGTCTGCAGTTTATTGTATCGGTAATCATTTATCTGATTTTTGTAATCTTTCTTCCGGGAATGGGATATGCGGGACTGGTTATGCGGATATATCCGATGGTAGCAGCCGGGTATTTCATCCTGTTTCTGATGTATGCGGAGATTATCTTTCTGTATTATTTTGAGGATCTGAATGGAGCACTGCTTACAGCTGTAAGCTTTTGTGTGGGAACATTTTTCGCCAGTCTGGTTGCAGTACATCTGAGCCATATATTTTATGGAACAGGTATCTGGGGCGGATCGGCAATCGGATTCGTGGTTGCTTATCTGCGGCTTCGCTGGATGGAGCGCAATCTGGATGAGCATATGTTCTGCAGAGGAAATATTATGAAACAAGCAAAAGGAATCAAGCCTTCCCCGAAGGTATTTGATCTAAGGGAGCAGAAAAAGTCGGAGGCAAGTCTGGAAATCGAAACAAAAGAAAAATAGGGGGGCAGGATACCCGATGAAGAAAATATTATTTGTTATCAATACACTGGGGTATGGCGGTGCCGAGCGCGCCATGCTGAATCTTTTTGATATACTGGATCCGGAAAAATACGAGATATCATTGTTTGTACTGACAGGACAGGGAGAATTAAGCCATGAATTACCGGAATACGTACATCTTCTTAATCAGAATTATAAAGATGTATCCGTACACACAAAAGAAGGAAGAAAACTTCTGATGAGGAGTGTGTTGAGAGTTGGTATAGGAAAAGGGCTGTTCCTGCGTCGAGCTCCATACTTGTTGAAAAACTTTAGGAACATGCGAAGAAATGGAAAAATTCTGCCGGATAAGTTATGCTGGTGTCTGCTTGCCGATGGTGCACCAATTATACGAAAAGAATACGATCTGGCAGTAGCCTATCTGGAAGGCGGGGCAACCTATTATGTGGCAGAACACGTAAAAGCAAAGAAAAAAGCTGCATTTGTCCATATCGATTATGGACAGGCCGGGTATGGAAGAGAACTGGATCAGGATTGTTACAGGAAAATTGACTGGATCTTTACGGTATCTGACGAGGTGAAAGATCATTTCCTGGAGGTGTATCCGGAATATAAACAGAAAGTTTCGGTCTTTCACAACCTTGTAAATCAGGAACGAATCCGGCGGATGGCGGATGAGGAAAGTGGTTTTGAAGATGATTTTCAGGGATATCGGATTCTGACTGTTGGGCGATTGAACCATCAAAAGCGATATGATATTGCAATTCGGGCGATGGCATTACTGAAAGAGAAGAGTAAAGTCCCGGTTCGGTGGTATGTGCTGGGAGAGGGGAATCTCCGAACCAGTCTGGAACAGCAGATCAGAGATGCAGGTCTGGAAAAGGAATTCATCCTTCTGGGCGTAAAAGAGAACCCATTCCCTTATTATAAGAACTGTGATTTTTATGTACATGCGACCGGGTTTGAAGGAAAGAGTATTGCCATACAGGAGGCACAGACACTTGGAAAACCAATTCTTGCAACGGATTGCAGCGGGAACAGAGAGCAGATGACAAATGGAGTAGACGGATGTATGTGTCAGTTGACGCCGGAGGCAGTCAGCAAACAGCTTCTCTGGATGATTGAGCATCCGGAAGAATGCAGATGCTACGGAGAAGAAGCGAGGAAGAAAGTATTGTACCATACGAAAGGGCTGAATCAGTTCCTGGCTCTGATAGACTGAAAAGTGACATAAGAGGATAAAGCATTGAAAGTACTTATTATAATACCGGCATACAATGAAGCAAAAAGTTTAAAGAGGGTAGTCGATCATCTGAGGCACACCTGCCCACAGTATGACTATCTGATTATCAATGACGGGTCAATTGATAATACAGAAGAGATATGCAGGAAGAATCAGTATCATGTTATCAATTTTCCTGAGAATCAGGGATTGATCAAAGTTGTGCAGACGGGGATGAAGTATGCACTGGAGCATGGTTATGATGCGGCATTACAGTTTGATGCGGATGGACAGCATCTGCCGGAATACATAGACGATATGGTAAAGCGCATGGAAGAAACAGATTGCGATATTGTGATTGCTTCCAGATTCTATGGAATTAAAATGCCGGTTCGCATGCGTACTCTGGGTGGCAAAATGATTTCTGCTGCAATCCGGATAACAACAGGTAAGTACATCACTGATCCGACCAGCGGGATGCGCCTTTATAAAAGAAATATAATCCGTCTTTTTTCAGAAGAAACGGATCATGTACCGGAGCCGGACACGATCGCATATTTGATCCGAATGGGAGCGGATGTGCGGGAAGTAAAAGTAAAGATGGAAGACAGGAAAGAAGGTCAGAGCTATCTGACCCCAATAAATGCGATAAAATACATGGTAAGGGTTCTTTCATCAATCCTTATTTTACAATGGTTCCGGGAGAAAGAGAAAGTAACACAAGACACAGGAGAGATCCACCAGGAAGAACATCATGAGATGGGCAAAACAGCCTAGGGAGGAAACCAGTGAAGAAGAGAATCTGCTTTTTTTCAGGTGATATTACAAGAAGTGGAGGAACAGAGCGTGTAGCAGTACAGCTTGCCAATGCACTGCAGGAAGACAAGACATATGATATTTGTATCATGAGTCTGACGGAACAGCAGAAAGCGCCGTTTTATCCACTTCATCCAGACGTTAAAAGATACAGACTGGGCAAGAAGTGGATGAATCCGGGACCCGGTTATATACCATTGATAGGGAGACTTCGGAAATTTCTGAAAGACAGGCAGATTGATATTATTATAGACATTGATATTGTGCTGGATGTGCTTTCCATACCAGCAGCAAAGTGGATGAAGACAAAGGTGGTGTCGTGGGAGCATTTTAACTGTGAATTTGAACAGCAAATATTATATCGAAGACTGATATCGAGATTGACGGTACGTTTTGCCGATTACATCATTACGATTACAGAAGAAGATAAAGTGAATTACCGGAGAATCCTGGGAAGAAAAACACGGATAAGCGCAATCTACAATATGGTTCCAAACATGCAGAAAAATGCAGAAGTAGTACGAGAAAACTGGATCGTAACAGCCGGCAGACTGACTTATCAAAAGGGAATTGAATATCTTGCGAGAATTGTTGTTCCTGTTTTGAAAAAACATCGGGATTGGAAATGGTTCATTTTGGGAGATGGTGAAGACAGAGATATTCTGGAACAGGCTATTTCAGAAAATCAACTGGAAGATCAACTGATACTTATGGGAACAGTTGAAAATGTAGATTGGTATCTGAATCGGGCAAAATTATTTGTACTGACATCCAGATATGAGGGGTTTGGCATGTGTCTTGTAGAAGCGCTGCAAATGCAAGTGCCTTGTATAAGTTTTGATATAAAAATCGGGCCTTCGGAGATTATAACCAATAATCTGAATGGAATATTGATTCCGCCATTTGAATGTGAACAAATGAATCACGAAATTGATAATCTGATAGAAAATCCGGACAAGCTAGAAAAAATGTCGGCGAATACGATGATCGGATTTGAACGATATCAGGATGAGTATATTATAGAGAAATGGAAAAGTTTATTGAGTAAATTGTCATAGCAAAGGGAAAGAACATGGCAGAAGTAAGCATTATTGTACCTGTGTATCAGGTGGAACAGTATATCAGACAATGCGTAGATAGTATTCTGGCACAGACATTTACAGATTTTGAGCTGATTCTTGTGGATGATGGATCAAAAGATCAATCAGGTAAGATTTGTGATGAATATGCCCGGATGGATGCGCGGGTGAAGGTGATTCACCAGAATAACAGTGGTGTAGCTGTTGCAAGAAATAACGGAATTGCATATTCAAATGGAAGATATTTGTGTTTTGTGGATGCAGATGACTGGATAGAAGATACAATGATTGCAAAGTGCGTTTCTCAGATTAAAGAATATGGTGCGGATGTCTTGCGTCATGGTCATATAATGGAATTATGGAAAGATGGAAAATGTGTAAATAAAGAAATAAAGAATGCTCCAAATTTTGTAAAGGTACTGACACACGATCAGATAGCAAAAAAAATGGAAAAATTTTGGCCAAACTGCAGTAATTATGTGTGGAACTATTTTTTTAAAAGAGAAGCAATTGGACAGATTCAATTTCCAGAGATTCAGATATCGGAAGATCATGTATTTGTATTGGAAGTATTGGAAAACTGTAGAAGAATCTGTTTCCTTTCGGAAGATTCTTATCATTATTGTATGAGAATGGGGTCTTCTGCAAACCGCTGGCAGGAGACGGGAATATGTTGTCAGTTGGAAATGATCCGGACGTGTCATAACTTTATGGATAGTTTTGGAATAAAAGCAGAAAGAAAAAAGAGCTTGATGTCAAATAATATATTAAGTGCCTATTCTTACGCAATTTATTTACTGTGTTTTCCTGAGTGTAAATGGTCTGTAAAAGAAAAAATGGCAAAAATCAGCGAAGTGAGAAAAGAGTTGGAAATAGATCAATATACTTCGTATTCTGTATTGACAGGATTGTCTATAGCGGACAAGATTAAGCAACAATTAATCTGCTGGAGGCAGGAGAAGTTGTTGATACTGTTAGGACCAATATTTATGAAGGTTGTGCGAAAGGCAAATGGATAAGAGGAGACTACAGGAGAATGGCAGAGGTCAGTATAATTGTGCCTGTATATCAGGTGGAAAAATATATTGCACAATGTATTGAGAGTGTATTAAATCAGACATTTCAGGATTTTGAATTGATTCTGATCGATGATGGTTCGAAAGATGAATCTGGTATAATATGTGATTTATATGCGATGAAAGATGACAGGATTATTGTGATCCATACGGATAATCAGGGTGCAGCTGCAGCAAGGAATGTAGGGTTGGAGCGTGCCTCTGGAAGATATATCACTTTTTTAGACGGTGATGATTATTTGGCTCCAAATATGGTTGAAAGGCTTTATGAGGTAATAGAGTATTCACAGTATGATATGGTAGTATGTGATTTTTTAAATATTTTGCCGAATGAAAAGGATAACTTTATTGTGCATCTTCAGGAAAAGACTGTGAATGGGAGAGAGGTGCTGGAACACCTGAAAAACGAAAAAAATCATGGACTCTGGACGATTGTCTGGAATAAGATTTATAAAAGAAAAGTCCTCGAAAATCTCAGATTTCCTGATGGAAAATATTTTGAAGATGAGTTTTTTTCGAACCAGTTATATTTAGTCAGTAATCAAATTCATGTAATACCGGATGTGTTGTGCTATCATAGAGTGTTGGAAACCAGCACCATGAATACACAGAAAATAGAGAATTATCTGGATTTGCTTGAGGCTCTGCAGGAAAGATTAGAGATATATTTTATATATGCTTATGCAGATGATGAAATTTATAAAGTACTGATATATTTGCTGGATCCTTTTACAAAATGTGTAAAGGCTAAATTTAGTGGTATAAATGAACAAAGAGTGGAACAGACCAGAAGATTTATTAAAACGACATCAAAAAAATTAATGAAGAGGGAGTTGTCATTTGTAAAAAAGAGTTCTCTGGTTATAATCGGGCTATTTCCGGATCTGACGTATCGATTAGCAATACGGTTTAGAAGTCAGTTAGAAAAATTCTTATAAATATAAAAGATAAGGAAAAAAGCATGCGAAAGATTTGTATTATTATGGGCGGAGTAATGCCGGTTCCGGCAGTATGTGGTGGCGCGATTGAGACGCTGGTTACAAGTATTGTAAAGAAATATTCAAGAAAAGATGATTTTAAGTTGACAATATGTTCGGTTTATCATCCGGAGGCGGTGAAAGTTGCAAAGCAGTATCCGGATGTCCACTTTTTCTGGACACATACAAGAAAGATCAAATACATGTTTATGCATGCGATATTTCTCGGAGTACGAATGACAACCGGAAAATGTGTCAGACCTTTGCAGCGTCATTACAATGAAATTGCAGAATTATTTAAGCAAGAAAAATTTGATCTGATTATTGCAGAGGGTGGGGATACACAGGCAATTATAGATATTGCAAAAGGATATAGACGAGATCAATTTGCAAATCATGTCCATATTCATTATCTGCCACCTGAAAATATTGTAGAGCATTATGGTCATGTCATTGGAGTGAGTGAATTTGTAACAGAAGAGTATCTGAAAGTTTGTAACCTTCCAGTGAAATCACATGTGTTGAAAAATGTAATTGATGTAGAAAGCTTCAGTAGAAATGTATCAGAAGAGCAAAAAAAAAGCATAAGAAAAAGGTTGGGATTGCCTGAAAAGGATTTTGTGATTCTTTATGTCGGAAGAATAATGGAAATTAAAGGGGTACTGGAACTGATGCAGGCGGTTATCGGTCTAGAAGATGAAAATATTAAACTTCTTATTATTGGAAGTGCGAATTCTGGAAAATGGTCATATTCTTCTTATGAAAGAAAAGTGAAAAAACTTTCAGAACAAAGCAAAGAACGTATTATTTTCGCTGGATACATAGATAACTCAGAAGTATATCAATATGCGGCAGTGGCCGATGTGCAGTGTGTCCCTACGTTGGTAGAAGAAGCAGCTGGTTTGGTTCTGTTGGAAGCAATGGCAGAAGGGCTTCCTTTGATTGTGACTAGATCCGGTGGAGTTATGGAGTATATTGATGAAAGTACAGCATTGATTATTGAACGGGAAAATATTGTGGAAAATTTAAAAAGAGCAATTTGCTATATGAAAGAGTATCCAGAAGTACGAAATAAGATGTCAAAAAAAGCTAAACTACAAAGTAAACAATATGATGAAACAATCTATTACAAAAACTTTATTGATATGATTAATGACATAATGGACGAAAACAGGGAGAACAAAAATGGAAATTAAAGATGTATTTTCACTGAAAATAAGAGATATATGTTCTCTGATTATAAGTTTACCAATTACAATATATGTAAATTTTCGTTGCCTTCCGTTTAAGACGGCTTTGAAGCTTCCGATATTTATAGGATATAAAACCCATATTGATAAATTGAGCAGAAATATCAGGTTTGGTTGTGAGCCGACAACATTTATGGTTCGAATTGGATGGGGTGGGACAGAAGGAAGAGAAGTCGGTAAAAAGAATTATCTGTTATTAAATGAAAATTCATCAATTCAATTTAATGGCAGATGTACCATGTCTTCCGGAGTGTCATTAATATTGGATTTAGGAACTTTAGAAATAGGAGAAAATTTCTTTTGTAATAAAAACTGTACCATTTCATGTAATGGTAAAATTACAATAGGGGATAATGTTTTATTTGGCTGGAATGTGGAAGTGCTGGATTCAGATAATCATAAAGTGATACATAAAAATCAGGAAACAATTCGTGACAGGGGAGAAATCAAAATCGGAGATCATGTTTGGGTGGCTGCATTCTCTCATATTTTGAAGAATAGTTCCATTCCAGACGGAAGCGTGGTCGCGTATCATAGTCTTGTGACAAAGAAGTTTGAAGGTGAAAAACTGTTACTGGGAGGATGTCCGGCGAAGGTGATAGAAAAGCAGATAGAGTGGGAGCAGTAGTTGGAGGATAGTATTAATATGAATGATAATCAGCCATTGGTCAGCATTATTATGCCTGTATATAATTGTGAACGCTTCTTATCAGAATCAATAGAAAGTGTTATTTCTCAGAGTTACAAAAAATGGGAACTGTTGATAGTTGATGATGGTTCTACGGATAAAAGTATTTCAATAATAGAATCGTATGCGGAAAAAGACAGTAGAATTCAATTATATAAAAATGATTCAGGAGAACATGGTCCGGGTATTGCGCGTAATTACGGAATAGAACGAATAGGTGGAAAGTACACATATTTTATTGATGCAGATGATTGGATCGAAAAGGCTTTATTGCAGGACACAGTGGCTTTGGCAGAAAAGATGGATGCTGATATTGTTCCGTTTGGGTTTATTGTTGAGAATAATGGAGAAAAGAAAAAAAAACCTTTGAAGCCATGTGGAAATTTTGAATTTCAGGATTTCAAAAAAGTTGCAAATGAAATCGTGCGTGGAACATGGTCGGAATGCCATGAACTTATCAGAAGTGAGTTGTTGAAGGATGTGCGTCATAATAAGTTTAAAACATGTGAAGATATTTGTTTCCAGATGGATTTATTATGCAATGTTAGGAAAGTATGTGGAATAGATAAAGAATATTATCATTATAGAATTGTACAAGATTCTATCTCGCATATTGGAAAATGGGACGACGCATTTATGGAAACAGCTATTGCAGTATGGAATGGGGAAAGAAGATTTCTTGAATATTGCGGTTTGAATGAGAATTCCCAGATAATGAAAAATACAGCAATAGAAAGGTATACAGGATGTTTGTATTGGTTATGTAAAAGGAAATGTCCGTTGTCATTTAAGGAGAAGTATTTGCAGATAAAGGATATTGGCAATAGGATGGAAATTAAGAAGTTTAAATATGAATTTGACTGTACAAGTTATTCTGGTGTGAAAAAGATAACAAAATTGTTAATAAAGCATAATTGGGAAATGGGAATGATTTTAATGGGTACATTTTATTTCAAAATATTTGAAAAAAGCACAAATTTATAAATTGACATAAAGGAGAAAAGTGGTGGGGAAGAAAATAGGAGTAATTACGATAAATGATTTTAATAATTATGGAAATAGATTACAGTGTTATGCTGTTCAGTACTACCTGGAAAATATGGGATATAATGTAGAAAATGTTTATAATGAGTATAATAGTAACAGTTTTATAGTGAATAAAGCGAAGATACTCATTCGATCGTTAAAAGATTTTAATAATAGAAAAACAATCGCTGTTAGAAAACAAAATTTTCTTGAATTTAATAAATATATTAAGTTTTCAGAAAAATCTATAATCAATGGGAAGCTTAATGAAGATTTTAATAAAAAGTATGATTTCTTTATTACCGGGAGTGACCAGGTATGGAATCCTTATGATAAAGGAAGAAGTGGAATAGATTTCTTGAGTTTTGCAAATGATGAAAAGAAAATTTCATTTTCGGCAAGTTTGGGAGTTGAAAAGGTACCTGATTATAAGGTGGAAGAATATAAGCAGTATTTAAAAAATTATAAAAGTATCTCTGTTCGTGAAGAAACAGCTAAGAAAATAGTTGAAGATTTAACTAATAGAGAAGATATAGAAGTATTAGTTGATCCTACAATGTTATTAACAGCTGATGATTGGGAAACCGTATCACAGAAACCGAATATCTTTTATCATTCTAAGTATATTTTGACATATTTTTTAGGCGGATCCAGTAAATGGGAAAATATAACAAAAAGTATTGCTGATAAGTATTCCTGCGAAATAGTAGATATTTACGATAAGAACAGTATATTTTACACATGTGGTCCACAACATTTTCTGAATTTAGTAAAAGATGCTTTTTTAATTTGTACAGACTCTTTTCATTCAGTTGTATTTTCTTTTTTGTTTAATAAACCATTTATTGTTTTTGATAGAGAAAATACAAAAATAAATATGAATTCCCGTATGGAAACATTTTTGGAAAAGTTTGGACTGCAACAAAACAGATATGTTGCTAATCAAGATATAGAGGAATATTTAAACTGGGATTACTCAGAGGGATATATAATATTGGAGCAGGAACGAGAGAAGGCAAGACAATTTATAATACGTGCGTTATCTTGAATTAACGTAAAGAAGGATAATCGATGAGAGAAATAAAAAATCAATTAAAAGCAGGTGTAGTATTATCATATGTATCAACTGCAATAACTATTGTTATACAGCTTATATATATGCCGGTTATGATTCGGCTTCTTGGAAAAAGCGAATACGGGTTATATTCGTTGGTATCCAGTGTGGTTGGTTATCTGAGTTTGTTCAGTTTTGGATTTACAGGAGCATATTTACGTTTTTTTGCAAAATTCTATAGTAACAAGGAAAAACTGGCATCTTTGAATGGAATGTTTTTCACACTTTTTAGTATATTAGCAGTTTTGGCAACAATAAGCGGAATAGTTTTGAGTTTTTTTCCAGAACAGATTTTTGGTTCTAAATTATCGGATTCGGAAATTTCGAAAGCAAGAATACTTATGCTTATATTAGTTATAAATATAGCAATTGCATTGATAAGCAGTATATTTGATTCCATAGTGGCGGCATATGAACAGTTCGTTTTTCAGCGTATTTTGGGACTGGCATCAGTACTGATAAATCCTTTTGTATGTCTTCCATTGCTTTTAATGGGATATGGAAGTGTTATGATTGTAGTTGTTACAACAGTGGTTACACTTGTGCGATTTGTAGTGAATGCATGGTTTTGTTTTTCTATAATAAAAATTCCTATTTCTTTCCAGAAATTTCATTGGAGTTTGTTAAAAGAAGTCGCAGTGTTTAGTTCTTTTTTGTTTCTTAATATGATTATCGATCAGATAAACTGGAATGTAGACAAGTTAATACTTGGTCATACAAGTGGAACAGAAGAGATTGCGGTGTATGGTGTTGCATCACAGATTAATGGACTATTTAATACATTTTCAATTACTATTTCATCTGTATTTGCTCCCAGAGTAAATCATATTGCAGCGCAAGATGGAAATGATTATCAGCTAGAGTTTACGAAGTTAATGGCTAAAATTGGTAGAATACAATGGATGATCCTTGGATTGTTGACAGGCGGGTTTATTGTATTCGGTAAATATTTTATTGTACATATTTTCGCGGGAAAGGGATATGCAGCTGCATATACAGCTGCATTATTTTTAGTAATACCGGCGTTGATTCCTTTGATTCAGAATATTGCGGTTGAAATGCAGAGAGCACTAAATAAACATCAATTCAGAACGATTATTTATTTAATAATGACAATATGTAATGTTGGAATCAGTATACCATTAGCAAGTGAATGGGGGGCAATTGGAGCTGCGATGGGAACGGCGTTTAGTTTTCTAATAGGAAATGGATTGATTTTGAATATCTTTTATCATAAAGTATTGAAGATCAATATGATTTTTTTCTGGAAGGAAATACTAAAAACCTGGAAAGGATTTTTAGTTCCATCAATAGTAGCAGTATTTATTATTCGATGTGTTGTATTTGAAAATTTAAAAATATTTTTAGTAAGTGCAATTATTTTCGTTATTATTTATGGCGCATCAATTTTGATTTTTAGTTGTAATGAAGAAGAAAAGAATTTGATATTTGGTATGACAAAATGGAAAAGAAGATGATAAATAAAAAAGAGTGTTGTGGATGTACAGCCTGTATGCATATATGTCCGTTGAAATGTATTACAATGCAAGAAGATGAAGAAGGGTTTCTTTATCCGATTGTAGAAAAAGAAAAATGTATTCATTGTCATCAATGTGAAAAAGTGTGTCCTATTCAAAATAAAAGTATTTTAAATAAAAAAACAGAGACGTTTGTAGGCTATAGCAAAGATGAAGAAATTAGAAAACAAAGTTCATCTGGAGGAATTTTTTCTGTTCTTGCTGAATGGATTTTACAGCAAAATGGAGTGATTTTTGGTGCCGCGTTTGATGAAGAATTTGAAGTTCGTCATATTGCTATAGAAACGAAAGAAGAGTTGTCAAAATTACGTGGAAGTAAGTATGTTGAAAGTCGACTAGAAAATGTTTATCCCGAGGCAAGACAATACTTGGAAATGAAACGTATAGTTTTGTTCACAGGGACGGCTTGTCAGATTGCAGGATTAAAAAAATATCTTAATAAAGAATATGAAAATTTGTATACAGTGGATGTTCTTTGTCATGGTGTTCCATCATCAAAAATTTGGCGAATGTATTTAGAAGAAAAAAGGAATCAGTATCATGCTTCAATCGAAAAATTTGAATTTCGTAACAAGAAGAACGGATGGAATAACTTTTTTATAAATATTGCTTTTTCTAATAAGCAGCAATATAGTGTGCATTTTTTTGAAGATGAATATATGAGATTATTTTTAGGTAATATAGATTTGCGTCCGTCGTGTTATGAGTGCCATTTTAAAGGATTCCCAAGAACATCAGACATGACGATAGGAGATGGCTGGGGAATAGAAAAACTTATGCCTGATATGAATGATGATAAAGGGGTGTCTATTATTTTATTACATTCGACAAAAGGTGAGAAAATGCTTGAAGCAATTAGGAACAAACTTGTTGTGAGAGGAGCAAAATTGAATGAAGTATTGCCTCCAACAGCAGAATCAAGAAAACCAGCGGAAATGCATCCAAACAGAAAAAAATTTCTGGAGGGTATGAGAAGAGGAGAAAGTTTTGAGATTTTATATGAATATGTTCAAAAAAGCTTTATTCAAAGAGGAGTGAGTTTTCTTCGAAGTATTTTTAATAAGATTAAATTTATAGTGGTAAAGAATTAGCAGATGAGGAAATGAGAGAATGATCAGCATAATAATGCCAGTATATAATTCTGAAAAATATGTTTCGGAAGCAATTGAGAGTGTATGTAATCAGAGTTATAATCATTGGGAACTGTTGATTGTCAATGATGGCTCAACGGATCATACTTCAAAAATCATAGATGATTATTCAAAAAAAGACTCCCGTATAAAAATATTCCATAGAAATAATGAAGGGGTTTCTACGGCGAGAAATTTTGCATTGAGTCAAATATGTGGAGAGTATGTTACATTTATTGATAGTGACGATGTGTATCATAGAGATCGTTTGGAAAGAATGTTGCAAGTGTTTGAACAGTATACAAATTGTGATATCGTCTTTTCAAGGCATAAAGAATTTAAAGGTAGATTGAACAAGGATGAGAGCATCGGCTCAGAAAAAGTTGTGCTCAGTGATGATGATATACTTGAAAAAGTAATTTCTGATTCAAGGTGTCATTTTATGTGTAATACAATGATGAAGGCAGAAATCGCAAAAAAAGAAAAATTTGCACCGATACGTTTCGCAGAAGATTTTTGTTATATCCGGGATTGTGCTTGCCATTGCAGTCAAATGGCTATTTTGGATGAGGTATTATATTTTTATAGACGAGATAATGAGAATGCAATGACCAGTCATTTTTTTTCGGAAAAATATGTTCCAGATTATATGAAGTTAGTTGAGAATATTTATAAATTTTGTAAAAATCATAAATTGGAGAATGACTTTTACAAAAGGATGGTTGCACGCGAATATGCTCAAAATAGTATGAGAATTAGAAAAAGCTCATCATATTCAAAGTTTGTTGCATGTATGAATGATAAGAAGTTTAGAGAGGGGATGGGATTTGCAGATGCGTCACAGTGTACGTTGTTTGAAAGAGTATTGTTTTGTATGGTAAAGTACAAAATATATTTTCCGTTCGCTTTTTGGATTTGGTAATTTGTGAACTGTGAACTGGAAGTGAATTAGCGAAAAAGGAAACCGTTATGAGAGAAAAAAATTATGGAATCGACACACTGAGAATACTTGCTATGTTTATGGTGACGATATTACACATATTAACTCAGGGTGGAATTTTAAATGCATCAGGCAGATTTACAAGTCAATATGAAGCAGGATGGTTTCTCCAAATTGCGGCATTTTGCGCAGTGGATATTTATGCCCTTATTTCCGGATATGTATGGGTTTCTGCAAGGTATAGATATAGAAATATAATAGAATTATGGTTACAGGTTCTATTTTACACGTTTTCCATTACTGCATTGTTTTGGGCTGTTGTCCCATCTTCTGTATCTGCAATGGAATGGATGAAAGCATTATTTCCGGTAATGTTTAATCAGTACTGGTATTTCTCATCTTATGTTGCACTTTTTTTGTTTATACCGCTCTTAAATATAGTTCTTGAGAAGATGGAAAAAAGACAGTTGCAATTCTGTATTGGAATAATACTTGTCTTCTTTAGCTGTATACAGACGGTGTTTTATAGTGACGCGTTTGGAACAAATGATGGATATAGTGCAATCTGGCTTATGATTTTATATTTAGTAGGCGGCTATGTAAAGAAGTATGGCCGAAGTATAGAAGGAAAAGCAACAAGGTTTCTTTTAGGATATTTTATTATGGTGGGATTTACATGGTTATCCAAACTGTTTATTGAAATTCTGACCCTGCGTTTCCTGGGTGAAGTTCGCGCTGGGAACTATCTGATCAGCTATAAATCTCCTACAATCCTGTTTGCAGCAGTTTTTTTGCTTTTATTTTTTGAAAGGATTAATATATCTTCGTTTTGGAAAAAGGTGATATGCTTTTGCTCACCAATGGCATTCGGTGTTTATTTAATACACAATCATCCACTGGTCTTTTATTATTTGATGAAGGACAGATTTTCAGAGTATGCCGGATTTCCATGGATACTGGAAATTTTGGCAGTGTTTGGAACGGCGGTATGCATCAATTTGATTTGTTATATGATTGATTTTATCCGATTAGAATTATTTAAAAGATTACATATTAGGGAAAAGATAGATATGTTTGAGGAAAAGATGAAAGTTGTTTTAAA
>NZ_JBNPMZ010000010.1:0-115471 GCF_050314255.1 Sporofaciens sp. SGI.106
TAATTATTTTAAAAATATGCAACTGTTTTAGGACAAAAATGTGTCTTCCTATTGATGGTGGAGTTAATCTAAAAATTAAAGCAGTGTAATCAAAAGTCGAAATTCCTTGAAAACACTGGGTTTTTACAAAATAAAAATCACCGCCCCCGACGCTCTCATGTCGCCAAAAACAGTGATTCCTAAGTGCGCGATCAGGGGTTCGAACCCTGGACACCCTGATTAAGAGTCAGGTGCTCTACCAACTGAGCTAATCGCGCATTTATTAAGTTGTAAGTTGTTTCCTCAACAACACAAGAGTTATTATATGTGATGTTTTACGAAAATGCAACCCTTTTTTTATATTTTTTTAATTTTTTTCATATTTCTGTATTTTCCCCACAAATCAGCGGTTTATGCTATTTATTTTCCGGTAGTGTAAACAGGAAAACTTCCGGAGGAAATGCCGTGAATATAAAAAATAGCAGAATGCTTCCCAGCCAGCCCAGAAAAATATAAACTGCATCCACCTTTCTAAAACAATGCCTCAGTCTCTCTGACACAAAAAAGGCGACAAATACTCCGATTACAAACAGAAGAATATCTATGACCAGTACTTCCCTGCCCAAAACTGCCGTATACCCATAAAACAGGAGGACTATCACAGCCATTCCCGCCCACGCCCCGGCCAGCCTAGAGCCCCACAGCGCTGATTTATTTGGCCTATGTATGGAGTATTCCATTGCTGTCACCAGGAAAATCGGAAAAAACACCAGCTTCAAATGCTCCCACACCGATTCATTTACCGGAGAAATTAAAGCCGTAAACGGATTTTCTCCTGAATACTCATACAGGAAATGACTAAGTGTTCCCAGAACCAACGTGACGATAAGATAGGGTATATCCTTTTTTGAAATATATTTTCTCATGCACCGGCCTCCTGTTTTCTGATATTCCACTCCGTTTCGGAATAAACGGAACTATTTTTAAGATATGCAATAAAAATATTTTTTATGCAAAATAATTTCCCACCTTCCGCGAAACAGGCGTATAATAAGAGCAACTACTTTTGGAAAGGAGTTTTATTATGGCAAATGAAACTGTTACCTGTAAAATTGAACATCACGCCATCATGTTTGCACTTTTGTCCAAATATGCCATCACACTGGCCGGCGACGCCGGGAAAGAAGCCATTTTAAAAGGAATGACATTATATGGAAATGAACGCGGCGCACGTATGGCTGCCAACGCTCTTGCCCATGGCGACGAACTCAACACGTTGACCAACCAGGCTTACGGGGAATGGAAACCGGATTTTGACGGACAGATGGATTTCGGAACTCTGCGCACGGAGCCGACCCTTCAGACCTATATTGCGAAATGTGCCTGGTGCGACGCATGGAAAAAACACAATTTAACGGAATATGGTAAATATTATTGTGTGAATGTTGATAATGCCGTTTACCAGGGATTTCGCCCAGATTTTGTCTGCACTCCTACTACCACCTCTTTAAGCTGGGGCGGAACCCGTTGCGAATTCGACTGGGGACACCCGCTAAGTGAAGACGATACTAAAACACTGGCTGCAAAGAAGAAAGAACTGGGGACATCCTGTATGAAGGATTTTAATTTCCATACCGCCCACCTTCTCTTCACCGTTGGAAACACTCTGAAAACGGAGCTGGGAAGCATCGGAGAGAAGGCTGTGGAACAGGCGCTGGCTGAATATGCAGAAAAATTCGGTCAGGAATATCTGGATGTGTTAGGAGCGATTGACCATGAACAATTTTGATTCAACCCGGATTGCAGACTGGCTTACCGGGCATGAACCTCAGATGATCCAGACCGCCGACTTTATTTTCAACCATCCCGAACTTGCTTATCAGGAAAAAATGTCTTCCAAATGCCTGGCGGATTTTCTGGAAAAAGAGGGATTCCAGATTGAATGGAATACTGCCGGCATCGAGACAGCATTTACCGCAAGTTGGGGAAACGGAAAACCGGTCATCGGTTTTCTTGCTGAATATGACGCCCTTGCAAAGCTCGGGCATGCCTGTGGGCACAATCTTCTCGGAACCGCTGTCGTCGGGGCTACCTGCGCCCTTAAGTCCGATATGGAGACCGGCGGCACCAAAGCCTGTACCATCCGCGTATACGGCTGTCCGGCAGAAGAAATCATGTCCGGGAAAATCGTCATGAACGACCAGCATGTTTTTGATGACCTGGACGTTGCTGTTACCTGGCATCCATTCGACACCAACCGGGTCAGCAACGATATCTGGCAATCACAGGATATTAAAAATTACATATTCCACGGCGTCAGCGCCCACGCTTCCAAATCACCGGAAGAAGGACGCAGCGCTCTGGACGCCGCAGAGCTTATGAATATTGGAGTTAATTATCTGCGGGAACACGTTCCGGGAGATGTGCGCATGCATTACGCCTACATTGACAACGGTCGACCGGCAAATGTCGTGCCCGACTACGCCAAGACGAACTATTTTATCCGCTCCAGTAAGCGCTCCCGCACTGAGGATGCAAGCGAACGGATCGATGACTGCGCCAGAGGTGCCGCCCTTATGACGGGTACCACCGTGGAAATTGAACTTCTGGGCAGCTGCAAGGAAATGAAGGTAAACCGGGTGCTGGCAGAAGTTTATTATGAGGCCATGACCCATATCCCCACTCCGGAATATACACAGGAGGAACTTGATTTCGCTGCAGAAATCACAAAGGAAGCCGGGCTCTCAAATAATGGTATATATTTTAGCGGACTGGCACCGTTGGAACCGGAACCTGTTCCGATCTCCATCGGCACAGATGTATCCGAAGTCAGCCATACGGTTCCTACCATCACCATAAGTGCAGCCACCATGTGCAAAGGTACTCCTCTGCACCACTGGGCCGCTGCAAAACAGGCCGGAATGAGTATTGGGCAAAAAGGTATGATGTATGCGGCACGTTGCATGGCAGAAGGCACAAAATTATTGCTTTCAAAACCAGAATATTTACGAGAAACATGGGAATTTCATTTGGGGACACCACAAACGTAAAAAAGGTACACCACAAATGTTAATTGGGGACGTAGGAAAGTGCACTTTCCTACGTCCCCAACAAAAGGAGGTATTTTACATGATTACAAAGAAAATTGGTATTATCGGATGTGGAAACATGGGCGGCGCCATTCTCTACGGCGCACTGGAAAGCGGCGTTCTTGCCAAGGAGAATGTCTACGTCTACGACATTAACCCGGCTATGATGGATAAAGCGAAAGGCTGGGGCGTGAATCTGGCAGAAGATGATGAGGATGTCTGCGCAAAAAGCGATATCATTCTTCTGGCCGTAAAACCACAGAATGCTGCTGAAGCGCTGGCACAGTGCAAGAAGGCATTGGATGGCAAAGCTATGATGTCTATCGTTGCAGGAGTCACCGTGGAACGCCTGCACAATATGATTGACGGAATCCCACGCATTCTGCGTCTTCTTCCTAACACACCGGCTATGGTATTCGAGGGCGCTTTTGCCATCTGCTCTGATAATGACTTTACAGCGGAAGAACTGGAAATTGCCAAGGCAATTTACGGAGCTATCGGCATTATTGAGATGATACCTGAGCACCTGATTGATGCCGCATGTGCGCTCAATGGCGGCGGTCCTGCCTTTGTTGCCATGTTTATTGAGGCAATGGCTGACGGCGGCGTGAAACAGGGACTTCCACGTTCTACCGCATATCGTCTTGCAGCACAGACCTGTCTGGGAACCGCAAAGATGATTCTTGAGCAGGGTATTCATCCAGGTGCACTGAAGGATATGGTAACATCTCCGGGCGGAACCACTATTGAAGGCTGCGAGGCACTGGAACGGGGCGGCATGAGAGGCGCTGTTATTGACTGTATCAACAAGGCTGCCGAGAAATCCAAGAAGCTGTAATTTCCATTCTGAAAAATGGAAAAACGAAGGAGACTGGAGGATTAAAATGGAGAAAGCCACATATAAAGAAAGAATGTATACAAATTCTGTAAAATGGGATGGATGCAAAAAAAAATTCGGGAAAGAGGATTTACTTCCACTTTGGGTAGCTGATATGGACTTTGAGGCACCTGCATGTGTTAAAGAAGCTCTGAATCAGTACGTTGATTTTGGGGTATTTGGCTATTATCAGCCTCCCAAAACTTATAAAGATGCATTTATCAGGTGGGAAGAGGCTTATCACCATTATCAGGTAAAACCAGAATGGATTCGTTTTGCACCAGGTGTTGTACCAGCATTCAACTGGCTAATAAACATCCTCACCAAAGAACAGGACAGTGTGATTATCATGCCGCCTGTTTACTATCCATTTCACAATGCAGTCGTCAACAATAACCGGACACTTGTGGAAAGCCCTTTAATTCGCACAGATCACAAATATGTAATTGATTTTGAAGATTTTGAACAGAAAATAATAACGCATAAGGTCAAGCTTTTCATTTTCTGCTCTCCTCACAATCCTGTCGGCAGGGTATGGACAAAAGAGGAGATTAGAACCGTGCTTGACATTTGCAAAAGGCATCAAGTTTATGTGATTGCTAATGAAATACATCAGGATCTTATCATGAAAGGATACCAGCAAATAACAGCAGCCACCACGGGAGAGTATGATGACATCCTGATTACGCTCACAGCCGCAACGAAGACATTTAATCTTGCAGGCTGTCAGAATTCTATCCTGATTATCCCAAACGAGAAATTGCGGACGATGTACAATGAGTATACAACAAAGCTTTGTGCCGGTGACGGAAATGCATTTGGCTACATTGCGGTCCAAAGCGCTTATGAAAACGGACGGGAATGGCTGGATGGAGTATTGGAGATTATTGAGGAAAATTATCAACTTATGCGGAGAACTTTGGAGAAACATCTGCCCAAAGCATGGATCTCAGATTTGGAAGGCACCTATCTGATGTGGATAGATCTCAGCAATTACATACAACCTGAAGAAATGGAACGCACCATTCAGGATGCATGTGGTCTGGCTGTAGACTATGGCTCCTGGTTCGGTGGAAAACCATATGATGGATTTATCCGTGTCAATCTTGCAACCAGCCGTGAAAATATTCAGAAAGCAGCCGACAGACTGGTCGCAGTCCTTAAAAAATAAAAAGGATTTGATAAAAAGAAAAGAAACAGTCCAACAGAGCCTATCTCATTTCTCTGCTGGACTGTTATTTTACATCGGCCCATTTTGTTCGGGTGCTTCTCTATTCTCCATCGGGCCTCTCTGCCCCGGTACTTCTCCGCCTTTCATTGATCTATCCTGTCCCGGCGCTCCGCCGCCTCTCTGTCCGCCCATGCCGCCGCTGCCGTATACAAGAGTGTCCATGGTAATCTCCTGCGTGCTGCTGCCGGCTGTCAATGTATATGTGTCTCCTTCTGTGATTTCCGGACAGCTTACAATCACGGAGGCATATTCTTTATCTGCTACCCATGATACCAGTTCCTTTCCGCTGCTGTCCGAAAGGGAAATCGTACTTCCCGCCGTCTGCACATCTACAGTTACCATCATTGCTCCCTGGGTGGAAGAACTGCTGAAATTCTGCGCCATACCCGAAGAGCCTGCTGCCACAAAAATGCCTCCGCTTATTACACCTTCTCCATTATAATCCAGCGAACCGTTTGCTCCGTTAGTCGGACCGGACACATAAGTCTCTCCTCCTGATATGGTCAGGGTTCCATTGGAATCTATTCCATCCCCGGAAGCATTCACGTGCAGTTTGCCGCCTGAAATATGAATATACGCGCCTTCTTCTACGGCAAAAATATCTCCTCCGCCGCCTTCAAATCCACTGCTGTCATTTCCTCCTGCCGCATTGAGGCCATCATCACTTGAAGTCACATCAATGTCTCCCCCTGCAATATCAATGCTCAGGCCTTCCAACCCTTCATAGCTCTCCGCCACATGGATTGTTCCACCTTCAATCATCAGTGCAGAATCCGCATGCATTCCGTCGTCCGCTGCGGTAATTTCAAAGTTACCTCCTGCAATGTAAATAAACCCCAGACTGGTCTCATCTGTATTCGATGCGTGAAGTCCATCCTTACCGGATGTAATGTTATAAGTTCCATCTGCAATCCTCACACTGTCCTTTCCGGAAAGACCATGTTTCTCGGCTGTAATTTCATAAGTTCCACTTGTCAACACCAGGTCATCTTTAGACACGATTCCGTGTCCTGCCTCTGCATGGATTGTCAGTGTACCGGCTCCGTTTAATGTCAGGTCATCTTTGGAAAATATTACTGCATCAATATTATTATCATCAATTGCAGTATAGGTTCCACCGTTTTTCAGCATATTTTCGGAGCCGGATGCTGTTGTAATAAATACTTTATCCGCCGAACGTACATAGATTGACGCCGATTCCGCGTTTGAAATCGTTACGCCGTCCAGTACAAGCTGTATTTTATCCGTATCTTCCGCGTCCACAATAATCATCCCGTTCGTCAGTTTACCGGAAAGAATATAGGTTCCTTCATCAGAAATCGTCACTGTATTTTCATCAATCTGAACAGCGTCTGAATCACAGGCGCTTTTACCGTCTGAAAGGGTAATGACCGCACTGTTTTCCTCGTCATAACCGATTTCTTTATCCCTGTCCGTAAACATGTCTGATGTATCTATCCCATTTGACAACTCTCCGGTCGCTGTTTCCGTCGTAGTTTGAGTCGTGGTTTTCGCTGCGGTCGTTGTATTTTCTCCTGTGCCTTCCCCAGAAGTCCCCGTATTTCCCAAACCACATCCTGTTAAAAGCAGGATTCCTGTCAATAAAAATACTGCTATTTCTTTCCATTTCATATTCTTCACCTTCCATTCTGATTTAAATCCATCTCACCGCACTTGCTGTGCATTGTTTCTTACAGCTCTCCGACCACATTTTCCTGTCTGGATACTGTTATCTCCAGATTTCCATTTCGGCATCGAAGCTCATCGATTAAACCCTTTTCCTCATTTCCCTTTTTCATTTTTAAATGATAGGTCAATCGAAACAGACTTCCCATGTTGGTTGTCTTCACCTGAACCAGTTCACACTCGTCAGTATATTTGTTAAATATTTCGTCAAATACTCCCGTATAATCCAAATCTTCCGGAATAGTAATATGTAATGTTTTGTAAAGTGCCATGCTTTTTCCCGCACCCAAATCCAGGCGGTTGTACAAAAATGTCATTCCTCCCAGGATCACAGCTACCAGAAACGCATATCCGATGTAGCCCATTCCTACCACAAGTCCTGTTCCCATGGCAAGAAAGATTGCACCGATTTCTTTTGCAGAGCCGGGAACAGAACGGAAACGGACCAGGCTGAAGGCTCCCGCCACAGCTACACCAGCTCCTACATTTCCATTGACCATCATAATCACCACGCAGACGATTGCCGGCAGCATTGCCAATGTTGCCACAAAACTCTTCGTATAGCGTGTGCCCCACATATAACTTGCTGCCAGAATCATGCCGATTATCAGCGCACTCCCCACACAAATCAGAAAATCGGGTAACGAAATCACGCTTGTCATATCTGTATCAAAAATTCCCCGAAATATTGTATTAGGCATATTGAATTCCTCCCTGTGCTTTTTCTCTTTCTGCTGCCTGCATCTGCTGATAAGCTGTACCATATTTTGAAAATGAAGTCCTGTATAAATGGTTTCCGGTCAGCGCCTCACTCATCCATAACGGAATCCCGCCGGATGTCTTTATCTCCATCAAAGTCTGCCCTTCTTCCAGAATGGAAGTTCCGTAAATGGCACTTCCGAGAGACAGGTCATTTTCCCGGTATAAAATATTTTCATCAAAGGTCACCCGAAAATCACTTCCGTCAAGCGCATAGTAGGCTTCTCTTTCATAAGATAAAAAAACGACCGGATGAAGAGTCTGATAATATTCCCAGAAATACCGGATTTCCCTGCCAATCTGCGAATCATCCGGAAGGGGCTTTCCATTACAGAAACATTCCATCACTTCTGCCTCCGGACACACCAGCCTGCGCTTATACACCACATGCTTGTATTTCTTCTTCAATTCCACAAACACCGAATCTGATCCTTCTGCCTGACAGTAGCTTCTCACTCGCAGTTTTTCTTTGTAAGCCGGTTTTTCCAGCGAGCGGCGGATCAGCCGGTATGTATCTGTGTCAAAATAAATGTTCCGTATCGTCGTCCTTCCATACCGGTCCAGCTTCATATGTTCTTCCATGCTTTGCAAAATATTTTCTTTCTGCTGCCGGTCCATCAGGTACTTCAGTTCATATCGCTTAAAAGTCATCTGATATGCCATATTGTTTACTCCTTTGATTTCTTTTTTACAGATATCACTATAACGTTTCTACCTTAAATGAACTTTAAAGGCAAAAAAATACCCCGGGTGAAAATAAATCCACCCGAGGCATTACCCGTCAACAATCCTATATCAGATGAGGGATGACTCCCGCCTCTGTAGGCGGTGAGCAACAATTATGTATCAGTGGCGGGTTTCAATCCCCCATCTGATATACGCTCCGCGAGGATGCGCAGGAATTCGGATTAGAAACATGTCTGCTATGCAGACCCGAATTCCGCGCCAAGACTCGCGAGCGAGTCTTGAACTTTACTTTGCCGGAAGAGTCACTGTAATCATCAGAGATTTTTCATCTTCCGTGGATGCAGCAATTTTTCCTTTGTGCGCCTCTACCGTCGCAGCTGCGATGGAGAGTCCCAGCCCGTATCCGCCGGTCTGAGAGTTCCGCGAACTGTCTGTGCGGTAGAATCTGTCAAACAAATACTTTAGTTGTTCCCTGGAAATCAATTCTGTCGTATTGCAGACAGACAGGCGAATCCTCTTTTTCTCTTTTTCCAGACGAACCACAATTCGGCCTCCCTCATCTGAATATTTAACTGCATTATCCAAAAGAATCGTCACAAGACGATTTAGTGCTTTCTCATCACCGCACATGGAAATCATCGGCTCAATCTCGCTCACCAGCATTTTATCCTGTGTTTTTGCCAGAGAATGAAATGTATTCACAGTCTCCTCTACCATATCGGAAAACGGGAAATCCACCATGGCCGTTTCTTTCCTGCTCTCTTCCATGCGGGAAAGAAGGATCAGATCATTTGTCAGCCCTGCCAGACGTTTACTCTGAGTCTGAATATCACTCAGCCACTCATTCTCTCCCAGATCCATCTCCAGTACTTCCGCATCCGCATCGATAATCGTCAGTGGAGTCTTCAGTTCATGTCCCGCATCTGTAATAAACCGCTTCTGTTTCTCATAATTCTCCACAAAGGGTTTCGTGATATATGCCGACAGAAATACCATCAGTACAAACACTGCACTCAGTCCGAGAGCTGTCACTCCGACTCCTGTCATAATTAAATTGTTAAAATTGGATAATTCTCTTCCTCTGTCCAGAAAAATGATTCGCACTTCCGAATCACTCTCTGCTTCACAAACGCGATACCGGTAATCCTCCATAAATCCCTGTTTCTTACCGGTTTTCCACACACTCTTAGCATATTCCATCGCAGCAGAAGTATCCACAGACGCAATTTTACCTGTATCAGCAGTTACTACTTCACCATTTTCATCCAGTACAACAGAGAAAAATCTGGATTCATACGGCATTTCCGCAGACATTCTGCCCATACCGTTTTTATCATCCAGCCTCCCTTCCCGCAGTTTTCCCTCCGGGGGTTCTCCCGGTTCTCCGGCTATTTCTTCTTCCGGCTCTGTGTGAGCCATTTCCGGAAATTTTCCATCATTCTGCTCCAGAATATTCAGGATCCTGTCCGCATCCTCCACAATCTTTCGGTAATTCAGAACTCCTACAATCCCCTCAATTATAAGCAACACCAGAAGCAGCGACACCATCGATGCAATTATTAATTTTCTGCGCAATTTCCCGATCATTTTACTCACCATTCCATTATATTTTTTCTAACGAATATCCTGCATTTCTCGTCGCCTTAATCTGGATATTGGCATGGAGCGCTGTCAATTTCTTTCTCAGATAAGAAATATATACCCAGACCACATTCAGTTCTGCGTCACTGTCATATCCCCATATTTTTTCCAGAAACCTTTCGCCGGAAATCAGGTTATGAGGGTTGCTCATCATAAGCTCCAACATCTGAAACTCCTTATTTGCCAACTGGAAACTACCTGTTGGTGTAGAGAGTTCAAACGTTGCCCGATCCAGAGAAACATTTCCAAATTGAATCTTCGAATCTGCCTGAGCCATCTGTGTCCGGGTTATGGCGCGGATTCTTGCCAGGAGTTCCTTAGTATGAAAAGGCTTCGTCAAATAATCATTTGCCCCGGCATCCAACCCCATCACTTTATCATCCACTTCTGATTTTGCTGTCAGCATCAGCACCGGAATCAGATTCCCTTTTTTTCGGATTTCTTTCAACACCGTAATTCCATCTATCTTTGGCATCATAATATCCAGGATCACACAATCGTAATTATCCGCCTCCAGGTACTCCAATGCCTCTTGTCCGTCAAAAACCGTATCCACCGAATAATGATTCCGTTCCAAAATTGCTGTAAGTGCTTTTGATAATGCTTTTTCGTCCTCTGCTAGTAGTAAACGCATTTCTTTCCTCTTTTCTTTTCTCTTTTCTTTCGCAGTTTCCTATAGAGCAAAGAGCTGCCACACTAAGTGCAGCAGCCCCCTTATCCGTTTTCTATCCTGTTCTACTCATCACCTTTGGTGAAGAAATTTATAATTCGTGTCAGAAGACCATCCTTATATCCGCTCTCACTTACCGTACTGTCTGTAATAACATCTCCGCCAAGTGCTTCGTCATTGGTCTCACTAAGGATTCCATCTCCGGAACCAAAGAAGAAACTCTTCACAGAATTCCATGCATTTGCAAGTCCGCTTATCTTTCCATTCAGGCTGTCCAGCGTATTCTTCAATGCACTGATATCATAATCAAACTGGGAAATCTTCTCCATCAGACTTACAACCTGGGCTCTCTGCTCCTCTGTAAGTGTAACACCATTGTCCTCTGCGATCTTATCTACTGCAGATCCGATTTCTTCCGGGTCAGTCAGCCCCTTGTCGATGATTTCGGTCTTCACCTCGTTCATCACTTCTGTTGCCTTCTCCTGTCCCAGTGTATCTGCCAGATTTCCGGTTGTGATCAGCTCTTCAATTGCTGCTTCTTTCTTTCCTTCGTCCAGATTCTCTCCACTTGCAGTCTCATACGCCATCATAATTCCGGTCAGTGCTCCGGTTCCAGATACCTCGAACGGACATGCTGCAATTACATTACAGTTCTCCATTCCGGCTGTTGTAAGCGTACTTGCGATCATCGCGCTGGTAACAAAATTCAGGTTCGCTGTCTTTACCTTAATTCCACCGGATTTGGTCGGCTCCACATATGCACAGCTATTGGTTGTTGCCCCGATCTGTTCAGCAGTTGCAATGCCTTCCATGTACTTCACTTCATCTGCGTGAGTTACAATAATCGTTCTCACCTTATCTGCAGATGTTCCAAAATATTTATACATCGCTGCTCTCTGCTCTTCATTCAGGTTCTCTCCAAGAGTTACTACATTGTCGCTCTCTACCTGCTCCGGTTCAATGACTTCCGGTTTATCGGTTGTCTCTCCGGTATTCTCTGTAACAGTACCTTCCTGATTACCTTCTTCCGATGGAGTTGTTTCCGTTTCGGTTTCGCTGCCCTCACCGGTAACATTTTCATCTGTAACTGTTCCGCTTTCCGTACCGCCTTCTACTGCTCCGGCTTCCGGATTTTCCTCTGTTGTCTGAACCGCCTCGGTTGACTCAGTCGCTCCGGCTGCCATAGGAATGCTTGCTGCCATCAAGACTGCTGCCATCAAAAGCGGTAAAATTCTTCTTTTTTTCATAATAAATACCACCCTTTTAATTATTTAAATTTTCCTGTTATCTCCCATAATATAGCACAGTCCTTTTAAAATGTACATTAAGACTTTCTTAAATCATTGTAAATCTTTATCTTAATGACCCGCTTTTCCTACTCTTCTCCCCAATATTTTTCTACATACGCCTCTGCCTGTTCCGGGGACAGCCCGTACCCTTCTTCCAGCTTCTGAGCTACTGTCCCCCGGGACTCTCCATATGTCTTACCGGAACAAATAAGTATACGGATTCCTCTCTCTATAGTATTGCTTTGCCGATCCAACATGGCTTGCTGTTCGTTTAACTGCTTCTGTTTCTCGTCTAACTGACTCTGCTTCTCATCCAATTGGCTCTGCTTCTCCTCTAACTGACTCTGCTTCTCCTCTAACTGACTCTGCTTCTCGTCTAGCTGACTCTGCTTCTCTCTCACAAGCTCCTGTGTCTCCCGCAGTAACCGCTCCCGTCCGGCTGTCCGCCGATAATAATCTTCTCTGGCTTCGCACTGCTGACGGATCTTCTCTTCCTGCGTCAATTTATAAACTGTGTCTGCCGCTTCCTGTAAATATTCATCGGACTCTGCATACATTTTGATTTCCTCCCACGTAGTGGATTTGAAGAGTCCCGCCCAGTAATCTATCTTATATCTCCGGTCCTCTTCTGTTGCCTCTTTGATACAGTTTAAGTCTAGCACAGACAATCGAAGTTTGTCACTATATTTACGATAACTTTTCTCATTCATCATCCAATATGTAGCATAAAACTCCGGAGCATCCTCAAAAAGTGTGAAATCCAGAATACCAATGTGCACAACCGGTCTGACCTCTCCATAATCTTCTCCTCTGCTCAGATTGTCAAATTCTCTGCAGAGATAGCAAAGAGAACGCTCCACCCAGTTTCCTTCGTTGAGTACCTGCATTTCCAGATGAAGCAGGGAACAGATCAGCGCCTTCAAAACCTTTTTATTTCTCTGAAGCAAAGCCCGAAACAGATAATCATTGGTCATCCGAATAGAAAGCGGCCCCCGCAGACTTCGCCAATCGCCCGAATACTGTAGTGAATTGATTTGTGTATTGTTCTTTGTCATGAAACACATCCCTTCTCTTGTGTCAATACTTTAATTCTTAGGTATTCTCGAAAGATCTTTCACAGATAAACTTGAACCCCGCACAATGCAGTGTGAAATACTAGATTTTAGAAACGTTTCTTTAATAAAGAATTAATCATCTTATCAGCAATATGTCAACTTGTTATTTATATTATGTAAAAAAACCACAATTGTCAATAACAATCATGGTTTTCTATTTCCCTGCTATTTTGTTTTCATTCTCTTAATAACCTTAAGTCTTGTAAATTCCTCTCTCTCTTTTTCCTCCAGCTCATTGGTGATATTATACACTAACGCTGTATAAGTAGGAATTGTAATATTCTTAAGGGCGTTTGCTCTCTTCTGAGTCTTCTTGATATTTGCTGCCAGACGATAGGCCGCATTTTCAATCATTGACAACTTAATCGTCAGATCTTTAACCTGCCTGAATGCCTCTCTGGCAATATCGATGGATTCGTGTGTAGTTCCCAGTGCATAGGTCAGTTTGTTCTGTTCCGCATCATACTTAACGTGAGGAATTTCTGTTCCCATAATGCTCCGTGTCTGTATACGGATGGAGTCCTCAATTGGAACCGTATAGGCAAGCTCCTCCACTTTACTGATTCCGTGTTCAATATTCGCACGCTGGAGGCAGGCATATGCACGGGTAAATGTGGTATCTATCTGCTCCTGAATACCTTTTGCCTCATCAATCAGATCCATCAGTTCACGAATCAGAATATTTCGTTTTTTGTCCATCAGATCGTAGCCCTGCTTTGCGAGAGCAAGAGAGTTTTTCGCAAGTATTAAGTTTCCTTTGGTTGGGAATTCCCGTGGATCCATTCTCCATCCCTCCATTTATTTCTATGCAAGCATCATCCTACTATCCACGTGAACTCGACGCGCCCCTCGAAAGCTTCGCTTTCTCGGTCACGTCGAACTCGGCTATACAAGCATAGTCAATTGGATGCCAGCATCCATTGTCTATGCTTGTGCATCCGAGCATTCTTCACGTGGATAATATTTCTCAATAATCTTAGTGTCGATTCGGTCCAGTTCTTCTTTCGGAAGCAGTCCCAGAAGCTCCCAGCCCAGGTTCAGGGTTTCTATCATGGAGCGGTTCTCGGTGCGTCCCTGGCCGATGTAGCGTTCCTCAAATTCTTTTCCGAATTCCAGATATTTTTTATCGATCGGTGACAATTCGTCTTCACCGATAACGGATGCCAGGTTTCTTGCCTCTCCTACTTTTGCGTAGGCTGAGAATAACTGGTTTGCCAGATCCTGATGATCCTCACGGGTATAGCCTTCTCCGATTCCGTCTTTCATCAGTCGTGACAGAGACGGCAGTATGCTGATTGGCGGGTAGACTGCCTGACCGTGAAGGTTACGGTCCAGTACCACCTGACCTTCTGTAATGTATCCGGTCAGGTCAGGGATCGGATGTGTGATGTCGTCATTTGGCATGGTCAGGATCGGTAGCTGCGTTACGGATCCTTTTGAGCCTGTTACGATGCCGGCGCGCTCATAGATGGTGGCCAGTTCACTGTAAAGGTAGCCCGGATATCCTTTTCGGGAAGGAATTTCTCCCTTGGATGAGGATACTTCACGCATGGCCTCGGCAAATGAGGTCATATCTGTCAGGATAACCAGAATGTGCATATTCTGCTCAAATGCCAGATACTCTGCAACGGTAAGTGCCACCTTCGGTGTAATGAGACGTTCCACAACCGGGTCATTTGCCAGATTCAGGAACATACACACATGGTCGGAAACTCCGCTTTCCTCGAATGTTTTCCGGAAGAAATCCGCAACGTCATGTTTCACACCCATGGCTCCAAATACTACTGCGAATTCTTCATCTGTATCGTCACCCAGGGATGCCTGTTTTACGATCTGAGCCGCCAGCTGATCATGAGGCAGACCATTTCCGGAGAAAATGGGCAGCTTCTGTCCACGGATCAGTGTGGTAAGTCCGTCGATAGCTGAGATTCCGGTACGAATATAGTTTCGCGGGTACTCCCGGCGCACCGGATTCAGAGGCAGACCATTGACATCTCTTCTGTCGTTGGAAGAAATCGGTCCCAGGTCATCAATCGGCTGCCCGATACCGTTAAAGGTACGTCCCAGCATTTCCGGAGACACTGCGATTTCCATCGGATGTCCGCTCAGCTTTGTATGGGTATTATTCAGAGACATATTTTCCGTGCCCTCGAAGACCTGAATGATGGCTTTATCCTCATAAAGCTCGATGATACGTCCCATTTTCTTCGTATTTCCCTCTACCACGAATTCTACGATTTCGTCATAGAAAGCGTCCTGTACTCCCTCCAGGACTACAAGAGGGCCATTGATATTACTTAGTCCGAGATATTCTATTGCCATAATATGGTCCCTCCTTTATGCATTCTTATCCATGACTCTCTGTGCAAAGTCATCAATATATTTTTTATACATATCCAGCATCTGCAGATTGTCATTTGGCACATCATACTTGATGGCAATGACCTTCTCAAAGATATTTTCTTCCTTCAGAACGGACATTGGCATTCCCATCGCTACCAGCATCCGGCAGGTTTTATACAGATACAGGATTACATCCATCATTTTAAACTGTTTCTTCATGGATACACAAGTGTCATCCTTATGAAATGCATTCTGCTGCAGGAAGCCCAGACGGATGACGCGGGCAATCTCCAAAACCAGCTTCTGATCGTCCGGAAGCACGTCTCCTCCAATCAGTTTTACGATTTCCATCAGGCTGCTCTCCTGATTCAGAAGGGCCATCATTCGGTTTCTGTAATCCACAAACTTCGGAGACACATTGTCATTATACCATGCGCTCAGATCATTCAGATACTCACTGTAACTGGTAAGCCAGTGAATAGCCGGGAAATGTCTGGAATAAGCCAGAGATTTATCCAGCCCCCAGAAGCAGCGCACGAATCGCTTGGTGTTCTGCGTAACCGGTTCGGAGAAGTCGCCGCCCTGCGGGGATACCGCACCGATAATGGATACCGAACCATCGGTTCCATTCAGATTATGCATCATGCCGGCACGTTCATAGAACGCCGACAGCCTGGATGCCAGATATGCCGGGAAACCTTCCTCGGCAGGCATTTCTTCCAGTCGTCCGGACAGCTCACGGAGCGCCTCTGCCCAACGGGAGGTCGAATCCGCCATGATTGCCACATCGTATCCCATATCCCGGTAGTACTCTGCCAGCGTAAGTCCGGTGTAAATGGATGCCTCACGGGCTGCCACCGGCATGTTGGATGTGTTGGCGATCAGTGTCGTTCTGTCCATCAACGGATTGCCGGAACGCGGGTCCACAAGCTCAGAGAATTCCTCCAGAACCTGGGTCATCTCATTTCCACGCTCTCCGCATCCGATATAAATAATAATATCCGCATCTGACCATTTTGCAATCTGATGCTGGGTCATTGTCTTTCCGGTTCCGAATCCTCCCGGGATCGCTGCTGTACCGCCCTTGGCAATGGGGAACATGGTATCCAGAATACGCTGACCGGTGATCAGCGGAACACTGGCCGGGAAACGATGATGGACCGGTCTTGCAATCCGGATAGGCCAGCGCTGTGTCATCGTAAGCTCTCGGGTAGTATCATCCGGAAGCTGAATGGTAATCAGTGTATCGTCAATCGTATACTCTCCGTCCGGAGCCGCATTGATGACCACACCCTGCAGATCCGGCGGAACCATACATTTATGTGTGATAGCCGGAGTCTCCGGTACCTCTGCGATAATGTCACCGCCATGCAGAACATCTCCCACCTTCACAGTAATGTGGGTCTGCCATTTCTTCTCCCGATCCAGGGAATCCACGCTGACACCTTTTGTAATGAAAGCGCCTCCCTTATCCGCAATACGCTCCAGCGGGCGCTCAATACCATCAAAAATATTATTCAAAATTCCCGGTGCAAGAGTTACAGACACGGCAGAACCACTTGCTTCTACCTTCTCTCCCGGACGCAGCCCGGATGTCTCCTCATACACCTGAATAGTCGTCAGATCCTTATCCAGAGAAATCACTTCGCCGACCAGTTTTTCCTCGCCGACGTACACCATCTCTGACATTTTAAATCCAGTGTTTCCTTTCAGATAGATTACGGGACCATTGATGCCGTATATTGTTCCTGTTCTATTCAATTCCCGCACCTCCTTCAAATAAGAAATCCCTGTATGCTGTCTCCAGAGCACCCTTAAAGGAATAATCAATCAGAATATTCCGGCCGTGAACCACTGCGCGGATCCCTCCGGCAAAATCTTCTTTGCTGACAGTAAGTGTAAGCCCGGTATGCTCCTCCAGATACGCCTTCTTATCTTCATCAGACGGATTGATATAAATAGTCAGCTCTTCTCCGGCTGCGAATCTGGCTGCCTTTTCGATATAAGCAATCAAGAGACGTTTGTAATCCTCTGTAATCATATATTCCTTCAGCAGCTGCTCAACCTCCTGGAACAGCCTTCTCCTCAGCTCATGCTGAGTCTTGCTGAGTTCCCGCTTCAATTCCAGCTGGGCTTTGGACGCCGCCATATTGAGCTGTTTCTTCGCATTCACAGACTCTGCCTGGATTCTGCTCTTCGACTGGCGCAGTGTCTCCTCACGGTGTTCTTCAAATAACTTCTCCAGCGCATCCCGATGCTGCTTCATAATTGCATTGCCCTCGAGCCTTGCCTCCTCCATTGCAGCCGCCTGCAAATGTCCAATCTTCTCTTCTATTGTCAAATCGATCACCTTCTTTTCTTCGGCTCAAGCTATAGCTTCAGTCCGATGGCTTCATTTACATAGGAAGTGATAAAGTCCTTCTTGCGTCCGGTTCCATGCCTGTCAGGGATCTCAATCAGAAGAGGCATCTTCCGCTCCAGCTTGATCTCATCGATCAGATCCGGAAATTCTCTGCCGAACTTTTCCGTCAGGAGCACGATGCCTATGGTAGAATCGCTCATAGCCTTCTCCAATGCCTCCCGAAGCTCACTGCGCTCATGAACGACCACGCCGTCAACACCGGCGAGCCGCATCCCTGTCAGGGTATCCACATTATCACTGATTAAGTACATCTTCATCTTACAATCTACCGATGATCATGAAGGAGATGATCAGACCATACAGGCAGACACCTTCTGCAAGACCTACGAAAATCAGGGACTTACCAAGTGCACTGGAGTCCTCGCTGATTGCTCCAAGAGCTGCGGAAGCCGCACTTGCTACGGCGATACCGCCACCCACACAGGAAAGACCGGTAGAGAGTGCTGCCGCAATATATCCAAGACCGGTTGCACTTGCAGCTGCTGCTCCTGCTGCCTCAGCTGCCTCGGCATGACCGCCATACATCATGATGGATGCAATTACAAAGCAACCGAAATACAGAAGCACATTTGCACCAAGTGCTTTTTTATAACGATTTTTATTCTTCTCACCGATCAGATAGTATCCGAACGGAAGAATGATACCAAGTACGATAGCTGCAATAAGAAGTAATTTGATTGTCATTGTCATAATAATAGACCTCCTTAAAATGGATTATTTTGTATGTTCTTTACTGTGATTGGTAAATGGTTTAAATTCACGTCCGCTGCCCTTGTAGAAACGGCTGAACATCTCATAATATTCCAGACGCAGTACCTGAATTCCCACGATCAGTCCTTCCAGACCGCAGACGATCAGGTTGCCCAGAACAACTCCGAACCAGTTGATGGAACCTCCGTCCGTTGCTCCCGAAAGCATCAGCACAACCTCCATGATGGCCGCATGGCTGACGGCAAATGCGCCGATACGCACATAGGAAAGAGTATTGGAAAAATAACTCAGCATGGTCTCGAACAGTTCGAAGAATCCCTGTACCAGGAACATGACTGCACCCGTTTCCATCTTCTTTTTCTTCTTTTCTATCAGCGCCGTGAGCGGTTCCTTGAACAGAAATGCCAGAATCGGTCCGCCCAGGAATATCACCATTAATATATTGCTCGGTGTTTTATGGCCGGTCATAAACAGTACCACTGTGAGTACCAGGAATCCATAGAAAATAATTCCCGCCACACCATTATTGGAAAACCAGAGATTTTCCGTATCATGGGCCCGGATAGCATTGATGATCTGGAAAATCATTACCAGAAGATTCAACGCCATACCAAATGCAATGGCAATTACAAACACCGTGTTAAGCTGTCCCACGAAAGGAAGCTTCGTCATAGCCTCCACAGGCCTCAGCCAGTGAGCCTCTATAATATTTTCAAATCCAAATACACTTCCGAACATAAATCCAAAGAAGGTGGAGAATAATCCTGCAACGGAAATGATTCCCGCCAGATTCATCTTCTTCGTCAGGTACAGGATTCCTCCTCCGATGAACAGGCAAAGTCCCTGTCCCACGTCACCGAACATTGCTCCGAAAATAAAGGTATAGGTCAGAGCCACAAAGATTGTCGGATCCATCTCATTGGCACTCGGCAGTCCATACATCTGTATGAACATTTCAAACGGCTTGAACAGCTTCGGATTCTTAAGCTTGGTAGGCGGTTCACCAAAGAATTTCTCCCGGTCTTCCTCTACCACTATAAATACCTTATCGTCATCCTTAGATTCCTCGATAAAGGCTTTTACATCATCTTCGCCCATCCATCCGCAGAGAATGTAATAATCTTCTTCCTCCGCCTCAACTCTTGCCGCCATCTTGCGGACATCGAAGTTGCCGGACAGCTCTTCCAGACGATTTCTCGCCCCGAGAATCTTCGAAGCTTTTTCCTTCAGCATGTTTTCGGTATCCTGCTTGAGCTTCTGAATCTCTTTATCCTTTTTGTCCAGTTCCTTAGACAGATTCTGGTATGCCACCGCCGGTGTGCCTGTATACTCATCCGCCAGAGATATCCGCTCAAAATGCAGGGAATTAAATACCGAATCCACTTTGCTGGCCTCGGATTTCGCCACAAAATAGCATCCATACACGTACCCCGCATCCCGGGAACCTTCCAGGAAAATTGCATTCAGGTCCTCGAACAGGTACTTCTCTAATTTATGGAAATAATCTACGTCAATTCTTCCGAACCGGATCTGCATGTAACGATATGCCATTACTTTTTGCAGATCAAAATCCAGCGGCTGGAATGGTTTTAACACATTCAGTTTCTCATGGAGCTTTGTTTTCTCCTTTTCCAGAGAATCAATTTTATCCTGAATTTCCAGATAATCATGATTCACATCCCGGATCAGATCCAGCATCTCCTCTTTGGAAAGTGATGTATCCGCTTTGGATATGCCTTCCGGAAGCATGGCCGCAAATTGTTCCGCCTTTGCCAGAGATTCCTTATATGGATTCAGTTCTACGAAGGGCATCAGATTATCCGTCGTTTTCAGCTCTGTAATCGCATGCTCCAGCTGCATCTCATATTTGGAGAGATATACATCACTGACGCGGTCAATATCTTCCCTCGGTCCGGTGATGCTTAGAAATTTCATTTTTATAATCAATTAGTCACACCTCCTAAGTATGCTAACGTCTCTCTTGAAGTCAGACCATAGCGGACACATTCAAGGGCTGTAGTTAGTTTATATATTTCTTCTTCTTTTAAGAACAGATAGGTCGTAATCGATGCAATAGAATAAGGATCACTTCGTCTGTCACTGATATAGAGTCTGTACAGACATTCCTTATACATCTGCTCCAGTGTTTTGTTCTGTTCAAAATCGTATTTCCTTCCGTACGCCGTACGGATCATCAGATTCGTGAATTCTTCCACAGATGGTGCCTCTACCAGCATCTTGAATTCATCCAGATGAATCCGGTAATGAATCGGAATCGTCAGCGTATAAATATCCGGAGGAAGCATGTTATAATACTTCTTGGCACGGTATATCCACTGAAGATTCAGAAGATCAATCTTGGAGCCGCAGTCTCTGGTAAATATCTCCAGCTCCTTCTTCTTCAGCAGACGCCTTCTGGACTTCCACAATGTTGTAAAATAATACAGATCCAGTGCCAGATCATAATCAAATAATGTAGCCGCTCCCGAATCTTTCAATCTGCGAAGGGGATCATAATACTCTGTGCCTTTCAGATTTTCCACCAGTTCATCTACATTCCGTGAAGTGATGAGCCGGTCTATGGACAACTGTGAGTACTTATCAAAAAACTCCTTCTTATAATTCAAATCAAAGGGCAGATCGTAATGATTAAATACAATACGCAGACAATAATTGATCAGATCCACCTCATATCTCTTCATATAAAGCTTCAGGAACTTCTTCTGTTCCATACCGCCAAATTGGAATAACCGGGTATAGTCATTATAAAGTGACTGATACATAATCTTCTCGATATTTCCGCGGTGGTAAAGTGATTCATCCATCTGCTCAAGAAGAGCCGCATAAGCCGTTCTCTCCTTCAAAAACGCAATGATCTCCAATACACTTTTCATGGAAGCAATGTTCTCAAAATCTTCTTCTGTGAGGAGTTTGGACTGCATGGCACAGACCTTGGTCACGATTCCGCTGTAAGCCATTATATTTCCCATACTTACACCTCTGTTATGTGCGATAATATTTTCTTCGCATATGCTGTATGATTTGCTTCAAAATCTTTTAAAAGATTGTCAATGGTTGCCCGGTTCCTGATACGCTGCTCATCCAGTACACGGTCCATCTCTTCTTTTAATTTGGACCGGATAGCCTGAATCTTCTCCTGAGTCTCCTGCTCCATCTCTTCATCAAACTTATCCCGTTTATCCTGAATCTCCCGCTCAATCGCCGGCTTCTGTGCTTCGGCATGTGCCACGATTGCTTCTGCCGTTGTTTCAATATCCGACAGTCTATCGATGATTGAATTCATGCTCTGCCTCCTTTACTGCCAGTTTAGAAAAATTTAATAACTCTATTTTATCTATAATACTCTTATTTTTTTATTTTTCCAGTATTTGATGAAAAAAATTGACAATTATTTAGCAAAAGAGAGTCGGATTATAATTCCGACTCTCTAAACTCCGCATTTATGCAGAAATTTTTCTGTTAACGTATTTCTATCTTTCTTCTGCGTATTTCCAGGATTACAACTACTGATAACAGGATCAAAATCACAGAAACTGCCATATCCGCAGAATCGCCTGTCTTCACCTTTCCTGCCTTTTCTCCGGTTGAATTCCCGCCGCCCGGGTTATCTTTACCGGGATCATCCTTTCCCGGATCATCGGGAACAACCGGTTCCACCGGTTCATCAAAATCCGGATCCGGCATTTTTTCAAAGACTGCAGTCAGTTCCATATCCTCTGTCACAGCAATATTCGTGATCCGTTCTTCGCTGACCAGTTCGCCCGAATCATCGATCCATCCTCCAAAACAGAGGCCTTCGCCTGTTACTATGGCAGTCAAAGTGACTGTATCCTGATCATTGACCCGATAAACCGTATTTTTTCCGTCAAATACAGTACGATCACAGCCATCCACATGCACAGCTCCACCCGGTTCTTCTGTCTCAGCCAGAGGATTAGGACCTGCATTGACGACAAGACTGTGTACAGAGCCATCCGGCTCGAATACTGCCATAAGCTCTCTGGACCGGTCTTCCACATCTATAGAATAGGATTCATCCTTTGAAACCTCTTCGCCACTTTCATCCTGCCAGCAGACAAAACGATATCCATTTTCCGGAAATGCAGTCAGAGTTGCCGTCTCACCGGACTGATAGGCACCGCCCCCATCTATTGTACCGAAAGTAGGGTCATTTGCCGCGGCATGAATCATATAAAGTGCCGGAAGATATGGATTATCAAAATACAGCTCTTCCGTCACGCTGTTTTTATCGTCTCCTGCAGTCAAAAGTCTGACTGTAACTCCGTAAAGCAGACGATTACTGTCTTTATACTGATTCCATATATCTTCAAGATTCAGACGAAGACAATAAGTTTGTCCAAGATCTGAAACATTTTCTCTTGTATCCGAAAGGATTCCAATATTCAGAGGTATTTCCTTCAGCACATCATCATTGGTCGAACTATTATTTTTTTGAAAATTTCCTCTGAGTACAAGAGAAAGATTTTCTGCCGGAACCATAGAATGATTTTTCAAATTCAAAAATGCCGTATTCTTCCCGTTTAGCGTGGTCTGATATCCGTTCATATATATACTCGGCATGTCATAAGATACCGTAAAATCAATCGATGTACTTGTAACCGGATAAGTCACACAGACATTCAGTTCCTGTGCACCTGATTCCCAGGATGGATTTGTCTGAATCGTCACCCGGAAACTCTCGGTTTCACCCGGATATAAGTCCGCCCAGTAGCTGTAACTTCCGTCATCCTCCTGGCGCTGCGGATTTCCCTCCGAATCCAGAAGCTTGAGTACTGTTCCGTCTTTGTCTGTAATTTTAAAATTCACAATATCCTCATATTGGCAGCCTGTATTTTTTATAAAAACTGTTGCTCCAAGCGATTTCTGAGTACGGCGTATAACAGAACTGTCCAGACTGAAATCCACCGCTTCCAACTTTCGCTCTGTGTTCTGTTTCCACATAAAAAGCTGTACCGTATCGGACACTTCATTTCTGCTCTGCTTCTCTTCATGTCCATCCGAAAAAGCAAGCTGATATCCGCCTCCATCCTGTCTTGCAATTGTATAATTACCTGCGTTGACGCCTTCCAATTCAATTTCCTGTGCACCGCAGATGACTGTTTCATCCGAATAGGAACCGACTTTGTAAACTGTCAGCAAACTGTAATCCAATGTATTATCTTCCTTATAGTGTTTTGCCAGCGATGCAACAGACAGACCTTCAGAATTATCATAGACAAATCTGTAACTTGCATTATCATCATCCGGCCAGGTTACCGGATTTCCTTCCCTGTCATTAGATATGCGTTTCCATTCCAGCCAGCTATCCGATTCGTTGGTTTCTCGTTCCAGATAGCAGAGAATGCCGCCCACAATTCCGTAGCACTTGCCATTTGCATATACAAAATTGCTGACAGGAGGTATGTCCGTATATTCTCCGTTAGGATTTTCGATCATCATAACATCGTCTTTCACATACTCTCCATAGCCGTCAATTCCATAATAACGGACATATGTTCCATTCTTCCATCCTTTAAAAAAGGCACTCTCACCCTCCTTCAGAACTCCGGTTGTCAAGAGCTGACGCATCTTTCCGTGGCTTTTTATTTTTATATCATCTTTTATCCATGGAGAGTAAATGTAGGCATTTGCCGGCTTCCGATCCGAAGACAGATAAGAAGCGGATTCCCGCCAGGCTACTGCACACGTATCCCCGGATCCGGCTGCCTGAGCACCCAGATGCTGCATGCCATCCCCGTCGCGGACAGCCACACTCTGCCGTACCTCGCCCGAGCTCAGATTTATTGTCATCGCACTGACATTTGTCTTCATGGCACGCTGTTCCGGCGTGTCATCTTCTGTAAATTCTCCCCCGATTACGCATAAATACACATTATCTTCATATTGACTGTTGCCGTAATCTGTCTGATTTGCCCTCACATCATATGAGTAAACAGCTTTTCCCTCAGTCGGTGTTTCTACCAGATGCACTGTATTTTCCAGCTCTCCCGATGCCTGATCCTGAATCTGATATACAAGACGCGGAATACCGTCAATGGCCATGATACGGAACAAAGCCGTCTGGTTGCCCGTTCTCACGAAACATGCCTTATTGTCTGCCAATGTCAGGCTGTCAATCAGCGTAATATCCTGCCCATTCACATCGTTTGCGGACATTCCGGAATTGATCGTATAAGAAGAACCGCCTACACTGGTCAGTTCACTTTGCGCATGATCCATATCCACAGACATTGGTACTGCCGTTTCCTGTAATTCATCATCTGCATATCCATTGACTGAATCATTTTCATCCCAACTGTCATAGAAAACTCCCCGGTCACTTAAAGATTCAATTTTTTTATGATACTTAAAAAAGAGCAGAGTCGCAGATATATCCACTTCATATCCGCCCGTTATGTATACACGTGGAATCTTCTTTTCTTCAAGAGGAATGTCTGTCCCGGTATTTTTTTTATAACGAACCGAGGCATCCATGTACACGCTGCCATCGATCTGGGCACAGGCCAGATCATGAATTCCGGCACCCACATATCCGCCGATTGTTCCGATCAGATCAAAAGTCAGCCCGGCCCGTGAGACAGGAGAGGTAATGCTGATATTATCAAAAATATCCGTATCCTTTCCGGCTGGATTCACTGACATACCAATACTGCCTGCTGCCGTTCCGCCAAGCGATGCCTGCATTCCCCCATAAAAAGGTCCAACCGGAGTAATAACATAAATTGTCAGTCCAAATGCCCCTTTAACGGATAAAGCTACAGTAAAATCTCCCTTCAGAAGCCCTGTATCAAAATCATATCGTCCGACGCATCCGCCGATAAGCTGAACTGTAAAACTGTAGGATACATCCGGAGCAACAGAAAACCCCTGTCCGCTGAAAATACTTTTGCCCTGCTGAAATGCATCGATCTTGCTGTTTATATTGCTCCCTATTTTATCAAAAACACCTTTGACACGTTCGGACTGTCTCGGTATCCAGCTCTGCTGCATGATTTCCTTCATCTCTTTAGGATCAATCAGATTCTCCCCGTAAGATACAAAGAAAGAACCATCCGGCAATACAGCTGCAGAAACATTCGTTTTAAACAGGTCGACACCGACTTTTCCGCCTCCTGCCCCCGGTATATAATCTGGAAGTGTAAAGGAAGCCAGTCCGTTAAAAAAGCCAAATGAAGTATTTGTCCAGGTAGGCGTAGTCACCTTGGCATCTTCAACCTTTACATTCAGCTCTTTCTCACTTTTCCATTCCCAGCCATCTTCATAAGCTTCTGTTTCTTCCGTATCACTACCCATCTTCACATACAACTTGTCACCGTTCTTTAAAAGGCCTTCCGCCTGAATCCAATCCGCCGATAATGCATATGCCGCCGTATCTGCACCGGAATAAATACTGGATGTTTTTGACAAAGCGGATACCAAACGGTCATCCTCGCCATTTTTTGCGCGAAGCTCCAGCTGTTCCGGAAGTTTTGCATCCCCCGTAGAAGAAATCAGAAATGACAGATTCAGCGCTTCCGTACCACTTTTCATCAAAGCAATAGAGGGATCGCCATACAATAAATCTGCTCCACCCATATCTGCACAACGGACATAACACTGATTCTCTTCCTTTTCTTTAAGGCAGCGAATAATATTCTCCCCTCCGGATAAATTCACATCCATCACGGTCTGGCTCTCATAATTTTCATGCTGAACATCTACCGCTCCATACCGCGATCCCTGCATATCAGAAAAAACAGCCACGCCTTCGGTCCCCGCCTCACCATCTGTAATGACACTCCGGCTTTCTCTGTTTCCGCTCTCATTTACATAATTAATCGTAACGACCGCACCCGGTATACCCTGTCCATCTTCATTCTCGACCAGTACCACCACTGCATCATCATCCACCACCAGTACCCGTGCAGAACTGTCATTACTATAGGAATCAAAAATCTGAACCTTTGACAGCGCATTTTCATCAAATGCGTCATTATCTGTTCCACATGCACGCGCATCCGCTTCTTCTAGAAATACAAATGCTTCATCCATTGTCATAAATTCCGCATCATATATTGCCTGCACAGCTTCCTGTATTTCCTGAGCTTCCGGTATTTCCTGATTATCACCGCTTTCACCGCCATCAGCAGCCTGAGCTGATTCGTCCACATCAAGTCTGTAAACACCCAGATTGGTATTCGGAATGGACCCGACATAGGAAGCATCTCCCATATCGGCCGATGCTGCCGCCTCATCATAAACCAAACCCTCCTCTGAATCTGCTACATTCTGAGACTCAGTCAGGTCAGTCTCCTGTTCTTCGGCACGTACAGGAATTGTATAAAAATTTTGTAAGATCAGTATGGCACTTAACATTGCCGACAAAACACGCAAACCGTCTTTCCCATTCCGCTTTTTTTTCATCCGTTTTCTCCTCACTTTCAAATACTACTCTGATATTTTACCATATGAAGCGCCCCAAAAGTGTATCACATACAGGAATATTCGAATGTGGATTTGACATTTCCCCGGCAAATAGATAAGATATCCATAGCATAACCGTCCCGGAACGGTAACCGGAAGGAGACAGACACAGTATGAGACTGCGAAATATTCCCCGTGCGGAAGGTGTGTTAGAGACACACAGCACAGTAATTAAAGATAAAGAGAACTGCCGCGGACACTGGGCAGACGTATTTGAAAATCAGAACCCCTTATATATAGAAATCGGAATGGGAAAGGGACAATTCCTGCTGGAACTTGCAAGACGAAACCCGGATATCAATTATATTGGTATTGAGCGGTACTCCAGCGTACTGCTTCGCGCGACCGAGAAATATGACATGCTGGAAACACCTCTGCCTAATATCCGCTTCATCTGCATGGATGCCACTGAGATTGAAAAAGTCTTTGCCCCCGGGGAGGTGTCCGGCATCTACCTGAACTTTTCTGACCCATGGCCGAAGAAACGTCACGCAAGACGAAGACTTACTTCAAAAGAATTCTTCGCCCGTTATGACAAGATTCTTGCTCCGGAAGGAAGGGTAGAGTTCAAAACCGACAACCATGACCTGTTCGCATTTTCCCTGGAACAGGTAGAGGAAGCAGGATGGAAACTTCTCTATCATACCTGGGATCTTCACCATGACGAGATTCTAAATCAGGGAAATGTCATGACAGAATATGAAGCCAAATTCTCCGCTCAGGGGAACCCCATTCACAAGCTGGCGGCAGGACGCATACATTAATATAAGATGATACCAGAGTCAAAAGGGCTAAGCCCACATGGGCTTGCTCATAAGTGGGTGAAAAAGACGACAAACCTGTCATCGAGAGGATGTAATATATGATTCATTTAACTGCGAAAAATTTTGGAATAGAGGCAAGACATTGTCGCGGACCTGTGGTCGTTATGTTCTACGCCATCTGGTGCGGCAAATGTGCCATGATGAAACCCATTGTAGAAAATGCAGAAAAGAGGTATTATGACCGCATTAAATTCTGCGAGGTAGAAGTCGACGAATCCGCTGTGCTGGCGGCCGAATTCGGTGCGAACATCGTCCCCACCTTCGTCATGTTTAAAGATGGCGAGGTGGAGAGCATCATGCAGGGCATCCTGGATGAAGAGACTTTTCTGGAGAGGGTTCGGGAGCTTCTGTAGGATTGTTTTCGGATTGTTTCGGATTGTTTCGGATGGTTCTTGGATTGTTTTCGGGGCGATCCGGGGACTATTCTATAGAATTTATCATGTGATTCCGGGGATTTACGCGGGCAAAAGCAATTTTTATGATTTGACACGTAGTTTTTTCGTGATGTTACGTGGAAAATAGCAATTTTGGATGTTTGCCACGTAGTTTTTGCGATCCACTACGTGGGGATTTCGATTTTTTTTGATGCTGACACGTAAGACTCACTTAATTTTACGCGGGAAGCAAAAAAAATTTCAAATTGCCACGTAGCATGCTCATTTTTCTACGTGGGAAAAGTAAAAAAAATAATATTGCCACGTAGTGCAGCTGTTTTAGCTGTTTTTCCACTACGTGGCAATATGAATATAATCCATTTTCCACAGTCTATATTGCAATCATCATGCCAAATAACAATAAAAGGCTCGTAAGCACCAGATTCGCCGCCTGGAATTTCCAGCTCCATTTCACCCATGTTCCATAGTTCACATCTGCAAGCCCAAGTCCGATCAGAAGCACCGGATTAGTAGGGTAAAATACATTGGAAAATCCATCTCCAAAAGCATAGGCAACCACGCAGAGCTGCGCGGAAATCCCAAACACCTGTGCAACGGGAACGATCAGCGGCATCAGCAAAAATGCCTTGGCCGACCCGGAAGGGATGAAGAAATTCATCACCAGCACTACCAGATAAATAAATAGAATCACTACCCAGCCCGGCAGTGTGCCTGCCATCACAACCGCTCCATGCAGAATAGTGTCCAGAATATCTGCCTCCACCAGTGTATATTTGATGGAATTTGCCATCAGGATCATCAGTACCGCCGGAAGCACACTCACCAGCCCATTCCAGAAGCTGATTGCCAGCCATCTAAAGCTCTTCCCACACAGGAGTACGGAAGCAATTCCTGCCACCAGGAACATGACCGCAACAATAATCATAGTATAATCCTGCAGAGCCGTAATCACGATCGAGCTTAAAATCAACAGGATACCCGCACAGAGAATGATCACAAAACAGGTAAGTCCCCGGTCCATTGCCCTGTCTCTGACAAATTCCTTCCCGGCAGAAACCTCGTTTAACGGGCGCTCCACTTTCCTCGCATGGAATCTGAGAAAAATCATCAGGAGCACATAGATTAGTACAAAGCACAAAGCCCGGAACCAGATGCCGGAGAACATGGGAAGCCCCGCCAGCTCCTGGGCAACGCCTACCGTAAATGGATTACAGACACCGGCTGCGAATCCACATCCAACGGCCAGAAGGCTCATTCCCACACCGGTCAGGGCATCCCAGCCCAGGCTGACAGCCAGGGCAACGACAATAGGAACCAGCGGAATACACTCTTCAAAGGAACCGATAAAGGAACCGAGTGCCATAAAGAACAACGTGATCACTCCCAGAAGCTGATAGCGTTTTTCTCCGAAACGACTGGTAATCCTGTCCAGCATATATTTCATCAGATTGCATTTTTCCAGACTGTTAAACACTCCGCCAATGACCAGAAGAAATACAATCACCGCAATCAGCGAACCGCTGCCCTCTGCTCCCAATACAAGGATGGGAGACAGGATCCATTTCCAAAAAGGAATGCCTCCTTCTATGTAAGAAAATCCCGCCTCCGTGTCAATCACCGTATTTCCCGATGCATCCGTTACACGGGCATATTCACCTCCCGGTATAAAAAATGTCAGTATATAGGTCAGCACCATCAATACAAAAATCACTACAATTGCCGTGATAAATGATTTGGTGCTGATGTTCAGTCCCTTTTTTTCTTTTTTCATCTCATTCTTTTTCTCCATCTTCTAGACCTCACGCATGATGTATTTATAAAAATCCACGGCTTGCTCCAGGGTACTGATGTCCACATTCTCATTGATTCCGTGAATACTGTCCATCTGCTCGCTGCTGATAAGAAATGGAGCAAACCGGATACAATGGTCGCAGACCCGGCTGAAGAACCGGCTGTCACTTGCCGCCATCATAATATAGGGCACCGGAATCACGCCCGGACATGCTGCCTTTACCGCACGCTCTACCAGCTTAAAGGGTTCTCCGTGACAATCTGTCACCGGTGACTCAAATCCCGGATCCAGAACCTGTGTCTCAATATCGAACTTTGCCGCCAGTTTTCTCACAGCGTCAATGCTGTTCTCTACTCCCTGATGATGGGAAAACCGCATATTGGCAACCACATAGGCTTCCTGGGGCAACACATTATTTCCCTCTGAACCGTGAGCCATGGTAAATGCCATCGTCGTCTTCAGCATGGCACCTGCCGTTCCTGACACCATCGGGAGAATGCGGCACAGAAGCCCCTTCAATGCTCCCGCATGAGAGAACAGAAACCGCATCGCTCCCTTCGTATAAGGTGCCATCCGCTCAAACATTTCCTGCACCACAGGCGGCAGCTGACTGTCGAAAAGCTTCGCATCTTCTGCCGCTGCCATAAATTTTCCAAGTCGTACTAATGGCGTATTCTTTCCCGGCGTCGACGCATGTCCACCTGTTGAACGGGCAACAAACTTCAAATCTCCGCTACATTTTTCTCCCACACCTATGACAGCAAATGTGCCATCCGCACCGCCGATTGGATCATACAGGATCATGCCGCCCTCATCCAGAACCATGGAAAAATGTATTCCTCTCTCCTGAAGTACCCGGGATATCCGGTCTGCCCCGGAGCCATCCGTCTCCTCTGTACATGCGGATTCAAAATAAATGTCCCGGTCCGGCACAAAGCCCTCTGACACCAACTCCTCTGCAGCCTGCAGCATAGCCCACAGGCTTCCCTTGGTATCCAAAGTTCCTCTGCCCCAGACCTTCCCTTCCGCAATCGTCCCGGAAAACGGTGGATACTTCCACTCGCCCGGCGCCTCCACCACATCATGATGGCTCATCAGAAGAATCGGCTCCTTCGCTTCTGCGCTGCTCTTTCCCTTCCATCTAATCAAAAGGCTTCCGTCAAACTCCTCCACGGAAACCACTCCAAAAAATGCTGGAAACTCCTTCCTTAATAGAGCTTGAAATTTCTTAAATTTCTCAATATCTCTGCTGCCCTCCACTGAAACGGTCTCTGCCTGAATCAGGCATGACAAAGTGTGAGCATACTGTAAACTTCGTTCTTTTTCCAAAATAATCGCCTCCATCTGAAAATACCAGCCGGAAGATCCAGCTGGTACTATATCACTAATCATCTCCAGAATAATTTAGTGCATCCTCGTTTTATCAATGTATTATTGTACATATTTCTTTGCATTGTTCTCCGACAGACCAAATTCCTCTACAATTCTGTCCACAATAAAATCTCCGCTGGCATCCATTGATTTTAATGTTTTTACCAAAGCATGGATTCCTATTTCCACTCCTTGGGAAATTCCCTCATTTTTAATATCTTCTAACGCTTTACACATATCAACCTGCCCCTTTCCTTCTGGCACAGAAATATTCGCTGCCACTCAAAATGTGTTTAAATATACTTAACACATCGAGAAATTGAAGCCCTCACGGATACTTCTTACTGTTTCTTAGTGTATGCTTTGGCGGTTACAAGTAACACGCTACTCACAAGTTCATGTACACTCCACAGTCGTAAATTCCCGAAATAGCCTTCGGTACATACTTACGTTTGCCTGATTATGCAACTTCGTAAGTAACAGCATCTCTTAGATTAAGACTTGCATTAAAATCTCGGTCTTCTACATATCCACATGTACATCTGTAGACCCTGTCAGAAAGTTTTAAATCTTTCTTAATCCGGCCACAACAATGACATATTTTAGAAGATGGATAAAATCTGTCAACAACTCTTAATTCTATACCATTATCATCACATTTAGCTTTCAGTCTTGTCCTGAATTCGTGGAACTTCTGCGATGCAACAGCTTTTGAAAGATGCCTGTTCTTCATCATTCCTGACACATTCAAATCTTCAATAGTTATGTAAGATGGTTTGGTTTTCACAATCTCAGCTATCGTTTTATTGATATAGTCAGTGCGGATATTGGCTATTCTACGATGAAGTTTCTGTACTCTCAGCTTTTGTTTCTGTATATTTGTTCTCTGAGTGACTTCTCCTTTCTTTAAATTCTCATATTTACGCGAGAGACATCTCTGTCCTCTTCTTAATTGTTTTTCTAATTTCTTTAATTTTGCTGATTTATTGATGTTCTTATAGGTATTACCATTAGAAACAATTGCAAAATCTTTAATTCCCAAGTCTATACCGATACCATCATTGTTATTATTAACAACCGGAGTATCCGGAATTTCTACCAGAACGGATACATAGTATCTGTCCGCTTTCACAGAAACTGCACCGCTTTTAATTTTCCATCCGTCTTTCGTAGTAGGAATATAGCCTTTTTCTTTCAGTCTTACCCAGCCTAATGTTGGAATTTTAATCCTGTGTCTTTCGCAGGCACAATCCTTTGGATTATTCTTTACAAAATACATTTTCACATCAGACTTGCCTTTCTTCTTGAAATTCGGGAAAGCACTCTGATGTTTAAAAAATCTTGTGAATCCAGTACACCCATCCTCAATAGATTTCTTTACTGCTTTTGAGTACACATCCCTGATCCATGCTTTATCAGGATTATTTGGAATATATTCATTGTTTAGCCAGACACTAAAGCTTTTACCTGTCATGAACTTTTCGCCATTTTCGTGGCGCTCTTTGTTGCAGGCAAGGTAGAAGTTATAAACATATCTGCAAGTGCCAATCGTTCTGTTAATCCTGGATTTCTGTTCCTGCGTCGGATTTAGTTCTGTTTTGAAACTCTTCAGCAATTTCCTGATCCTCCTTCAATACATTGGTCTACAATAATACCTTTGGCATTACAGAACTGCCTTAAAAAAGATACTTGATTTTGTAAAACATCTTTTTGATTTCCTGTAGATACTCTGGCATAAATAACGATTTGACGATTATCATTTTCTGCATTTATACCTTTAAATTGAAGATATTGGACGTAAGTGTAATAACGCCTGTCAATTGGAGTACGATTTGCTTTTATAGTTCCTTCCCTATCCCAACGCTGTAGGGTTTTGACAGAAACGCCTATTAATTCAGCAAAATCTTTCGGTTTATAATTTGTAATATTTGACGTGTTCATAAACACACCTCCATGAGTGCATTTAAACACATCTAATAACTTTTAACAATATTTTTGATTACTTAAAATATTCTCCTGCATTTTCTGTTTGTCTTGTGAACTGGCAATATATTTCATTGCTTTTCCAAAGTCCGTTACAAATTTTGAAAAATCATCAATTTCTTTTGGGACGATAAGATTTAACTTATAATCATTCACAAAATGCAGGACTGACTTATCAACATCTTCTAACATTCCCTTCAAACATTAGAAAATTAAATGCATCAGCAAAGTATTTCTTTTTGGACATATAACTTTTGGTTATCGTATCTTTTTGTCCCACTATATTCGTTCCTCACTTACTATTATAATAATTGCTTTTTATTTATGTGTCAAATTAATTATTTTTACAGATACTATCACTTATGATATTTAAAACAAATGAAGCTCCTCCCGGAAACTTCATTCTCATTACTCATCATCACTTATCCGAAGCTCAATATGCTTGCCCAATGCTGCTGCATATTTCTCCAATACAATCAGTGTAGGAATTCTTGTGCCACCTTCAAATCTCGCCAGATTCGATGGGAGAATTCCTGTCATATCTGCAATATCTTTCTGGGTCAAGTTCTGCCTGTGACGTTCTAAAACCAGTTCTTTTATGATTTCCGAAGAAATCTCCTGTGTCCTCTTCTGTATCATCTCGGAGTACGCCAGCAGCCGCTTCTCCCTCGCTTCCTTTTCTGCTTTATAAGCATCTGCCTCAATCATAATTCTTTCCTCTTTTCATACCATTTTCATAATCATATCATCGTTGACACTGTTTTTCAATATATTTTTTTTACTTTAAAACTTACAGCCGCCATTACTCACATTTCTGCAAATAACGACGGCTATATTCGTTTACTCCTTATTATCTTCCGTTTCAGAAGCTTCTACGGCACGTTTTTTTCGGATTGCCTCTACCGCTTCCCGGACGGCTGCTTCCTCCTCTTCCTGTACCAGTCCTCTGGTCAGCAGGATTGTACGGCTTATGTTATAAATTAATATAAAAAACAGAGGTACTAGTATTCCCGGAATGAAAATCAGTGGGTTAGACAACAGACGAACCGCCACTCCGAGCGGATGGGATACAAATACCACTTTTCCAATCAAGTCTTCCGCAGATACCGGATACTGATCCACCACCTGGTTCGCATCTCCTTTTGTCTCATATATCCATGTCTCGCCATTCTGCTCTACGGACACCACCCGATGGGTATTGACAGCACCACCATGTGCCGGATCCTGTGAATAGAAGGAGATAACATCTCCCTCCTTCACCTGTGACGGTTCCACCTTCTTCACTGCAATAAGCGAGTCCGTCTGTATGGTCGGTTCCATACTTCCGGTCATAACACGGAATACCGAATAGCCCATAATACTCGGTGCCTCTCCCGATCTGGTCAGTACTACCATCAAAAGTACTATTACAGATACTGCTATAGCAAGAATGGATATGGCATTAATAATCTTTAAAACAATTTTTTTCAGCATAATTAATTTTCATCTGTCGGTTTTTCTTCAGATTCTTCCTTCGTCGGATTCTTATTCTCACGGCGTTCCAATAAGGCTGCAATAATACGGTTAGTCAATCGGTTCTCATCAGCCTTTGCTTCTGCTTTCGCTCTTGCTTTTGCTTCCTTCTCCGCCTGTTTCACTGCTGCCTTTTCCCGTTTTTCAGCCTGTTCACGGGAAATTTTCTCGGAAGCTGCTGCTTCTTCGGCGTCCCTTCTTGCCTGAGACGCCTCTTCCGCTGCCGCCTCTGCCTCCTGCACTTTCGCTTTGGCCTCTTCCTTTGCCTGACGTATCTCTGCTTCTGCCTGCTGACGAGCCTTTGCCAGCTCTTCTTCCACCTGACGGCGCATTGCTTCCATCTGGGCTTCTGCCTGACGGCGGATTTCCTCAATCTGAGCCTGGGCATTTTCCTGCGCTTCTCTCACCTGACTCTGGGCAGTTGCACGAGCTTCAGCAACTTGTGCTTCGGCAGACTCCCGCGCCTCTCTCACCTGCGTTTCCGCATTCTCGCGGGCTTCTGCTACTTGTGCTTTTGCACTTTCACGTGCTTCTGCCACCTGAGACTCTGCATTCTCACGGGTCTCGCGGCTCTGTCTCTCAGCCTCTGTCTTCGCTGCTTCTATTGCACTGTCAGCCTGGCGACGCATCTCTGCCACCTGCGTTTCCGCATTCTCGCGGGTCTCTGCCACTCGTGCTTCAGCACTCGCCTGAGCCTCTCTTACCTGGGTTTCAGCACACTCACGGATTTCAGCGACCTGCGCTTCCGCACTTTCACGAGCCTTCCTGCTCTGTTTCTCAGCTTCGGCTTTCGCTTCCTTAATTGCCTTGTCTGCCTGACGATGTGCCTCTGCGACCTGCGCTTCGGCATTTTCATGCGCCACTTTAATCTGAGCCTGCGCATTATCCTGTGCCTCTTTCACTTGCATTTCCGCGCTCTGCTGAGCTGCAAAAATCTGTTCTTCCGCCAGCTGCTGGGTCTCAAACATCTGGGACTGCATCTGCCAACGCTCGTTCTCCAGCTGTACCTCCGCGTCCATACGGGCTTCCTCAGCCGCCTTACGAAGAGCAGTCTCTTCCTCCAGCTTCGCTTCTGCATCAAGCTGTGCCTGCGTCACTTCTTCTATAATAACCTTGCGGACTTCTACATCCGGAATGTTGTAGTCATCCACAATCTGTTCTTCTATTTCCTTAATAAATTTCGGTTTGACCACACTGTGTTTATGAGCTTCCGCTTCTTCCAGCTGACGAGGATCATTTTCCAGTAAACTCTTAAATACGGTGTAGTTCGTGATCAGATTGGTATATAACTGAATCAGATATTCCTCGTCAAATTCCAGAGCGGAATCTCTGGCATCGATGGTATAACCAACCTCATCATAACTCTCCAGGAACTGCCACAACTTATAGCAGGTACGATAATTGGGATCCTTCATCATCAGGTTCGTTCTCTGAATCGGACTTCGTACTTTGGCACATCCGGCCATCAGGCTGCAGAAAGAACTGTTCCTGAGCGCCATCACCATACGTCTTACACGGTCGATCCGCATGAAGACCTGCATATTATCATTGTCGTTTTCCGCAAAGCTCTGAAGATTCTTGATCTTCATCTCGATCTTGTATTCAATCTGCTCGTAAGCATCATCCACTTTACTCTCCATTGTGAGCGTATTGCGGGTCTCATCTCCCGTAGACCAGAAGATGACATCTGTACGTTTATCGATAAAGGTTACCAGACGCTGAATCAGATGATAAATAAAGCGGTTCTCATAGAGATCGTAGCTCTCATCCGCGGATACGTTCAGTACCCGGGTAGGATGAATCTCCCCATCCTCATCACTGGCAATAAACTGCGTGTTCATGCTCAGATGACGTACACTGTCTGCCGATATCTTGCGGGCCAGTGCCACCGGCACTACTTCCTCTACAGTCGTTATAAAACGGCGCGGCTTCTCAATAATCGTATTGATCGCATCCAGACTGTCCTCAATCGTAGTAAGCCATCGCTCATCTACCACCTTATGCAGAACCTGATGCGTCTGCTGCAGGGTAGTATTCCCAGCCTGCACCATCTCAAACAGATATTGGAAATACCGGTCACTTTCCAGCGTTTCCCCCACTTTTTCGATATATTTCAGATAGAGATCATTAATTGTATATTCCATTTATCTTCCTCTTTTAATACAGATTCTGAATTCTGGTCAGGTAAGCCCTGCTGTCCGGCATCTCTGATTTACCGAAGATCTTCTCAATATAACCGATCAGACCTTTGATCTCGTCACGGACAAAGCTTACATTTAAACTTTCAAATTTCTTCAATACTTTCCGGGCAACAATGTAGTCCATACCGCCAAGTTCCGTGCCTCCGCATGCTACATACACCGGAATGAAATCATACATCTGTTTAATAATACGGTTACCAAACGCCAGCTTGAAACGGGTCTGCAGATAAGTATCCAGCTTCTCCATCTTCTCAAGTGTTTCCTCACTGATCGGATGCTCCTCTTTCGCACGGACGAACATTTCCTCCAGATGCGCACAGGTAACATAGCACTTCGGCTGCGGCTCACATTCGAATGCCTCCGCACGCTCATTCAACTCAATCGGGATCGCACGGTCGTACACCTTATCTGTAATTGTAAATGTAGAATCGTCGTTGTTCGCCGTTCCTACGAACCACAGGGTATCGGATACGGAAATCTTACCGCCATCCAGCAGCTTCGGATCCTCCGGCCATGCGGTAGATACCAGATCCAGCACCCACTCATCATGGCTTGGCATTTCGAGTACGGAAAGCATTTCCGCAAAATAATATTCGATACGCGCCAGGTTCATCTCGTCAAGCACAATAAAGCTCGGATCTTCACGATAACCGGCTTCATACAATGCACGCAGGAATTCGGTTTCGTTAAACCGCTTGGAAAATTCATTAAAATATCCCAACAGCTCCGTACGGTCACGATAAGACGGCTGAACAGACACCATCGTAGCCGGATTGTCCAGATAACGGCTGAAAGAGTACGGAAGACTGGTCTTACCTGTACCGGAAATACCTTCCAGAATCAGCAGTTTGCTGGCTGCCATACCTGCCACAAAGCGGCGGATAATCTCCGGTGTATAATAAAGATGCATCTGACTTGCCGCAAATAGTCTGTAATTTTCTACAAACTCTTCCAATGTAATCACATCGTCGAATTCCGGTCTGATATAATCCTGATATTTCTGATCCACCAGATCCAGCTTCGGGAATCTCTGAATCCCCGTAAAATCCTTCTTACCGGATGATCCATCTGCCTGAAGATTGCCACTTGCCACTTTAATCTCTGCGGACTGGATCACAGCTCCGCCGGCACCCGCCGGAGCATTGCCGCTTACATTTTCCACCGTAGGTATCACATCATCGGTCAGTGCAGACGCTCCCATGTAAGGAATCCTCTCCACACCGCCCATGGTATTCACCTTCATGGCCAATATCTTATTCTTCTCGTCTATCAGGCTCAGAACCTGCTTGTTCAGTCTTCCAATCTCTTTATACAGTGTAGCATTGTCTTCCTTGTCCGCTTTCAATCGGATATGAAGAATCCACCTGCGTATGAGGATCACAATCAAAAGAATCGGAATAGCCATCAAAACCAGCATCAGGAGCACTGCAAGAACTTTTGCAACAATGCTCAGCGTTCCAAAATACGTACCAAAGATTGTAAAATAGTCCAGCCAGCCTATGACAAATACCTTCGCGATTGCCACAAACAGGGCTGTGAGATTGTAAATTACCTGCGCAATCAGTTCATAAGCAAACTTCAAAAAGTCACTCATATTTATTCATCCTCTTCGTCTTTCTTTGCTTCTTTATTCGCTCCTTTGCTCGCTTCCAGCTCCGCAATTTTTGCCTCTGCCTCTGCCTTCAGGCGTCTCGCCTCCTCCAGCGCCGCTTCAGCTTCATCTACTTTCGCTTTCGCAAGTTCCTTCTCTTTTGCCTCTTCTACTGCAATTGCTTTCTTCAGATTAATACTTACCATAACAAGATGATAAATCTGATAGATGAAAAACAGAAGAAGCGGAAGCACAATTACGATCAGGAATCCCATACTGCTGGAAAGGAATTCCATAATCTTTCCAAAACCGGACAGCTTATTTACATACTTACCTACGATATCCCCGTCTGATATCACATGTGTGTCCGCCATATCATTATTATCACCCTTGGTAGTATAACTGCGAACACCATTCATTTCCGTGATACTCTCAATACGGTGAGTATTCAATGCATACTCATTATTGATAATCGTGTGGAAGGTAATAACATCTCCCTCTTTCAGTGCCGCGGTGTCACATTTTTTAATAAAAATCAAATCTCCCGCATAAAAGGTGGGTGCCATAGAATCGGATTCTACGATCATGGGTGTGAATCCACCCAGACTGGCAACATTATTCTGATCTCTGGTCGCCAGCGTAGTAAATGCAAACAGGGCGGCCAGCAGGATAATTGCCCACAAAATAATGCTAATTACAACTGTAACACCACGTTTTACTGCTTTCATGTATGTACCTCTCTTTACTATATTCTCTAATTCTGTTCGGCTCCGTTCAGTTCATTTCCATTTTCATCCGTTCCGACAAATCGCAGCTGTATGGAATAATCCGCTCCCTTGAGCGCATCTGTACAATTCTCGTCCGTTCCTTCCATCCAGACATGGACGATGACCGGCTGATCCGTTTCCTTTTTCAGTGAAAATAACTCGTTGTCATTATTATACGTCATCGCCCCACCCTGAGGCAATCCAAATATCTTCCCATTCCCGGATGCCGTACTGGTATTTCCCATTCCCGGATCATAAACAAACGTCCGGTTGTCAACGGTAAAGCTAATCCTCATAGCCTCAGCCAGTCCCGCTGCTCCCGATGTGATCTCGGTACCATCATTTTTCTGGCTTGTACTGTCTGCACTGGACAAATGCACGACCATATTCTCAAGTGCCATAAAGTGAAGTGTAAATTCCAGATAGGAACCCTTTGTACTTTCCACCACCGTTCCGTTTTCCAGTGTAAATGTCGTATAGTCCGCAGTCGTTACCGGTTCCAGCGGGGTCTCCCGCATGTCGAAGCCCTTCTCCTGCCTCATGCGGTCTGCAATCTGCTCAAACCCGAGAGTCTTTACATAGTCATCAAATGACCGATGTGCATCCAGATCAAATCTCAGATTGGCTCCCGTAGTAATCTCCATATTCATACTCCGGACTTTCGTTCGATCCGCAATGGAAAACCATGCGATCGTTGCTGCCGTTACACTGACCAGAGCCAGTAACACAAGAAGCACAGACGTCATAGCCGCCTGTCGGGTACTTTGCCCCTCTCTCCGGGCAGATTTTTCTCTCTTTCCCATACTCAGCCTCCTATTCTTCCAATATTCCATAGAAGGCAAGATGCAGATCCAGTTCATCCAGACCGATACTGTTCGAACAATCCGGATCACATCCTTCTATATAAAAATAAATATCTACCGTATATATCTGATTCAAATTCATATAAAGCAGCGGTGCTGCCGGAAGCACTGCTCCGGAATCATTCATAATGATTGTCCTGTCTGCCAGGGGTATAGAAGGATCTGCCACAGCTGATAACGTTCCCCCGGAACTTTTGAGCACCTGTCCGTCTGCCAGGATTTCTCCATTGATACTGGTATTCCGAATCTGCTGTTCCTCCGGATTACTGGTATTGCTCAGATAGAAAATTGCCGGATTTCCACCATCAAAGGTAAGCCCCAGTCTTGCCGCATTGAGAACCAGTCCTCCATCCGATTGTGCCAGTGCACCTCCTGCTTCATTGTCCTCGTCCAGATATAATGCCATCCTTCCGCTGACGCTGTCTCCCTGTGCCAAAGCACGCAGATAGATGCGTCCGTGATAATAATAATTCTCATCCGTTACCGTACGGAAGCTTTCTGCCATATCCCCTCTTGAAGAAGGATTATAAACAAAGCTATTCAAATCTGCCGTAGATACCGGCATCAGCTCAGAAAGCGCTGTCCGGTTCATCTGAATAATCGCGGCTTCACTCGAAGCCTGAAAATTATTCCCGCCCTCAGAACTGATCTGCAGCTCGAGCGTATCCGTACCTGACCGTGCCGTCGCCTTATCGGTATTAACCAGACGATTCGAGGTAAACCATGCATAGGTTGCAGCAGACAATGCCAACGCTGCAGCTATCATGGTCACTCCCACAGCCCAAGCCCTGAATTTCTTATAAAATCCCATCATTGGCACTGCCTCCTTCCTTATTTTTCTACGCCGGCAAATGCAAGTGCGAGTTCAATATCCTTACTCTGCACTTCACCGATACAATTATCATCGCAGCCTTCCAGATAAAGCCAGTACTCCACTGTTCCCACCTCATCTGCCTGCAAAGTACAAAGAACAGTATTACCTGCTGCCGGTTCACCATCCGTTCCCTGCTCAACTGCCATATACCCGGACAATGCCACTGCCGGATCAGCAGTAAAAGAAGCCGAACCACTGTTATCCACCGCCGAAACTACCGTTCCGCTCTGTGGCACGGTCCGCGTCGCGGAAGCCCCTGCCGTATTTCCCATATCATCTAACTGAAAAATATATGTATTCGTCCCGCTGTTTGTGCTGATCCGAAGACCCAGGCGAAGAGCCGCAAGAGTCTGAGCATCTCCTCCGAGACTCAGTCCGGATCTGTAAAGATACACATCACAGGCGCTCTGTTCAGATTTTAAATAAACCTTCCCATGCATAGCACTGCTGTTAATACTATCTGTTGCATCGGCAAACAGGATAGAAATCCCCTGCCTGTTCTGTCCCTTTGCTGTATAAAATCGATTCAGATCCACAGTAGAAACCGGACGCAGGGAAGTCACCGTTCCATCCAGCACCAATGTACACTCCTTGGCAAACTCCCCATTCGGATTATTTGCGATGAGAAGGCTGGCACCTCCCTCACTTATGGTGCTGCTCATAGGTGTAACATTAGTAGTCGGGTTAAAGGTAAACCATGCATAGGTAGCCGCAATAAAAATAACAGCCAGAACAACCAGCCAGACATATGCCAGATATACTGTTCTACGCAGCTTTTTCTTTTCCATACACAGTCTCCTTCCTCAATTAATTTCCATTTAACACTATCCCTGTGCATATCCGGCAAATGAGAGTGCCAGATTCTTAAGTGTTTTTCCGCACAGGCTCCGCGTGCAATCCTGATCACAGCCCTCCAGCCAGATATAAATATCCACCTGCACCGACTCGCCATAATCATTACCAGTACCGCTCACGGTACAAATCTTCAATGACTCATCCTTCAAAGTAACGGCTCCGCTCTCGGAATCGTAAACGCAGAAATTCCTGCTGTCATAAGGCTCAAACGGGAGCGTCGTTCCATCCGTCTTCGTGGAATCCAGAACATATCCCTCTTTTCCCGTAGCCGTGTTATACTCTTTCTCCGGATTCTCCGCATCATTGATCGCGAAAATATATTCTCCGCTCTCGCCCTGATCCTTCCCGGCATAATGAGGAACAATCCCCACACGAATCGCTGTAGATATGGGCAGGTTCTCATCATCATCCTCATATCCTATGCCGGATAAATACACATCCAGCTTCTCATGATTCGTCCGAATATATAATGATGTCTTATAATAATCACTCGTCTCACTGGGACCAAACAGGTTCGCCACCAGCTTCGGCTGCGTCTCATCTCCGTTGGTAAAACCAAGCACCTTCTGAAATCCATTGGAAATTTTGTTTGTCGATACCGGATTCAGCCATCCGTTAAACTCCTCCAGTACCGTTGCCGATCCATACCCTTCACTATATTGATTGGAAATTTCCAAAGAAACACCCGTACCTGCCGCCATATGAACTTTTGTCGTATGAGAACTGGTATGGTAAATATACCATGCAAATGTCGCTGCCACGATAGCAAACAAAGCTGCCAGAAGTGCTAATAAGGCAAACACAAGATTTCGTTTCAAACGTTTTGTCGTACTCAAACCATGTACCTCTTCTCTGTTATTCAATCCTCAAAACACCCTAAAAATGGGCATAGGTATACCATTACATAATAAATTATAAAAGAAGTGCTCTGATATTTCAACAGGAAGACGAAAATTACCTTGACGCAGACAAGAAATCCCGACTATCTTTCTGACATTCAAATGAATAGATGAACTAATTTTTCAAATAACGGTGTATGGTGAAGGGATAGAGTCAAAAGGGAGGGGACAGGTTCCGTGACTCATTAATAAGTCGCGGAACCTGTCCCTCCTTTTGGCTCTCCAGCTCATTCCCTATGGCTTTTCTGTTGGTTTTGACCAAATACCATTAATATTGATTTTTGCAATTGTATACGTAATATATGCATTTTCTTCATTGATAGCCGAATCCTGAGATTGTCCACCTTTCATAATATCCGCCGATGCATATATACGGTAATTTGCATATTGTTTAACATCTGTTGTATTGACTTTAACCGTTATCGGGATACTAAACACACCGGAGGTTTCATTATAATATGGATAACCTCCCTCTGCGTTTTTACTCACCTCAATCCTAAAGTTTCTGTCACTCCTACGTCCAGTGATACTGATATCTGTCAAATAGTCTCCTATGGTCACATCCCCATAGTCCTCACTGGACAATCCAGATTGGCCTTTTTGCCTCAATGAAAAATAAAATACAACTGAATCTGCATCATTCAATGCTGCAAATTTTGAAAGATTGGTATTAAATCCTTCTGCTCCTGAAAAATCCAGCGTCAGCATTGCATTTATTTCACCGGAATGTTCATCACTCAGATTGATACCCAATTGATCCACATTCAGATAGTCCAGTTTCAAGACAGCCTCACGTTTGTCATTCAGATAATATCCTTTATTTCCTGATACCGACTTACGCAATGTACTATATGAAAGACCAGATTCTTTAAATGATAAAACAGATGTAAAATACATATTCGTCTGATTTTTACTCTCCGGATTCTCTCTCACCGGTAACATGTCATTTGTAAGAATCGAATTGATACCGATTGATATCGGTTTTTGAAGCTTTGCTTCAAGATAGAAAGTTTTTTGACTTTCTGATGCAATTCTTATCGGTGAAAGATCTACATATTGATAGGTACCATCACTTTTTTTAACTGCAAATGGCAAAACCATATTTCCGTCATTTCCGGCAAGCCAGTCATAGGATACAGCCACAGGTGGATGCTCTGGATCAGTCGTTGATGTTTCTTTCAACTTACCATTTTCGTCAACCTCAAAATATACCTTTTGATCATCTTTTATGTAGTAAGCATACAAATCTACAGTCGCTGTTGTATCACTCGGAAAATAGACGTCAGTTCCAACACCATCCGTTGTTTTCCTAAGCGATACTCTTAACTCCTGATATAATGGATCTGATTTTTCATAGTTATCCGGCACGAACGTCACTTTATTTTGCAGTTCAAACGACATTTCCACGGTTGTTGAACCCGCACTTGTTACAGGAATTGTTTCTACTGAAAGTAAATCCTTTAATTCCTGCTCGTAATTATTCAGGAAGTTAAATGTAATTTCAGATGAAGCATTTGTACTTACCTGCGTATATTTACCAGTATTTTCATCTTGGTAACGATGCAACTGGTGAATTTCTGTCGGCGGCGCACTGGTTTCTGTGTCACTCCAGGTAAAACTTCCCTTTGTGGCACCACCCGATTTAATCAATGTCAACATATGGTTTTCTGCATTTGGAACCGATATGACAACAAAGTAATTCTCTTCCGGAGTTGTGTCTGTAATCTTTAATGTAAAACAATCCGTAACATTAAGTGCACTATCCTTATTGGCATCATAAAGTCGATAGTAGTTTCCAATCTTATCCACAACGGTTGCCTCAGCTTTATTTTCTTCCGTAAGCGCCACCCATTTGATGCCATCAAAAGCGGAATCCGTAATTTTTGTGGCTTCTATCTTCAAAAGCTCCGCCAATGTCACCGGTTGATACGCAGTACCATCTGAATGTTTAAATACAAGATTATTCCCGTTAAAAAGTTCTAACTGACTTCCTCCATCAGGAACAACTGCATGATATCGCCGTTCAGACTGCTGACAGTCAATCAAGGTAATCTGTGTACCTGCCGGCAAATTTGCCGAACCTGTGTCCATCGTCTTCTGATAATATCCCAGAAGATTCGCACCACCTTCCATATAACTCTGCCAATCATATGTTGCAGGTAAGCCACTCAGATTGCTGTTATATTTAAAAGTGAGATAACCAGTAATTTCTTCACCTGCTGATGCAAGTGCATGGGTTTTGTAACCTTCCATTTCTGCAGCATTAAACACCGTTCCGCTTACCATGGTCGCCATAAAGTCAACCTGAAGCATTCGCCGAACAACTACCGGGATATGATAGGTTCTCGCATAATTATCTGACGTTGTCGATGTTGTCTTAAATGTAACCGATACAAGTGTAAACATATCACTTTGGTTGTCGTACTGTGCTGTCGCATAAAAGCTTCCGTCTGTGCTGTCGTAAACTAAAGTTGGCTTTGCATCTGTATCCTTCACAAATTTTTTTTCGGAAGAATCCCATTTGTACCGGCTTACATCAACCGTCATAACTTTGCTCGATGCAGCACTTTCCTTACTAATCGCAACGCCTGTAGCAAATGCACCATTCGTCGCCGCATTCAAATATTGTTTCAGGCAGGCTGCACTACCATCAATCTGTATAACGTCAAAATTTTTGTCAATTTTTGTATCCTGATTGGCATTATATGTAGATACAATACCCGGAACAAGCCGGTCAACATTTGCCTGATCGACATATTGATAGGTTTTCTTTGAACCGATATAAGTATAGGCATTTCCCTCTTTTTTCACAATACCAGTGACTGAATCGGAACCTGTAATAGTATAAGGTTTTGCTGTATCACCGGTAATCTTATAGGTAGTATTCGTGTCAACCGTCTCTTCAAAACCAACACCTGGTATTTCCACAAAAGGCCATTGCGCCAATTCACTGCCCACAGTCTTATCCGTCAAAAACGCATCATAGGAAATAAAGATTTTACTTTTTTTATTTGAGTAATCAGTATATTTAATACTTCCGATATCCTCTGTGGGCTGACTTGCTACATCAATCGGATTCCCATTCTTATCCTTACCATATTGAATCGATACGCCGAGAAGCTGGATTGGCAAATCACTAGTTTTACCGATAATCCTTCCTTTTTTCACATTGGTTGTCGCAGTTATGATATTACTATTCAAAAGAATATTTTCACCTAAAATACCACCACCGACAATTTCACCAACAACTAAAGCGATACCTCGACCATCTGTATCCCGGCGCTGTTGTATTTCTGAGTTTTTTACAGTAACATTACTAATATTTTTGACTCCCTGCGCAATATAACCAACAAGTCCTCCAACTGATAAATCCGCATCCAAGCTACAAGAATCAATAACAATATTATCCATTACGCCACCAGATTCTGGTGAGTACCAACAGCCTACAATACCTCCGAGGTTATCATCTTTTTGATTACCTAAAATTGAGTTTGATACTGTGATGTTATACGCTCGGGTTGTTCCATGATGTAAAAATCCAATGGCCCCTCCCGTACGGCATACAGCCGTACTCACTGTTGAATCTTGAAGTTTTATTTTATCAAGAATCAGCGTACTGGATCCGTCTTTATTTATTTCAACATTTGAACCTGCATTTCCAATAAGTCCTCCACACCCACTTGCTGATACTGTGTCGGCATAAACATTTAAAGTACTATCATCCCCTGTTACAATTTTCGTATCTCCTTCACCAGTGGATATAATTTTATTTGTAATCTTTGTACTATTCGCACTTCCATGATTGTAATAATCTGCATTATCACAGGCAGCCCCTACAATGCCTCCGGTAGATTGACAAGATACTGCTTTTAGTGCTTTATAACCACAATTCTCATAAGTTACACCTGATGCATACTGATTATTAGCATTACCAAATATGAAAAAACATTTTACACCTGTCTGACCTACAATTCCACCTGCTGCACTATCACTATATAAGTTCAATGTTTCTGCTCTTAAATTTTTCAAAAATAAATAAGTTTCTGCCGTTTCAGCTGTTTCTTCCGTAAAATATCTTCCAATTACACCACCTACCGAAGAGGCATAAGATCTATCGCTTGCATTCTTATCTGACGTTGAATTCGGCTGATTCGAAAAATCATGTAGCTCTACATTCCCTTTTACCGTTAAATCCTTAACCGTTACAGGTGTATTTACCTTTCTTCGCAAAACATTGACAAGTCCTCCGGCTGCATTCGCGACATAATTGTCATCCGAATATCCATTGATCTGATTATCAACCATCAGTATATGCTTTCCGCCATCAATCGCCACAAACACCGGTGTATTACTCTGGAACTGGCTGTTAGTAGTTTGATTTTTTTGCGTAGAATCTTTGATTGTTGACGAACTGGCTGTACAGTTATATCTCCCTCCTATTCCACGGTAACCATTCTTATATCCACGCATATCCAAATCTTTCTGAATACTTAGATCCAAATAATACGATCCGGACAAACACAAATTCCAAAATGCAGAATTTTCTCCTGCATATTTCTTAATGATATATGGAAGATTCGTAGCAGCAGGATATTTTGTATCATCATTTCGTGATGGATCAAAATATTGACTTTTGTTTTCTGCATTCACATTGCCTATCTGAGAATAATCTGCATTACGAACCTTACCACTGTTTGCCTTGTAAGCATTTGCATCACTTCCAGTTTTGTACGCTAAAGACCAGCCCCCATTGCAGGCACCGCTGTTGATCATCGCCGAAAGCAATAGCAGTTCTTCTTCTTTATCAATTTCTGCCTTCACATCACTACCTGATACGTTACAATCTAAAGAGGCCGAACTTGAGACATTTCCAATGGAATAATTTTCATCTGAGCTATCAGTTACTTCAAATGCAGTTCCTCCTGTCGTCGTCTCGTTGATCACGAATCCATCCAAAACCCGACCAACAAGCGGTGATATGTAAGCCCGATCATTTTCACTAAGAGTCGGGTCTACCTGAATCGCCTTTAATCCTTTCGGCTGAGACATCTCACTGAAAATAACACCGCCACCTTCAACAATCCCAAGGAAACCACCAACACATTGTAAATGATTTTGAACCTTTATTTTAAAGCCACCTTCATATGTCACCGAAACCTTTTTAACCAGGTTATCTCCGCCTTTGACATCACCGATAATGCCTCCAAAATAGCTTTCATTTGCAACGGCATTACTGTTCAGTGCCGCTTGCGTATTTGCCAATGTCTTTGTTCCCGTATAAGTAATATTCAAATTTTGAATCACGCTACCGTAACTCACATTAATAAAACCTGACTTAACTTTTTCCGCGTTAATGGTCACTGTATGATCTGCACCTTCAACAACACCCCGAAACGGTGCTTCCATCGTGCCTAATCCGGAAAAACTATTCAATGTAAGATCAGCAGAAATTTTATAATATGCATTCCTTAAATAATCCCTCACTTCCGAATCACTTTTCGCTCCGGAATCATCCGCAGCACCGGAAACTTTCCATTTCTGATCACTAAATTCATACTTTGTGTGATTTTCGTCTTCCTCTGACTTTATATTTTCTGCATTGGTTACGATATTCACTTTCCATCCAGCAGTTGCAATACCTTCGATATACCGGGCTACCAAGTTAAGCTGTTCCGCCTGACTGATTATATATGGATCGTCGTATGTACCACACCCTTCATCCAAATCCGGCTTTACAATATTGATTTCCAATTCATGGTATGTACCTGCTCTGCTTGAATCCGTCACCTGTGTCTGACAAACATACGGTAAGTAAACAGCAGTATTAAAGTTTTTATTCGAACCATCCTGAATTTCATTTCTTGTATCAAAATAGTATAATTGTTCACCTTTATGCTCAACCGTTCCATTGATTTCTTTTCCGTAGGTACATTCTTCTTCTTCGTTGAAATGATAATACCCTGACGAAGAAGCCAGATACTGGAATGATTCCAGCAACGTTGCATGTGTGAATATTGAATCAGCTGTTTTTCCATTTAAGTCGATTACATTTGAAAATGCAAGTGAAATGTTTGTCGCAGTCGCATTACCGACATGCCCAATCAAGCTTGTGGCGGCCTTCGCAGAATTATAATTCTCTGTGAAAATCTGCTGTGCATCAATTCCACCATAACTGCCTACTGTATTAATCAGTAATGGTGCATAACTCTCACTTAATAAATCTGTATTTACGCTTAAGTTATCCACAGTCACTGTATGGAGTTTAACATTTGCAAAGTGGTTACCACCAACACCTGAACCTTCAACTGTTCCACACACAATCGCTCCTGAGCCATTTCCATCTGGTCCTTTTCCAATTGTTCCCTTTAGTGTTACGTTGTTTACAGACAAAGTTGCCGATGATACTGATTTGGTTGTATTCAGGTAATTGAAAATCAATCCTGTGTGCATCAGATAATGCTGTGTATGTACCTGGGCTGTACCAGAAGTTTTACGGTTCATCGTATCTAATCCGGTACCGGTTTTCTCCTCTGCATTTTCAATGATTTGATTTGCAAATACAAAGGTACAATTCTTAATCTCAACATTTGCACCATCCACATTCACCGGATAATAGGAATAACCAGTCAAATCAATCGGCAAACCATTACCATCAAACGTTTCTGATGCAATATCGGCTGTTTTTAAATAATTTTGAATATTGCTGTTAACAATTCTGCCCTTTCCATTTGGAACTTTTTCACAGTAACGCCAAACCGACCAGAGCACTGACTCACCAGGAGTATCTACATATCCATTTGTTGTCTTTGCTTTTTCACGGATATCATCAAGGTCATAATAGTATCTCGCATTCGGATTGGCTACCGACCATTCTGTACCCTGATTGGTTGTTTTATTCTGATACCCAGTGGAAGTACTATCTGTCGGGTCGAATCCCTTTCTTTCCCCGCCTTCCTCCTCCGTTGCAATGGAAATAACGGAGTTTCCGTTATCTATTATGGATTCTGCATCTTTGGCTGTGTATACGACCCACTCATCAAAATAGCTGCCTGAACTTGAAACGCTTATATTAGAACCCTCAATATGATATCCATCATACGTTGTTTCTTCGACGTATAACAGTTGTGTGTCAGCATCTGAATTAGGAACATATTCTTTTCGCCCATAACAAATCAGTAAGCCTAAATCACCGCTTTTATTTTGGATATTTGCCTTATTTAGCTTCAGGGTATTTACCTGCCAATATCCGGTTGCCAGATACACCAGTCCACCGACACTGGCATTACCGGAAACATTCACGCTGCTCTCTCCCTGAATTGTAACATTTGAAGAATTTCCATCCCCAAAATAAACTTCACTGTTATTCCATTCGTATCCAAGAAGTCCACCACTGCTTGTTGTGGCACTGTTATTAATTGTCTGCCCATTGACCGTAAGATTATTCAAATTCATCTTGACGGCATTATCCTTAATTACAGAAATCAGACCTCCACATTTTGCATCGGCAATATTATTATTGCCGGTAATGTTTCCTGTAAGCGCTGTACCACTTACTGTAATGGTACCTCCACCGGCATAGACACCGATCAAACCGCCAACCGCATGTATGCCCGCAGTAGTCGTATCTGATATCTGGGCATTTCCTGTGCAATTACTAATGGAAATAAAACTACCGGTTCCCTGCTTTAAGCCAAGCAATCCACCGATGACAGACTCTGTGCCATCCCCAGCGCACTGAATGTTCACATTCGTTGTAACGTTTTCAAAAGTACTTCCGCTTCCTGTTGACAATGCAACACAGCCACCAACAGCCATCGAAGTCGTCTGATTTGCAGCTGGATTTTTCAGTGCTCGTTCCCGTACATTGATATTGCCATCAATTTTCAAATTCCTGATTGTTGCATTTGCCTGACTGAAAAGACCTACCTGCGAATGACCATGAATCTGTCCGTTTCCCGCGCCTGTTTCGCTGTTATTAGCATATAACTGTCCAATATCCAGTGTCAGGGTATGGTTTTCTCCATCCAACTCACCCGTATATACATTGCTGCCAGTATAGAAGTCCCTCTGCAATCCGGATATGCCTGTATTTGACAGATCAATATCTGCTTTAAGCACAATCTTCGTTACCTTATTGCCGCCAACAATAAATCCATTCGTCACCGAATCATATATATTAAAATCACCATACGTCTGTTCCGCAATCGAAAGAAGTGCAAACTGATCTGTATTTTGAATTTCAATGGTACCACTGCTTAGTGTTGCTGCAGAAATTCCAAAAGAAGTTTTGTGCGTATTCGCATCCTGTTGTATCAGTGTCTCCGATAAACCACCTTTATCAGGAAGATTTACGCTGCCCTGTCCGATATTTCTTCCAAGTCGAATGACGCTGCCATAATTTCCGATATCGTCAATTTCACCAGGGTTTGTGGGACGTGTCAGTGTCCATGATTTTGCTGCATAGATGATCGAAGCATTTTGAGCCCCTGCAATCTGTCCATTTGTATTCCGATAATTTGCAGCATTCCCTGGACTTTGTCCTACAGCATGTGCTGTAAATGTAACCCCTGTAAGATTCGTTTTTCCTGCCAGACGAAGGGTACTCTTTCTGCCTGTAGCACCGGCAATACCGCCACCATACCTGATGTTTGATGCCTTAGGTGAAAACGTTGCATTTTCTGCGATTTCCAAAACAGAATCATAAAACATACCGCCTACTGCACCACCAAAATAATGGCCACCCGAAACAAGCTTTTCGCTATTCTTACAGTCTGTTGATATTTGATTCTCGATTACAACATACGCTCCATTTTTATTGGGATCATCAATGCCCGGCTTTCCAAGCACACCTATGAGACCGCCATAATACGTAACATCACCGTTGGTTGTACTGGAAACGGAAATATTTCCGCTGATCTTCAATGCAGACAGAGAGCTACTACTGTTCGTCCCGTAAACCTGACCTGCAAGTCCTCCGTAAGTCGTTTTCCCATTCAGAACATAAGTACTTCCGCTCATAGCCAATCCGGCTGTTGAAGCCACAGTTACCGCATCACCTGCTGAACCATTTACAGAAAAGTCTTTCGAAAGTTCAAGCACACCAAATAATGCACCACAACAGGATTTTTCGCCTGTTGCGTCCAGAACAACATTTTTCACCTGAATCGTTCCATTTGCCACATCATAAGTGTGAAATGCCGCATCTGAGGCTTCTGATGTCAGTTGATAACTTCCAAAAATGCCTCCCGCTGAACCCGAACCTTCATTTGCAGTGACTTTTGCACCATTGACTTCTACATTCAAATCCAGAGTAGCATTTTTTCCTTTTCCAATCAAAGCACCGGCATCTTTTCCTTTGATTTCCCAATTTCCATCAATTGTAAGTTTCTCTGTGTTTCCTACGGAAAGCGATGCATTTTCAGAAATATCACCAACAAGTCCACCCGCTGCTTTACCGCTGCCTGCTATGATACTCACACTGTCTGAAACCGCTACACTACCGACCTGAAATGTAGCATTGCTTTCTATTTCATTACAGAGCAAACCTGCATTGCCTGACGCCTCATTGACTTTAGCAGCGGATTTGTACCAAATCTTTTTCAGAGAAAAGCTTGTACCACTTCGAATCGTACCAATACATGAACCCGGATATGTGTATCTTCTGGATTCCCCATCAACATGTTCATATGCATCAATACTTACTTCAACGTTGTCCCAGGAACCTTCTGGAGCAATTCCACTAACCTCCTGCGCGAACGCAACGACAGACTCACTTGCGGTTATAATATTGATTGTTGTTATCTTTTCTATTTCTATTTTTGCACTTGTCACGTCAATTGCATTAAAAAACGGACAATCCAGTATCAGATCAATATAAGATACTGTTGTTGCATCAGAAACTGTAATCGTACCTTTAAAAGGACTTCCATTTCTTCCCAGTCCTTTAAAATGATAAGCCGGAAATCCCTCAATCTGAGCAGATAAATTAGAACCACCACCGGTTAATCCGCTTAACTTAATTTTATATCCCTCAAAAGACTCATTCTCCACACATGACAGCAAAATCAAACCATTCGCATTTGCACCAATTATTTTCTGCTCATAATTAGTAAAATCAAGTGCATTTACCAATCCTCCACTTGACTGGTATTCATCATAAAAACTCTTCAACTCACCTAACGTTGAAAATGTACCTGTATCAGCCGCCAAAGTCATCAGAACTTCTTCTGTATCCTCTGCATTATCTTCTACTGTGTGATCTACGATAGTTTCTTCTGCATTATCTACAGTATTTTCTTCACCACCTTGCTCAACTTCAGTTCCTGATTCGACGCCTTCTTTCTCTTGCTCCGAACCTGTATTTTCAACTTCCCCCTGATTTTCTTCCACTATATCTGCTGCAGTTCCTTTTTCTCCGTCTGTTTCACTTTCCGCAACAGGATCCATTGCCGCCTCGCTGGCAAATGATGGAACAACACAATTCGATACGCAAATCACTCCGGACAGCAAGATTGCCATTATTTTTTTTCTCATATTACTGTTCATTTTCCTATCCCCTGCCAAGTTCTTATGCCTGATACTTTCTATTCTTTCTCCTTAAACGTAATGATACCTTTGAGTTTTTCCCAACTGCTCTGCCAGTCAGCCGTTGTATCCTGCCCATCCAATCGATAAAATCGAACAAGATAACTATTATGTTCTGCATCCATTGGGAATTCCACGATACCACTGTTACCGGATTCTGCTCCAATTTTATTCAAAAATAACGGATCAATCTCAACGTAATTGGTATCCCATTTCAAAACCATCTGATGAGGTTCTGTTGCATTCAATACCAAAATCTCATAATTAAAAGCCGCAAAGTCTGAAGGCTTATTACTCACTGTTTCGTCAATAAATACCCCTTTATAGGAGAAACCTGCCACCACGCCTGCTACACTTGGCTGAAATTTAGCCGCTATCATATTTCCACTGCTGTCCGAATCTGCATCAGGTACTGCTTTAATAATTATCTCTGACACATTGTTTATCTCATCTTTTGGTATGCTAATTTGGTAGAAGTGTGTTGTTTTTGTATATGCCGGCATCAGAGGTGCCGTTGCCCCCTGACCTGCTGCTTCACCGGTAATATCAACTCCATCCCGTTCAATTTTTACATTCTCAGGCAAGTCTTCTACCGTAAGTGTGTATCTCATTGCTTTTTCACTAACAGATCCGTCTGACGAGTTCTGTATATAAAAGGAAAATGTATATGGAGTCTGATCATCATCACTTTTTTTATCTAAAAGAATCTTTCTGACTGCATATTTATCAACGCGCGCTTCCTGCGCAACAACTACAAGGTAATCGGAAGAAAGTGCGAGCCCCTGCTTTGGAGTCGTCGCAACACCTTTTACATAGGAACGGCTTGTATAGGCAGCAATCACCCCTATCGCCGCAATCAGTATCAATATGATAGAAATTATTAATACTTTTGTTTTCTTTTTCATCCTATAGTTTTCCTTCCTTTTTATTCTCAATTGTAACCCCAGACTCAATCTTAATCCTTATGACTCGCCAACAGATATACCATATCTGTTTCCGCTCTATCAATATTCCAACTTAATTCGAGAACATAATAACGATAATGAATTTCTGTTACTCCATCTCCTGCTTTTCCTACACGACTATAATTTTCTTTATCGAACTCTTCCACATCATCACTAAGCCAATACAGAGGTTCTGCATTCTGCTGCACCTTTCCTGTGTCGCCATCAGAGTATGTCTTACCGTGCAAATTTCGCGGATCAGAATCATTTTCTTGAATTGCAATATTTCCTTCTTTATTAATATAATCTCCCGCAATTTCTTCCCCATCTGGATCATAGTAAAATGTTTTTCCTGCGTCTGAACCCGTTACAGCTCCTGACTTCTTTTCCGGCTTACTGTTCTCATTAGAAACCGGAAAGATTTTAATCTCCATACTTGGTATATTCGTTGTATGTGCAACCTCTAAAAGGAAATCATCTGTACTTTCAATACAAAATACACGTCGAATCGTAACTCTATTTTCAACCTGTGTATCATCACTGGTCATTTCCAAAGATATCTTTTGCATCTCAGAACGATTCGCCCCGGAAATGGTAATACGTGAAGGGATCTGAACAACTGAAATCGTATTAAGTCGATTTAAATATGCAAACCAGGCCACACTGATTCCTATCAGTACCAGAAGAAGTGCTATAATAAGAGCCGGAACCCATCGTTTACCATTAAAACTTTTCTCTTTGTCTTCCATCCTTATTCTCCCATCTTTCACTATTCGGCCTCAATCATCCACTGAAAATACGCGACATTTTCACCTATAAGCTGATCGCCTTTATTATAGCCTGTACTCCACTGAGCAAACTCTTTATTCGTCATATTCTCCCATGGTGCTACCAGAGAAGTCGTATCAATTTCATTTGTATTTACCACGCATTCTTTCTTCTCATCCATCCACCGCAATAACTCAGTATGACTATCACATTCACTTTTAAACACGCTATCTTCCTGACCACAGTATTTGATATTTTCAAATCGCCTGGGCCAGATCCAATACACGGTTATCGGTACCGGCTGATCCTTCTCCCAAGCCGTATTAGTACGATCTTTCTCAAATACAAAACTGATTCTACCATCATCCTCTAATTTCGGAAGAATGCGATTTGAATAATTTCCAGTTTTCTCGTCCGCTCCCGCAAACAACAATATGTGTCCCTGAAGCATATTCATTAATACTTGATTTCCAGTTTTTTCCACAGGAACTGCCCTTCCAGTTGCTGTTTTATCATTTGGCTCTCCTTCTCTGACCAGCGTAAATGCTTTAAGAGAAACCGATAGTTTCACTTTATCAAAATTGTCTATATGGGGAATAATATAGAAAGTAACCTTTCCACGAGATCCCGGTCCAATATGTTCAAATTCTTCCGTATTATTAACATTGCTTTCCGAATTCACCTGAAGGCTAATTCCATCTGAATCACCCAAAATATAAGTATTTCCATCTTTATCTATAAAAGTTGATGTCCCCTTAACTAAATTCGGCAAATTCAAAAATGATGTATAATGATTTCCCTTATCATCGTCACGCCCATTTCGATCTGCACGCCAGAACTTATTTAAAGCCTTTGCTAATGCACTCTCATCATTTACGCTGACATCATACACGCCCTGTTTTGTAGCAGGCTCATCTATCAGAGTCGCCAATGAAAATCTATTTTCACCTAATGCAGATATCGCAGCGCTTTCTCCTTTTACCCAATTATTCATCACAAACCAAGCTATCCCTAAAAAAACCAGTACAATTAAAGTTGCAAGTATAATAGCTCCCGTACGCAAAAATGTATTCCAAAAATCATCTACTTTTTCCTTTTTTTCATAAAGAGACTTTTTAAGCACCTTTATTTCTTCGAGCTGTTGTTCCGCATTATTCAGTTTTTCATCTTCCCGCATAATCACAACTCCCCTTCATTTTTGCTTAGATATAGTCTTTCATAATGTATTATAGAAGAAATGAAAAAACTTTTCAACATCTATCGACAATCGAAGACAGGTTTCATAACTCTATTTTTACATTATTTTGTTTCTTTTTTTCACTTTCTCATCTATTATGATACCAATATAAAAAGCGCCACAAATTTTCATTCATAGCACTTTCTTTCATATCATTATACATTTTTGAGAATAGGGACAGTTTTTGTCTAACTTTTAAAACTATTCAGGACAGAGAACCATTCCTATCCCACTTTTTCAAGTATATTGGCTGCCTGTACACTTCCCATTGATGCCGCCATCTCCAAATACTGCTGCGCTTTTTCCATATCTTTTTCAACACCAACACCACGGGCAAACATGATTCCGAAATTAAACATACCATCTGCACTCTCTGCTTTTGCAAGCTTATCATAGATTGCAAAAGCACGCTCATATTCTCCCATTTCAACAGCAATACGCCCTTCATCCAGCAATTTTTCTCCCGGAAGCTTTTGAAGGATTTGCATAGCATCTTCATTTCCCATTTCTGCTGCCCTCTCAAGATAATCCTGAGCTTTCTCCAGATCTCTTTCCATGCCCTCACCGCTTATATTCATTATGCCGCAGTATAACAAAGCCACATGATTCTGATATTGGGCCGCCTCTGAAAATAACAGATAAGCGAGTTCGGATTCACCCGACTCACGTGCCTCCACCCCTTCCTCAATGAGTTGATTTTGCAAAACCATATTGTATATTTCCGGTGCCTGTTCATCCCCTAATTCCACTGCCTTTTTAAAATATTGCAGTGCCCGGTCAAAATTACGTTCCATACCGACGTAAAGGGATCGGTTTCCCGACTCATTTGACAAACTGCACCCGGAAGCTATCCAGCGGCACCGGTCTGGAGAAATAATAGCCCTGCAGGCTGTCAACTCCGCATCTTTTTATGATGTCACACTGTTCCTTCGTTTCGACTCCCTCTACACAGACAGTCGACCCACAGATCTCCGCCAGATCATTCATAACATCAATTAATCTGGCATTCTCCGACCCTTCTGCGATGCCATCCACAAAAACTTTATCAATCTTGACGATGTCACATTTCAGTTGTTTCAAGATGCTCAGCGAGGAATATCCGGTGCCAAAATCATCAAGGGCAAACCGGACTCCGATTGCGCGCAACTCTGACAAAATCCCGGAAAGTCTGCTGATATTGATCAGACGACACCTCTCTGTGATCTCAAGGCAAAGATTCTCCGGCGGGTAACCGGTGTCCTCCAGGCATCTTTTCACCATGTCCACAAAGGTATCCTGCCTCATCTGCTCATATGCCACATTGACGTTGAGCTGAAATTCCGGGTATTTTTCCAGGAAAGGCTTCGTGTCTTCCATTGCTTTTTTCAATATCCACTCTCCCAGCCGAACAAATGCCGGATCATTCTCTATAATCGGGATAAACTGATTTGGCGGCACCATACCGTATTCCGGATTTTCCCAGCGCAGCAGCGCTTCGCTGCCTTTGAGACTTTGTGTTTTGGCATCCACGATGGGCTGATAATGCAACAGAAATCCTCTGCAGTCGTCTTCGATACTTTTTCGAATGGTATTGATCAATTCCAGCAGATTGTGTCTGCGCTCATCCACCTCATCCCGGAAAATATGCAACTGGCCGTTTCTTTTTTCCTTTGACACATTATAGGCATAACTGAGACACGAATACATAGCCTGCGGATTAATGTCAAAGGTCTTTATCTCCAACGCACTTCCATGGACCAGCAGATTCGGATGGTAGTCGTCTATCTCTATTTTTTCACAGATTTCTTTTGTCAGGGTCTCATACCGTCTGCTCATTTCTTCTATGGAGAGTGTACGGGTGAGAAGGACAAATCTTACCCCGTCGGTTCTGTAAAGCACACCTTCATTTCTGAACTCTTCTTTTAACAGCTGAACCAGCTTGTGGATGACCATATTTCCGAAATCATATCCCCACATTTCGTTGATGATCGAAAAATGTCCGATTCCGATCATCATAATACTGGCCTTTACCTGCTTGTCGTAGAGTACATTCAGATGCTCAAATAGTCCATATTGGTTCTGGAACCCTGTCAGCGGATCGATATTGTTGACTACCCCGTGATTACGTATAGTCCCGGCAAAATAGTCCGGTGCTCCGTTCTCATCCCACATCACCGTACCACGACATGTACATACGACATACCTTCCCATCCGGTCTCTTGCCCGGTACTGCATATCATGTCCTTGATTTTTACCGGAGAAAATATCCTGAATACTCTCATGATAGCTTTTCTGATCCTCCGGATGGATATGCTGCTCCCAGATATCACCGGCATGGTACATGTATTCTCCCGGAAGGCCAAAGTACTGAACCGCCGTCTCCGACCACCTGGAATAATCATATTTAATATCACACAAATAAACATAGGAGCCCTCTGAGACAATTTCAAAAGCCTGATATAACTTGTCCAAAATCGCTTTTCGTTCTTCCGTAATTTCCTTTTTCATATTCTTCTCTTCCAATTCAAAGTCAGTCGCAATATTCCAGGGACTATTATAACACCTGATTATTTGCCACACTGTCTACTTCATCAATTATCAACACGATTGTTTTATCAGAAACAACACAATAATCCTCTTTCAAATGCTGACTAAGCGCCATGAGAGTTGTCGTCTTTCCATACTGCCGTGCTGTGCCTTGTTAATAGTAAATACTTTTGGTATACAATCACATGTTCCTTTCCAAATTCTACTTCCAACATCTTCATTTTACCATCAGGCAATTTTAATATCAATCTTCATCCCAATACTTTTATTTATCTTTTTCCTCTAACCACGGTGACAGATTCCGTGGCAAACACATCCGTTGTATATGCAAGAATAGATACCAATCTCAAGAATGGTAAGACACTAATCTTTCGTTCCACAACCTCTTGCACTGCATTCATCTGTACCATTACTGGCACTGGTATCTACCATCAAAGACATAAACAAATCGTCTTCCAGCAAGATGTTGCTTATATAGTTTTGCTGCCTTACATATTTCCTTTACAATCTTTTCCTTGTCACTCTTTTTACTCATTCGGATTTCCCTTATCGTCCCATATTTTAGCAACAAAAACGCCGGATAACAAACTGTCATCCGACGTATTCTTTTAATAATGCGTGTTTTATGCTGGCCGTCAGCCTCGATACCCTGCCGAGTATCACCAGTCGTCGGAAATTTAAGTCCCCGACGCGGACTCACCGTATATCCCAGGTGTGGGCTCGATACCCTGCCGAGCATCACAATGTGCCGGTAATTAACCTCCCCAGCCGGAGTACAGCTTTAACGTGTCGCCACACGGAAACCTTTTCTGCTTCACTTATATTCTACTCAAATATAGGGGCTTTATCAACGGATTTTGAAAAATTTTCTACTTAAGTGAGACAGTTTGGGGACGGTTCTCTGTCCTGCTAAATATCACAAAACTGCTCCCATTGACTTTCAATTTGTCCCTCTGACAATTGATAGGTTTGCATTAATCCTTTTATCGCGATTTCCCGAGACACTCCCTGAGCTTGGCAAAGGGAAAGATACAACTGAATCCCCTGTTCGCCTTTCACCCGCTTATACTGGCACATAAGCAGATCCGCAGAATAGCAGGCGCTTCTCTGACCCGGAACTGTATAGCCTATCTTCTGAGCTTCTACATTAGCAATTAGGCTTAGATGTTGTTTTGTCAAAAAAAAACAGCCCGTTGATATATCATGTATGCACTACATAATACCTCTACGGGCTAATAGTTATTAAATTGAAATTTTTCTGATCATCTGAACCATTATATGGTTTCCATCTGAGCTTCTCTGAATTTCCTCAAATCCATTTGTCAAATAAAAGTCAACCAGTTTCTTTTCCTCACGACACTCTATCATCATATATCTGCCGCCGACCGCATCCACAGCAGCTGCAATGACATCATATGCCACCTGGAGCAAATCACTCCCCGAAATGCTGTCATGTGGAACCTTTGAGTTTCTAGAGAGCTGGCCAATCAGATAACAAGAAAAGTCTTTTATCGGTTCTCCATGAATTTTTGCACTTAACCCATCAAGTTCTTTCCTCTTTCTATTTGACCATTCCTCTGGAACTGACAAAATCTTCAATGCAATAGCAACATACCCATAAATCTGCAACTGATCAAGATAAAAATCTTTACCGGATAATTGTTCTTCATCACAGATTAAATAAGTACGTGCCTTTGATAATAATTCAAATTCAACTGCCTTATTATGTAAAAAGTTTTCGATATCCTCATCCTGCTCACATGAAAAAGAAGACAAGATCTGCATTAACAGTTCATTGTCTTCCCCAGTCATCATCATTAACGAGGAGAGCGCAATTGGCATCGCTTTAATAATGCTTCACCCCGTTTTCTTTCTTCGCTGGAAAAAGGATGTTCCGAAATTGGTTTTTTCGGTGTTTGATCAGCCATGACACGCTCCAGGCGTTGTAATGATTCTGGATTGCTAATGACAATCTTTCTTTCAAATGTACTTGTTGCCATAGTCTGTTCCTCCTTTCCTATGACTTTTTTGTGTTTATTTCTATTATACTCAATTCTTATTTTTTTAACCAAAGACTCTCATTAAGCGTTTTCATTCGATTTATAAAATCTATTCGGCTTGTGGTTTTCGCATAACCCACGGTCAGGCTCCACAATCGGCTGAAACCGAACCAGTCAATTGCTTCATCACCGCGATAGCTGATCATCGCCGCTATCCTCTAAAACCATTGTATCACAAAATCTTCAGAGTTCAATCCCTTTAAAATTTTTAGCGGTGCATCATCTTCCACGCTTATTTATATGATATGCAGGATTAAGTAAAAATCAACACATTATTTTTATTTCCCTCCCGGCAGACCACATAGATAATCCTTATTTTTCCCCAATACTATATCATACACTTTGATTTCCAAATCCTACTTCCAATGTCTTCCTTTTGCCATCAGGCAATTTTAATATCAATCTTCATCCCAATACTTTTCTAAATAGAATTCCAACTGTTCCTCTGACAATTAATAGGTTTGTATTAATCCTTTTATCGCGATTTCCCGAGACACTCCCTGAGCTTGGCAAAGGGAAAGATACAACTGAATCCCCTGTTCGATTTGCTTATCTTTTTCCTGTAACTGATTATCTTTCTCCTCTATCTGATCCTGCATTTCGTCTATCATATACTGCACAGTATTCTCATCCAGTTCCTGTAGTTCTTTTGAAAACATACCCATCACCTTCTCTGTATTCCGGCATATTTCATAGACCTCTCTGTATAATGGCTCGAATTTAGGATAGCTTTTTATCAGCTTCAGAATCACTTCCGGTTTGTCCACACTCAGAAAAGTCAGCCATGCCTCCAACTCATTATTGATACCTTCACCTATATTATCAAATTTCTTTCCAAAAATGTCAAGTGCTATAAATATATATTCCTGCAATAATTCCAGCTTCACTCTGGCAACTGAATTTCTTCCCCTTTTCGCCTTTTACCCGCTTATACTGGCGCATAAGCAAATCTGCAGAATAGCAAGCGCTTCTCTGACCCGGAAATGCATAGCCAATCTTCTGTGCTTCTACATTGGCGATGCTTCCATCCTCCAACTGAACTACAATGTCCAGAATCAATAGCGAACTTTCCGCGGCAATTCGCGCCGAATCAGTTGGCAACACTTTTAGTATTGTCACCTTCTCCTGAAGCAGAAGCGAAAGCAATTCCTCTAACCGCTCCGGTGTGCTGTCCGGATTAATAATCTCCTTAAAAAATTGGTCATACAAAAGCTTCACTCCACGAACGCCTGTACAGAAATCCAGAAATTGTTTCTGTCCCTCATCATTCCAATCGTTGAAAATAGTCAGAAGTTCCTGTTTACTGTGAATTTCTGCTATGATTTCTTCCCTGTCACGAATCATAGGGAAATGTTGTTTTAATTTGTTTGCCATAGGCAGCCCTCCTGTGTAATAGTACTAAATTCTGTAGTCATCTGGTATTCTCGAAAGAAAATTCAAGGACACACATAAGACCCTGCTCTTATGCAGGTATAGATTATAGATATAAATATTGGTAGACATACTGTATCACGCAGCCATGAATATGTCAACTTTTTGTTTATGAAATAAAAGATGTAAAGTATTGATATAAAAATCATTGCCTCACATCTTTTGAATTTCACACACCCTGTCCCTGTTTACAACCACGTATTCTACCAGCTCCAGCCAAAGTTTTTCATCGAATTCTTCCAGTTTTTCTTCACGATCTCCCCGTTTGTTTACTTCGGAAATGAACGCCTGCCTGATCATCTCCTCGGTGACATATGGCGCCGAGCATCTCTTTCCGTCCATTCCGTCCCCATCTGGTATTTTCCGAAATGCTCCTGCTCTCTTCCTGTGCCAGAGAACTCATAATTGTAATCAGCAACTCCCCTTAGAGTCAAATGTCCATATATTTTCTTTCTCGAAATAACATTCAACTCCCCGCTCTTTCAGACTGCGTATGGTGGTCAGACTATCCACGGTATTTCGCGCAAACCTGCTGACGGATTTTGTAATGATAAGATCGATCTTACCCGCCAGAGCATCCTTGACCATCTGCCGGAACCCCTCCCTGTGTCTGGTCGATGTGCCGGAAATGCCCTCATCCGAATACATATTGACAAATTCCCAATCCTCCCTGCTTTTTATATAGTTCGTGTAATAATGAATCTGCGTCTCATAACTGGTCTGCTGATCCTCATTGCAGGTGCTGACCCTGGCATACGCCGCCACCCTTCGTTTTTCCGTCTTCCTCATCAAAGCTCCGGTATATTTCTGCAGGGATGCGGGAATGGTGATCACCTTCTTCTCTTCCTGATTACAACCTACTGCCATCTGAATTCTCCCCTTTCCTCCGTACTTTCTCCCTTACTTTCTTCCTCGTTTTCTTCTGAAATGCTCTCTGTCTCATCTCCTGCCGTATGGGGCTGAACCTCCGCTCTATGACAGCACCATTTTTCAGATAAATATTTAGGCGTCCGCTTCCCGGCATGCCCATATGATCACCCCCTGCCTCATATATCTCCCTGTCAAATAGTCTCTTTTTTGACGTGGGAACCTGTCCCCATGACTCCCTGAAATACATTATCTTTGGTCATTTTGTGTATTGATTTTTTTGCCCTTTGTGCATATAATATTAACAACAGGACTCCCCGCACCTCTCAACGATGTGCCCCAGGGGAGACATTTTTTTATACGGAGATATTTTATGAGCGAAGTAAAACCACACCTTTCTTATGAAGGACAAATTAATAAGCTGCGTGAAAAAGGATGCATAATAGCTGATGACTCTTTTTGTGAAAGTATTTTAGTCAACATCGGATAAGAAAGCGTTTGCAGGAAATCACTATAAGGACATGATTAGTTGGATGCGTTGCTGCACTGACCTTAGAAATATATGTGCGCACTATGGCAGACTCTATTTCAGAATATTCACAGCGATGCCTTCCGGTTTTGAGATATCTGAAGCAGCCAAGAGAAGGCTCTGGGGTGCAATACTCTCTGTGAAAGCGTTATATCCATCTTCGGAAAAATGGAATAATGAATTCATGCCAAGGATTGAGGCACTGTTTGAAGAGTTCCCCTTTGCGTTATTTTTCAATCCCCTATTCGATTTGCTTATCTTTTTCCTCTATCTGATCCTGCATCTCGTCTATCATATACTGCACAGTATTCTCATCCAGTTCCTGTAGTTCTTTTGAAAACATACCCATCACCTTCTCTGTATTCCGGCATATTTCATAGACCTCTCTGTATAATGACTCGAATTTGGGATAGGTTTCTATCAGCTTCAGATCAAGTGCTATAAATATGTATTAATACCGGTTATCGTGCCACAACCATGAGTCACAAAACCTGTCCCCATTTACAACCACGTATTCTACCATCTCCAGCCAAAGTTTTTCATCGAATTCTTCCAGTTCTTCTTCACAATCTCCCCGTTTGTTTACTTCGGAAATGAACGCCTGCCTGATCATCTCCTCGGTGACATATGGCGCCGAGCATCTCTTTCCGCCCTTCGCCTTGTATTTATTCCGGCATTGCCACACGACCTTGCGGTACTTGTCGTTGGAGTGCCACACGACCGGCCCGTACCACCCGCCACACTCTCCGCATTTGATCTTATTGGAAAATATCGTGCTGCCACTGTACTTCCCGTCCATTCCGGAGCGCCTCAGTATTTCTTCCTGCACCCGATCGAATAACTGCGGCTCTATAATTGCCTTGTGGTTTTCCTCCACATAGTACTGCGGCACTTCCCCCGTATTTACCAGCATCTTTTTGGTAAGAAAATCTTTGGAATACCGTTTCTGCAGCAGCGCATCTCCCTTATATTTCTCGTTCTTTAAAATATTGCTGACCGTTGTTCCGTTCCACACGTCATAACCATAGGGCGTTTTGATCCCCCGCCTGGTCAGTTCCGATGCAATCGCATAATAGGACCGTCCCTCCAGGAAAAGCCGGTAAATCAGCCTCACCGTCTCTGCCTGCTCCTCATTTATGACCAGTTCTCCATTGGATCCCCTGTCATATCCGAGAAAATGCTTAAAGGGAACAAATACTTTGCCATCCTGAAATGCCTTTCGCATTCCCCATCTGGTATTTTCCGAAATACTCCTGCTCTCTTCCTGTGCCAGAGAACTCATAATTGTAATCAGCAACTCCCCCTTAGAGTCAAATGTCCATATATTTTCCTTTTCGAAATAGCATTCAACTCCCCGCTCTTTCAGACTGCGTATGGTGGTCAGACTATCCACCGTATTTCGCGCAAACCTGCTGACGGATTTTGTAATGATAAGGTCGATCTTACCCGCCAGAGCATCCTCGACCATCTGCCGGAATCCCTCCCTGTGTATGGTTGATGTGCCGGAAATGCCCTCATCCGAATACATATTGACAAATTCCCAGTCTTCCCTGCTTTTTATATAGTTCGTGTAATAATGAATCTGTGTTTCATAACTGGTCTGCTGATCCTCATTGCAGGTGCTGACCCTGGCATACGCCGCCACTCTTCGTTTTTCCGCCCCCTTCATCGAAGCTCCGGTATATTTCTGCAGGGATGCGGGAATGGTGATCACCTTCTTCTCTTCCTGATTAAAACCTACTGCCATCTGAATTCTCCCCTTTCCTCCGTACTTTCTCCCTTACTTTCTTCCTCGTTTTCTTCTGAAATGCTCTCTGTCTCATCTCCTGCCGTATGGGGCTGAACCTCCGCTCTATGACAGCACCATTTTTCAGATAAATATTCAGGCGTCCGCTTCCCGGCATGCCCATATGATCAACTCCTGCCTCATATATCTCCCTGTCAAATTTCGCCGTTCCCAACACTTCATTTAAAAATTCTTCCACTCTGCTGTTCAAAATAAATCCATTGTCACAGTCACCATTTGCCCCACACAGCCAAATAGCCTCTTTCTTCCCGGACACCATCCTCGTCTGTTTTCTGTAATTCCTTCCACAGCACTCACATATGATTCTGCCTGTAAATGGGCTCACTCCCTTCCTGGAAGCTCTGGCCCGTACAAGTCTCTGTTCCCTCTCCAAACGAAATGCCGGGTCATCAAAACATTTCTTCAGACCATCCTTCTGCCAGAACTGATTGACCACTTTTCCGTCCTTGAAACAGTAAATCAGATTGTGCCTGCCATCTACCACGATTCTTTCAATTCTTTCCAGAAATACCGTTTCTTCAAATCTTTCCAGTCCCAGCACCTCAGCCGTCACTTCCACGAGTTTCATCTCCGTGATATTCTGCGAGTCACACCCCTCCAAATCCACATTATTTTTCCGGCTGCAGCTCCAGGTAGGGCGCTCTCTGTCTCCATTCTTCCATAACTGCCGCCGGTAATTCCGCCCACATTTTCCACACACGATTTTCCCCGAAAATGGATACCGCTCCCCCTTACGATTATACGGAAACACCCCTTTACGCCTGTTGTCATCGAGTCTCTCCTGCACCCGCACAAACATTTCTCTGTCGATAATAGCCTCGTGGCTTTCCTCCACAAAATACTGCGGCAATTCCCCTTTATTGAAGCATTTCTTCCTGGAAAATGGATCCTTTACGAATGTTTTCTGCAAAAGCATGCCCCCTGTATATACGGGATTCGTCAAAATAAAAGAAATACTGCCTGCAAGAATATCATTTCCATTAATCATTGTATAGCCCTGCTCTTTCAGCTCGCACGAGCACTGTCTCCGCGACTTTCCATCCAGAAAATCCGTAAATATCTTTCGGATTACCTCCGCCTCTTCCGGCACGACCACAAGCTGCCCCTCCTCCCACCGGTATCCCAGCATTCTCCTGTGCGTATTGGGTCGCCCCTGCTCAAAGCCTTTGCGTATGGCCCATTTCAGATTTTCGGATATAGACTCACTCTCTGCCTGCGCGAAAGATGCCAGCAAGGTAAGCATCAGCTCGCCCTCGCCCGAAAGGGAATTGATATTCTGCTCTTCAAAACGGACTTCAACCCCCAGCTCCTTCAGATGCCGGACTGTATTCAGAAGATCCACCGTATTTCTGGCAAATCGGCTGATAGACTTGACCAGAATCATATCAATCTTTCCTGCATCACAATCCTCCACAAGCCGCCGGAACTCCGTCCTTTTCTCCATGCCAGTCCCGGAAACAAACTCATCCGCATAGATTCCGGCATATTCCCAATTCGTATGATTCCGGATCAGGGCATCGTAGTAACTGACCTGCTGCGCAAAAGAATGCCTGAGCCTCTCCGTGTCCATAGAAACCCGGACATAGGCAGCAACCCGCTTACGCGCCCCCGCATCCTGCGGAACATTTTCAAAGTCAATAAGTCTCTGTGTACGCATGATCAACACCTCCTGTGTTCATCTTGCAATACTCCCCCGGCAAAGTCAAAATGTTCGAGTGTGGCGTGGGGGCATCTGGGGTGCGAAGCATGGGCGTGGGACATGTTCAGAATCTTGTATCAATTTCGCCAAACAACCGTCGCTATGGTTGTAGTCGCAGCGGTAGCATTGAGTAGTGCGACATATGCATGGTTTGTGAGTAATAATACTGTTACTGCGACTACCAGTAGCATTTCAGCTCAGTCTAATGCTGCTTATCTTGTAATTGATAATGCAGCAGCTGGTGCAACATCCACAAGTTCTACTTCATCCACAACAGCTAGTGAAACTCCAGCAGATAAGAAGGTTTATCCTTCACAGGTTATTGCTGATGGAGTATGGCAGTCAGCGTATGCTTCTGCTACAGATGCGGCAACTGAAGCAGCTGACACAAGATTTACAATTAAATCTTCAGGTAAAACTGATGGATCTGCTGCTGCTGCTGTAGCAGAGGATTATGCAATTGAAAACACATTTTATATTGGTACAGGTACATATGATGGTAAATTTGCAAACCTTACAGTAAAGAATGTAGAAGTATCAGGTGCTTCCAGTGAATTGGTTAGTGCAGTTCGAGTTTTGATTGTCTGCGGAGACAAGTGGTGCGTATGGGGCAACGGAGCTAAAGTTTCAACTTATACAACAACTGCGGGTGCACAGAATCTTTCGGGCACTAACTACGCTGATGACAGCGTGATTGCAGCTACAGTGGAAAAGGGAACGGACCAGACTGTTAAAGTATATGTATATTATGATGGTGCAGACACCAATGTATTCTCTGACAATCTTGCTGATTTGACAGAGTGCGGTATCACTATTACATTTGATGCAACACCTGTAACTTATGGCGCTTAGTTAACTATAGTAATTATTTCTTGTTTTAAGAACTAATGATACTCTCCATGGTTGTGGCATGGAGGGTATTACAATGAGCAGAAAGGGATTCTGCTTTTTGTAATACCTACGTATAAGATTAAAATATTGAGATTTTTTATAGAAAAGCTCTTTGCTTTGGCAAATTGGGCGTTGATTATTGAAAGAAAGGAGAATGACTTATGAGGTATTCAACAAAATTGCTGAAGCGACAGCTTGTAGTGGCTATATGTATGGTTTTGGTGGCTGCAATAGCTTTAGCCTCTTCAACATATGCGTGGTTTGTAACGAATCACACTGTTACCGCAGATACATCTTCAGTTGCAGCTCAGACAAATGGCTTTATCCTTCAGATTGTTGGTGGTACTACAGTAGACCATAGTAATGGTGGCGCCAGTATTTCTGTTTCTCAGGAAGGACATGAGATTGCACCTGCTTCTACAGATGATTTAAAGAACTGGTATGTATTAAATTCAATAAATTCCGACATGAAAGCAAACAGTTATGTAATTCCATCTACTCTTGATTTGTCTACTGGAAAGTACAGGATTGGTACAGATACTTACAATTATGCTTATGTAGTAAGTACTTATACTTTGTATACCGTGTCGGAGACAGGTTATTGTGATGTATATCTGGATGGATCAGATGCAACATCTCCTGCGATTACTGTTACCGTTGATGGAAGTGATGAAGCTGATAAGATCGTTGCCTCCATGCGTGTCGGACTAACTTTCGATTATGGTGATGGAGAAGGCGAACAGCTATCCCTCGTCTATGCACCATCTAATGAAGACGGAAAAACAGAAGTTGGCAACGATGCAGATGCCCAGACTGGTTGGAGAACTGTAGCTGATGCCACTTCTACAAAAGCCGCTACGTATCCCTATGTCTATGAAAAGACCTACATAGATCAGAATGGAAACAATTACGGTGTTACAAAATCTGGAGATAATTATGTAAAACCAGCCACAAAAGCAAAAGCGGTTGCTCCTGATGTCGATTATGATGGTGTAATTATGCGGGTTTACATCTGGATGGAAGGCACGGATTCCGATTGTGTGAACAGTTCCGAGAGTATTACCAATGCAACCTATACGGTATCTGTACAGTTGGCTGGTGTATCTAAATAAGATTTCTGAGCCCTCGTGTTCTGCACGAGGGCTCTCTTTTACTAAAAAAAGCGTAGCATTGGACTAGCGAGATTTCAATCTTAGGATGTTGAAATAGAAAATAACTTAATGCAACCAATACCCCGTCGAATAGTTTGTTTATTTATCTATTCCCTTTGGCGAGGTACTTACCACATTAAGTTATTAGTTTTACTCAATTCCCATGTTCCAATCACAATGAAAGTAGTTTGACGCTTCTGACTAATCAATAAAGGAGTCTCGAAACCTGTCCTTATGTCTGTGAATCAATTCCGACCATGTAAAGCGTAACATCAAAAGTCAAATCTTCATTAACTCCTTCAGCTGAAGTATTCACGCAATCTGTATCGGTTCCTTCAAGCCATACATAGACTTTCATAATGATGCCGTTGTAATCAATACCTTCTGCCAGTGCCTTCGCTGTTCCGGTAGGTCTCAAATAATTATCACCTGTTTTTGTTGCTGCCCAGTTACCGGAGTCTTGATCCACATAATTCGTTCCATAAATATGGCTATACGTTGCATTCTTCGTACTCGTTGCATCTGAAACTGTAATCCAACCTGTGATATTATTATCTCTGGAGTAAACATCGTTTCCATGTCCTGTTGGCTCCATAGGAGCATAAACAACTTTCAGCGTTTCGACTCCATTTTTGTCAACGGTTGAAATACCGATTCTCAGACTCTTTGCGATTTTGTCGGCCAGTGGTGCGCCTCCAGAAGTTACTGTGATTGCTCCTCCTGTTTGCGAACCGTCCAAGTAGATATCCGCAATACCGGTGTCACGAATCGTATACACAGAATATGTACTTACATTATAGGCATAAAACTTTTTTTCACTACCTTCACTAACTTTATATTCGCCAGTAGTAGCATCCGAAAAGTTAACCTCTGAATAACCAGATACCATTGCTCCGTCAGACCATGCTGACGGAATGTACCATTTTTTAATGTCATTTGTTGAGGAAGGACTAATCTCATGTCCACTGGTTGAATCAAATGCAACTGTTTCAGAATCTTTTCCATGGTCAGGTGTTGTTCCTGCTACAATTTGCAATGTCATTCCATTTGCCATCGCAGAAATCGTACTTGTAGATGCTTTAACCGATGTATTCGTAACATACCATGCGTACGTTGAAGAACCCAATGCAACGAAAGCAACCACCACGGACAATGCAGCCGCAAGCAACTCTCTTTTTAATTTTCTAACTTCCAATGATGCATGCCTCCTTTACTCCTTTTTAGGATATCAAAGCACAGAACCTTGCAGTAGTTCTGTACTTTGATATCCTCTCCACGCCACAACCGTAGAGAGGATAAAGGCATTAACCTTATTGTAAATTATGTTACTAACTAATTAGCTAATAGTATCTGGCTGTGTTGCAGAGAAGCTGATTGTAACACCTACAGGATTTGCCAGTGCATTCAAGTTTGTGGTATAAATCTCGCTGTTATTACCATCATAGTAGACATATACGCTGATCGGTGTATCCGCATCTTTTGTGATGGTTGTTACGAGAGGTGCATCAGTTGTCTTTTCAAGTTTCTTACCATCAGCGCCCCATACCTGCCAGCTATTAGAACCAACTACTAATACGCGTACGGCAGATGCCAAAGCCTTATCTGATCCAGTAGTAACCTCCACCTTATCAATGACAAGGTTGGACAGATCAATACCTGCAGAACTAATATTAAAGTTATTAGCTGCGCCTACTGCATAGCTATCTGTGACAGCCTTTGCTGCATCACCAACTTCGATATAGTCACCTTTCTTGGTTCCGTCATTTACTGCTGTACCATAAGCTGTAACAAACTTAGGTGCATCGGCATCGCCTTTCTGAACCTCTGCAGGATATAGTGCAATTTCTCCGGTCCAGTCAGTTTCAGCAACAGTAGTAGAACCAACTGCGGTTGCACCATATTCAATACTCATAAATGCAGCATTGGACTGTGCTTTAATGTTTGTTGTCTGAGCTGTCACCTTATTATTGCTCACAAACCACGCATATGTCGCACTACTCAATGCTACCGCTGCGACTACAACCATAGCGATTGCAGCCATAAGTTGTTTTCTTAATGCTTTTACATTCATATTTTTCTCTCCTTTTTATGTATTTGCCAGTGGATTCCCCTATTTCAGGAAATCCCATTTCACTTCCGCTGTGTGGCTGGCATCTCCACATGCGCGAAGTTCGAACCTTTTTTCGCATTACGTTTCAGTCAATAGATCACCCCCCCGCTGGGCCCAGCTCAAAGAGTGTCTCCCCCCATGCTTTTCCAGCGAGAGAATCATCTTTTGTCTGAACTTGCTTTGCGGGTTTCAGGCCCGATTGTTTATATCAGATGCGAGCTTCCCCTCACATCTGAGTATTCACAGTGGTTGTGGCACTGTTCCTACCTTATCATTAGGGACTCGCCTGCGAGTCCTGATGCGGGATTCGACCTGCGAAGCAGGTGGATTACTAATCTGAATCCCTGCACATCCATGGGCAGGCTTCTACGAAATGTCCTGCCCGGATGGTTTACTGGTTACGGCGGTTCTTCCATGTTACGTCACCGCCCTGATAATAGTTCGGTGCTTCGGTTCCTGCCGCGTTGATTGGTTTGTTGCCCGTGAGTGCATCCTTAATATCCTGCACGAATTTTGCGAGCAGGCTTGTGTTATCGTCGCTGAGGGCATCGATATTCATACTGAATTCTACCGATCCTCCTACGATAGAGTCTACACACTCCGGGTCATCCCCTTCCATCCAGATAACGATGGTATATTTATCTACATTTCCTACAAGAAATTCTTCTTCTGTGTATTCGCATACGACATCGTGTTTTACGAAGTTCTCACAGCCGGTTTCCTTTCCGCCGCCTGTGGCTGGTTCTGCATATACGGTACGCTTTCCATTTTTCCATACTGCTACACGAACTGCCTCTTCTGCGCCTTTTGCAGCGGAGTCTAAGGTTACGACTGCTTTGTATCCCACATCCTCCTTACCCGCATTGCGGACGTAATAGGTATACGCCATGTAATTTCGACCGTTATGGTCACCGTCGATCTCGTCCAGATTCTCCGGCAGATCTTCCATTGCAATGTTGGTGGCATCCTGTACGGCACTGGCCGTAAGTCGGGCTGTCGGATCGGTAAAATCTCCGTCCGCCGATATGGCGATACCTTTTCGGTACAGCTCCAGTCGGTTCAGGTTGATGGTGAAGTTACCCATTTTCTCCTGCATAAATGCGATGATGAACAGTACTGCCACCAGAAGCAGCATGCCCAGAAGCCACAGATGCAGCTTGTCCAGACGAAGCAGTGCCGCACCGAATTTCTTTGCCCTGCGGCGAGGCATGTACATACTGACTATGGCTTCGGGATCTACATCGTCTCCCATCTCTCCCATAATCTTCTCAAGCTCCTCGATACGGACAACCTGTGCCGCTTCTTTCCGTTTACGCCGTTTGCTTTTCCTGCGTTTTTTTCTGCCCTTTTCCTTTACTGTTTCTTCTTCATCCTCCGGTATCTGAGGTCCGTCATCCGGCTCATCATCTACCCATTTAGCAGAATCCTGAAACTCTTCTTCGTTTGTTTCTATATAATTATCATTTGTTTCTATATGGTTATCATTTTTTCTGCCTGATTTACGCTTCATCATAATTTATACTTTTTCTTCACATGCGCTACATATTCCTGCGCCCGTTCTTTCTCTGATCCATCCGCGAAACGGAACTGAAAACCGCATACATTGCGGTAAATGCTTCCCTTTGGCGCCTCGCGCATCCAGCAGACTACAGACACGATATCTGCAATTCCCCGGCCTTCCTGTTCTATACCAACATTCGGCAGTGACAGCTCGCAGATCTCCCCGACTTCAAACCGGTCATTCATGTATGCCGCCAGACCACCTGCTGAGATATCCAGAGTCATTCCTCCCTCTGTCTCGATCTCGCCGTCCTCATTGGGCATCCACGTTTCCTGCTTATATCGAATAGGAAGAGCTACTTTCAGACGTTCGTCTGCACGCTGGAAGAACTGACGCTGTTCAGACACTCGTCGAATCTTCCAGTAACGGCGTATTCCTTCCTTGATAATATCATCCGCATAGCCCGCCAGAATCATTACATTATTATCCGTACCATAACGGAAGAGAAGCTTCTGGCGCTCATTAATTACCAGCGCTTTGCCGTCTTTCATGGGGATGGACACCAGAAATGCCGACTCATCCAGTGCCTTTGCAAATGTACACATCATATTAAAATCCGGCTCCTGGCCGATTGGTGCATCGAATGCCATCCTGAGTTTTGTTCCGCTTTTGATTGTTATTGCTCCTGCCATTACTACTCTCTACCCTTTTCTTATTATTTCTTTTTTAAAAAACGGTATATTTTTCCTGATTATATAATAGAATATATAATGCCGCAAAAGTAATGTCAAGATTTTTGACTGTCTCTGTTCCTCTTTACACGCTCTTTATCCACGTACATATTCCTGTCAGCGATACCCAGAAGCATCATCAAATTCATCCTGCCTTCGTAATCCCCGGAAAATGCATATCCGCAGGCATATCCCAGATTCACTTCTCCATCAGCAGTATTGAATTTCAGGACAATGTTATGAATTGCCGCCAGCAATTTTTCGGCCTCTCTTTTATCGGCAATGTTCTCGGCAATGACGATAAATTCATCCCCTCCGAATCGCCCTACGAAATGTCGATTTGGCACACTCTGTCTCAGCAGTTTTGCAAAATTCATAATCATCAGATCGCCCATTTCGTGACCCATAGTATCATTGACTAACTTCAGATCGTTCAGATCCAGCATATAAACAGCAGTCGGTACCGTAACGGACAACGGTGAAGCCAGCATTTCCTTACATTTATTCTTATTAGGAAGCCCCGTTGACAAATCAATGTAAGCCTTCTCGCTTAATTCACTGTTGCTCTTTGTCAGAGTAAGGGTCTTGCGGCTGGCATGTATATAATATAGGAAGAATCCGATAATAAGCACGAATATGGTTCCGATCACTCCCAGTACCAACATGACATGCTTTTTCAGGAACTGTTCCACACTCATTTCCGAATTCACCTGACCACCTGCAATCAGAGCCTCGTTCACCATCGTGTCATCCATACCGGCAATTCCCTTTTTCAAAAATGTAAGGGTTCCAATATCGTCTCTGCGCACTGCAAAGCTGACTGCCGTATCATAGCCGGTGTTATTAATCCCAAAATCCGCCATACCCTCCAGCTCATTGCGGTATGCATAATATGTATCTGAACATATCAGCGTACAGGTTGCTTTTCCGGAAACTACCGCCTGAATACATTCCTTCATGCTGCCGCATTTCACAATTTGGGAATCCGGATAATGTTCCTTCACATAGAACTGCTGCATCGGATTCGCATCTGTAACAGCAATGACAGAAGATGTATCTTCATTATACACTCCCGAAAATGCAATCATCAGATAGCTGGTTGTCAGTGGATCCGTAACCATGAAATCATTTTCCTCAGCTACCCAGTAATCCCCATACATCGGGAACGCAGTATCAATATCTCCACGGAACAATGCATCCTGCATTTCCACATAACTGTCGAATTCCTGCATTTCTATACGGATTCCATACTGTCCATACTGTTTTTCTATATGCTCGACAAATGCCGGGAGAAGACCAATGATTTCGCCTGTCTCACTATCCCGCTCCGAATAAGGCAGACAGTTATCCATATAGCCTATCTTCAACACCTCTTTTTCCTCTAACCATGCCATTTCTTCCGCGGAAAGCCCGGAAGAAGAAACTGTTTCCTTTCCATAATATTTTAAATAAATCTTTTCATTATAATACCAATCTGACTGGAGAAGCTGGGTTGTTGCTTCATTCAATTCCTGCAAAATGTCCGGTCTTCGCTTATTTACGGCAAAATAATATGGGGAGGATCCGACCTTTACGACAGAATGCCATTTGTAATTCTTTACGTTGTCTCCCGCAAGATCGGTGGACACAATGGCATCCAGATTTCCTTCGTTCATATCTCTGTATCGGTCCGCACTGCTCTCATACAGAAGCACCTCGCAGTTCACGCCGTTTTCTTCACACCAGTCTTTGAAAATCTCTACCTGCACACTGCCTTTATTAATTCCCACACGGGTACCATTGAAGCTGGAAGGATCCGTTGCCACAATATCTGTCCGGTCTTCGCGGACAAACAGATAATAGTACTCCTTGCCCTGCTCCTCTGTTCCATAGTCTATCTCCTTCGCACGCTCCTCCGTATAGGAGATATTTCCCATAATGTCTATTTCTCCATCCTTCAGCATCTGAATGAGATCACTGAAGCTTCCATTGACATACTCATATTCCCAACCCGCATAATATGCAATCTGCTGCAGATAATCATAACCGTAGCCAGTCTTATGCTGGTCGCCTTCCCCTTCCTGATATCCTTCATAGAGCAGATACCCCACACGAACCGTCTTCAGGTTGTCATTTTCCTTTGCACAAACGGGCAGGCCACATACAATCACACATAATGCTACTGCCAGCCAGATTCCTCTTATGTATTTTCTCATCTTATTTCTCCCAACACGTTTCATATGCGTTTCGCGCAACAAATCAGAAATCATTCCTATTTTTCTCATCATAACAGATAGAGGCTTCATATTCAACCAATCCGTGCTATTTTTATGGAATTTACATGTAATTTTGCATGACATTTTACTTAAAAAAACGAGGGGGCATCGCAAGCAAACCACCAATCATTTGCGATACCCCCTCGCGGAGCATATATCCTATTGTCGTTTCCCAAATGCCGTTCCTGCCCCGATGATTACCAGACAGACTGCAATTCCCAGGAACAGGGAATCAAATGGAAGACCAAGCAGATTTCCGCCCAGCACGGCTGCCGGGCCTGCTGCCATGGATACCAGTACAGCCCATGGTGCTACCTTGCCTTTTGCAAACAGTGCGCAGGTAAGCGGGATGAATACTACGGTTCCGCGGATTCCCATGGAGAGGAAACCGAAGTCGTTGATGATTGCTCCCGGCACGATCAGGGCAATTGCTGCTGCCGCGCAGAGGGTCACAACGATGGTAACTCGTGTGGTGTACAGTTTCTTCTTCACGTCTGCCAGTCCTTTTGATATCTTGCAGAAGATGTCATTTACCAGAATGGATGCCACTCCGAGGGAGAGGCCTGCTCCTCCGGCGATGACCGTGATCAGGAGGGTTCCCAGAACGATTCCCGCTACAAACTTCGGCATGTAATTGATGACAAATGCGGGAAATACCTGGGAGGAGCTTGCGATTTCCAGCATGCCTTCCGGGATGCTCTTTCCGGCTTCCGTCAGCGCTGTAATCTCCGCAGTTGTCAGGCAGTGATTCCTCATGAACATTCCAATGAAGATGCAGGCGATTCCGATTGGCGGAATCAGTACTGCGCTCAGCATGGCTCCCTTTCTTGCCTTGCTGTCACTCTTTGCCGACCAGATTGCCTGGGCATAGGTCTGGGTCGCCAGAACCCCCAGAAGCAGTGACAGGCCGGAGCCCATGTCTTTTAGAAATCCTCTGGAGAAAAGGCTTAAGTAACGCCCGGATACTTCTTCAGCAGCTGCAAGACCTGCCAGACTTCCCACATCGGTTCCTGCCAGAGTGGTCTGAAGCTGTTCTATCAGTGCCATCGGTCCGTGGCTGTTCGTCAATACGATTCCCAGTCCCAGAATGGAAGCGCCGTAGAGCAGGATTAATTTCACCACGCCACCCAGACCGGCTCCCCAGGCTCCGCCGAAGACCACATAAGCCACCATGACTGTAATGGATAAAATTGCAGCCGTCAGAAAATTCATATGGAAAATGACCGTCAGGAGCGCACAGCTTGAGAGAACCTGTGCGATCACACTGATGAAGATTCCGATGGAACACAGTACCGATCCCGCATACTCTGCTTTTGCGCCATATTCTTTTCCGATGACCTCCAGAAGAGTAATGCTGCCACTGTGCCGCAGCGGAATCACATAACCGATTGCAAGGATCAGACAGCCGATTCCGGATCCAAGCGTAAACCACCAGGCTGACATTCCGTATTCAAATGCAAGCTGAGCCGTACCGATGGTGGCCTGCCCGCTTACCAGACTTCCCATAATCGCTCCACACACGATCCAGGGGCCTGCCTTTCCGCCGCCGGTATCAAAATCCGACGCATCCGATACCATTTTCCCCGAATAAATGCCTACTCCTATGATGAGGGCGATAATCAGTATGATTCCTAACAGATTCCATATTCCAATGTCCACAATTCATTCCTCACTTTGTTTCTTTTATAAATCCCGGAAAAACCGGTTCTCCGGTATAATATCGCGGTTCTTCTTTTCCGTCAAGCACACGGATGGCTCCCGCTGCCAGGGCATCCATCTCGAATTCTCCCGGATATATTTTCACCGGTGCAATGAAGCTTACGCGCTCTCCGATCATTCCGGTCATCATTTCCGAATATGCTACGCCTCCGGTGAGAATGATGGCATCCACCTTTCCTTTCATGACCGAAGCCATTGCCGCAATGTCTTTCGCGATCTGGTATGCCGTTGTCCGGTAGACCAGTTCTGCGAACTTGTCACCTTCCGCGATGCGTTTTTCCACCTCACGGGCATCCGATGTGCCCAGATGTGCCACCCATCCGCCCGTTTTCATGATCTTGGTAAGCATTTCTTTTTCCGTATATTTTCCGGAGTAGCACAGTCCTACCACGTCCGCCAGGGGAGCCGTTCCGCTTCTGGTCGGGGCCATACGCCCCTCTCCCCGGGTGCTGTCTACGGTGTCCACCATTTTCCCCTGACAATGTGCACTGACGGAAATACCTCCGCCCAGATGTGCCACCACCAGATTCAGTTCTTCATATGCTCTGCCGCAGTCCGCAGCATATTTTCTGGCCGCCGCGCGCTGATTCAGCGGATGACCGCGGCTGGTGCGCAGAAGCTCGGCAAAGCCGGTCATGCGCGCCTCTTCTTCAAATTCATCCACGCTGCTGGCATCTACGATAAATGCCCGTCCGCCGAATTCTTCTGCAAAATCTTTGGCAAGAAGCGGTCCCAGATTGCCGGGATGTCTGCTTCCCGGTCCGATCTGACCGTGTGCATACATTTTCTCATTGACTTCATACACACCGCCGGCCATCGGCATAAGCCCTGTGCAGATGGCAGAAAATGCATCCGCTTCCCCCGGATCTACTCCTTTTTCCTTCAGGGTTTTTGTAATAATCTCCTTCCGGTAGGGAAGCTGGTCTACGATATTGGGAAATACAGCCAGGTCGCTGGCGGGATGATTAATATTTTCCGAAAAAATCCGCTGTTCTCCCTCATACAGGGCTACCTTCGTAGAGGTTGAACCCGGATTCAGTACAATCACTCGATACATATGTCTGCTCTCCTTATTGTTTTCCTGCGGACTGTGCTGCCAGCACTGCCAGGGCAATGGAATTCATCTTGGATGTATCGGAGCTTGCCCGGGAGGTCAGTACCATCGGCTTGGCCGCTCCCATGATGCATCCTGCTTTTTCGCATCTTGCGAAATATTCCATGGACTTGTTCAGTATATTTCCGGCCTCAATATCCGGTGTGATCAGGATGTCTGCATGACCGGCTACCGGATGGTCGATGCCCTTATGACGAGCCGCCTCCACGGACACCGCATTGTCCATGGCAAGGGGACCCTTTACCATACAGCCGGTAATCTCGCCTGCTTCATTCATTCTGGTAAGCTCTGCCGCATCCAGAGTAGCCGGCATCTTTGGATTCACCTTCTCTACCGCACAGAGAACCGCAACCTTCGGGTTCTCATTTCCCATGGCATGGGCAATTTCCGTACAGGCTTTAATCAGGTCCACCTTCTGCTCCAGGGTCGGAGCGATGGTCATGGCGGAATCGCTCAGGAGAAACATCCGGTCAAATCCCGGGATTTCCATTAAGCCCACATGACAGATAAGATTGCCGGTGCGAAGACCGTATTCTTTATTTAACAGAGCCTTCAATGCAACCGAAGTATCCACAAATCCCTTCATGGGAAGAGAAGCTTTCCCTTCCTTCACAAGACGGATGGCTGCAGCACAGGCATCTTCCTTCTCTACTTCATTTACGATTTCAAATTTGGACAGATCAATGTCCAGATTCCCCGCGATCTCGCGAATCTCTTTCTCATTTCCTACCAGATATGCACCCTTGATGATCCGGTTCTGGTATGCGTGCCAGACGGATAACAGCACATCCGCATCCTGGGCAACAGCCACAGACAATGTCTGTGGCTCCCCATTCTGTACTTTTTCAATTAATTCTTTAAAGCTGCGAATCATCATCTTACTCTCCTCATCAACTATTCCGCCCAGATTTCCTCATCTGTCGGAATCGGTTTGCCCGGAATTACGTATGCGATTCTTGCAATATTTACCAGGTGATTCCACCATAAGTTCTCGCTCAGGGAGTTATTTCCCCAGGTTCCGCATCCCAGAGTTGCTGTCGGATTCAGGCCATTGTCAAATCCACCGCCAAGTCCGGATGATCCGATCATGTTAACACCTACACGGGATACCGGGAGAAGGTCTGCCGCATATTCCACATGTTCTTTGGTATTGGAATGAACCACAGAGCTGTGGCCTGCGCCTTCGTTCTTTAAGTTTGTAACTGCCTTCTCCACTGCCTCTTCCCATGTCTCATAGCTGTTGATTGCCAGAACCGGGCACAGTTTTTCTTTCGCCAGTACTTCTTCTTTGCCGGACTTCTCAATCTCTACCAGTAAGAACCTGGTATCCTCCGGCACTTCCAGTCCCACCAGTTTTGCGATAAATACGGCAGAATTTCCTACTGCATCTTTATTAATCACGCCATCCGGGAATAACCCTTTTCTCAGAGTCTCTACATCCTCCGGTTTGCTGATATAGTATGCGCCCTGTTTTACCAGCTCCTCTACCAGCTCATCATGTTTGGATGCCGGTACATGTACGCACTGCTCGCAGGTGCAGAGCACACCGTTATCATAGGTACGGCTGGTTGCCACTTTCTTAGCCACCTCTGCCAGATCCACATCCAGGTCTACCAGAGTCTGCACATTTCCCGCACCCACACCGAATGCCGGCTTACCGCTCTTATAAGCAGCCTTTACCATTCCCGGGCCTCCTGTGGAAATACATGCGTCACACTCAGACATCAGCAGTCCGGAAAGCTCTACGGTAGGTTCCGGGATAATCTGGATCAGGTCTTCCGGAGCACCCACGGATTTCAATGCCTCGCGCATCAGTCTTACCGTTTCAACTCCTGTCTTCTTTGCACGCGGATGTGGTCCTACGATAATCGCATTGGCACCCTTTAATGCGATCATGGCATTCTGCATCGGTGTCATGGTCGGATTGGTTGTCGGGGAAACAGCTCCGATCACGCCGATTGGCTTTGCCACCTTTACGATTCCCTCTTCCTCAACATACTCGATAATTCCGCGGCTCCTCACTCCCTTTAATTTGTTCCAGACAGCTTTTGCCTTACCTTTATTCTTCTTGATCTTGTCTTCATAGACACCCATACGTGTCTCTTCCACAGCCATCTTTGCCAGCATCTCGCCATTGTCATAAATAATCTTTCCGATGGCGCGCACTGCCTTATCCACATCCTCCTGTGAATATTTTTCAAATTCCTGCTGCGCTGCTCTTCCTTTCTGAATCAGATCCAGTACGTATTCTTTTGCCTCCATTTTTATTTCCTCCTTTTATTCACATCAACATCATATGTTTAATGTACTACATTATACATTCTATTTCAATCGGCATTAGTTCAAAAAAACAGGCTATATTTTTATGCGCATTGCACAAAAATATAGCCTTAATTTTGTTTATTTTTTAACAATTATCTCTTAAAGCAACAGCTCCTGCCATAATTTTAGACGCTCATCCATAAAGTCTGCAATTGCCCGCTTATCTCTCGCCTCCAGGATATCCACTTCTTTCAGATAGTTGTCCGGAAGTGCATTTACCATACCTCGCTCCACAGAGACTTCGATTGCCTTGTGTCTGGTAAAGGATGCAATCTTACGAATAATATTGTCCAGCTGATAGAGCATCCGGTTCCGGGATATCTCGCTTAAGTACTCGTTAAACCGTTTGCTGGCCTGGTACATTTTCTCGATGTCCGCAGGCTTTGCATTCATGATTTCTTTAAATTCCAAACCATATTCCCGCAGCTGTTTTATTTCCTCGTCAGAGGCATTTAAAATTGCCAGATACAGCACCGAATTGGCAATTGCAATCTTCACCTCCAAAAGCTCCTCCATGGAATGCTCGGATAAAATCAGTCCGTATAACAGCGGGTCCAGCAATTTATGATTATATTCTTCTACCACAAAGGTTCCTTCCGAGCGCCGGATCTCCAGCACGCCAAATGCCACCAGTACCTTGATGGCCTCCCGCACTCCATTGCGGCTGACGCCTAATTTCTCACTGAATTCTACTTCTGTAGGAATCTGATCTCCGGGCTTCAGCTCGCCGCTGATCAGAGCATCTGTAATTCTCTGCACAATGATCTCGGAAATCGATCCCTTCGGCAGCTGCGCAAACAATTTATTATTTTCCATGTGTCATCACTTTCCATATCTTATAATATTCCACCCATTCAAATACGCCGGGGCATATTTGCAACATTGAGCTTATTATAGCAGACAGGGACAATTATTTACAAGTGATAAACACTTCTTTTCCTTTTACTCATACAATCTTCTGATAATCTTATAAACTACTTCGCTCTCCGTCACCAGAGGTTTCCTGTGAGCGAAAAAGATGATTCCCTCCGTCGGAGCCAGGATTCTGGATATGATTTCGCCCTCATACGGATGCAGAATTTCGGCGATGACTTCGCCCATGTGCACCTCTTCTCCCGCGCTCTTCAGCCGCCGGTATAGTCCTCCCGCATTGGTCTTGATCTGGGTCAGCTCTTCCTCCCCGAATACGGTGGAAATGTATCCTCCGTGATTGTGATACTTCAGGATTCCCATTCGGGTCAGGAAACGTAGCACCGCGGATACAGCCTGCTTTGCGGATTTCTCATCGGTCATATCGGTCTCGTTCGTGTATACGGAAAATGCATTGGTCTCCCATATCTGCCAGTTATAGTTCAGTGTGGTGGTGTCAATCGGTTTTGGCTTTCTTACCACAACATAGGGAAGCCCGAAAAGGCTGGCGAGGCTCGGGCTCTGGTTGCCCGTATCCATCATGCGCACATGGGGCACGAAATCCCCGGGCATGTAGAAGCTTGCGAACTGGATACCATATTCATAATCCTTGACCTGTTCAAACAGTCCCGCTGCAATCCTCTGGGTAGTCTCTCCCAGATTATACCCCGGGAACATCCGGTTGATGTCTGTATTGTCCACCGCCCAGAAGCGTTTCCCGATATTCATGGAATGGTGATTGACACTGGGCACTACCATGATTTCATTTCCGGAGACAATATTTCCTGCCGCCTCCAGCTCTGACAGCTTTTTAATAAGCTGAGAACAGATGTAGAGCTGCTGCACTTCATTTCCACGGATACTGCCTACGATACACGCTGCTTTTTTCCCGTGTCCGAACTTATATCCGGTAATCTCCAGATCCTCGCGGTAGGGGGATGCCATGGAATATAATATTTCTTTTCTCATTTCTTCTTACCTCCCAGAACACGTCCCAGCAAAGAGCCACTGTATACTACCGGATATTCCCGCACGGTAAAGACCATGCCGTCGATGGGCGCCGTGATTTCCTGCTCCACATCTCCCGTCAAAGGATTCAGAATCTCACCCAGAACTTCTCCTACTTTCACTTCGTTTCCTATTTCTGTTTTCGGGACAAATATTCCCGCCTTATCCGCATTCATATAGCCCACGGCACGGTCAGAAGATACGATGGGCTCCCGGACTTCACCTATCGGTCCCTCCCAGATCCCCATCTCTTTCATCACATTCAGGATGCCCTCCACCAGCTGATAGCCGTAGGAGCGGGTAATCCTCATGCCCACACCCATTTCCACCACCAGTGCCGGAACCCCGATCTTGTTCAGGCTGTAGGCAAGGGTAGATTCCAGAACCGTAGCAGCACTGTGCACCCACACGAAATCTACATTCAGTTTCTTCGCATAGGGAACCAGAAGTTCTTCTGTCTCTTCATTTACCCGTACCTGAGGAAGCTCCATCAGGAAAATATTGCTGGCGTGAATATCCACACACATATCCGCCCCATCCAGATCATCCATTAACCGCTTTACCAGCGTTTCCATCATGGGTCCCTCTTCCGTGCCCGGAAAAATCCGGTTCATGTCCAGATCGAACATGGGGATTCCTCTGGATATGGAATCAATTCCCAGAGGATTCATCGCCGGATAAATATCCACGATTCCCTTTAACTGCTCCGGAGCCGCTTTCAGTCTTCTCTGCAGCTCATAGCAGACAAACTGTCCCTCCAGCTCATCTCCGTGGATTCCTGTCACAACGGCAAATCTTTTTTCTTTTCCGGTAGGATGTACCGGCAGAATCCGGTTCTTCTGAACCCTCAGATGTTCCGCTACCGGAAGCTCCATCGATACCACTGTCTCTATCATTGTATTTCCTCCACCTTCACATATATTTCCTGCTTCTGCTGTGCGATTCCCAGAAATCTTCCCTTATCCAGAATACAGTCTTTATAATCCCGTCCATGTGCAAGCTTGATATAGTAATCATCCACATGGAGATTATTGGTGGGATCAAGGCCATACCAGCCTTCTCCGGTGTAGATTTCCACCCAGGCATGGGTATATCCTTCCCCAATCATCAATCCATTGACATAGCGGGCCGGAATTCCCGCATGTCGTAAAAGTGCAATCATAATATGCGCATAATCCTGACATACGCCCTGTCCTGTCCGGACAGCTTCTTCCGCTGTCGTGTAGATATTCGTCACGCCGCTTTTATACTCAAAGTGCTGATAAAGCCAGCCCATGATTGCAATTGCCCGATCCAGATTATTTTCTCCGGAAATCTCCATCTTCGATGCAAATGCTTCAAGATGCGGCCCCCATTTTGTATACTCTGAAAAATATTTATACATAGGATGCAGTGGTTCCCTGCGGACTTTCATCCCTTCTACCAGCGCAGTGCCCTCCACTTCGTACTCGAATTTTTTGTGCGGATTCTCATAATGCCCCACATACTTTTCATTTCCAAATCCATCCATTACCCGATTCAGACAGTTGGTCGGTCTCACATAACGGCTGGTAATTGTTACCTTCTGATTGTCATCATCCCTGGGTATACACCGGAGTGCGAAATAATGATCCCACACGGGTTCGGAAAAACGAAGTGACATTCGATATATAAATCTCAATTTTTTCATGATTTCTGTATCCGGCTATCCTCTGATAATTCCTCCCAGATAGCCCAATGCCTCCTGATATCCTGTTTTCCAGTCTGTCTGTTTCTCAATCATGTTTCCCAGACATTCCAGATTCTTTTCATCATAGCACATATAGGATCCCTTAATGCGTTTTAGCAGCTTGCAGTATTCTTTTTCAATGTCCTTCCTGTTATAGTCCAGACGGATATAAAGATCCAGACGCTCTATGTATTTTCCACATTTTAAAATATTTCTGCATTCCTCTTCCTCAACGTAATCATCTACACAGCCCCAGAACGCCAGCAGATAGTCTATCACCTGCTGCAATTCCAGAAGGGGCGCTGTCGTATGGGCACTTCCGCCCAGAGTATCCAGGGAAAGCTGTACATAGGATAATACATTACTGCTCAGCTCATCCCTCAGCACAATGGCATTGTCAAAAGCACGTCCCATATTGGCAAATATGGAATCCGGATTCCTCATATCAAACAGATAGGAATCGATAAACTGTTTATTGGAAGTGTAAATATTGGGAATGTTCAAACGCTCACAATATTTCTCATAAGCACCTTCCGGGCTTTCGATCATCTGATCATAAATATCATAAAATTTTCTCAGGGTCGTATACACCCGTTCTGTGTATCTTCCCAGCCAGTATAAATGGTCCATTTTTTCTATTGAGATAATACCCATGTGTCTTTAAATCCTCCTCCCTGTGATGAATTCACGACGAACGAATCTGCATTTCTTGAAAATCTGGTCAGGCCGCTTGCCCACACCTTCGTAGTCTCTCCCGAAAGAACAAAAGCACGCAGGTCTGCTTTTCTTGGAACCTTCTTGTCTCCCTCCATAATGTCCAGATCCTGAAAATCTATTACTTCCTGTGCAATAAAGCGTCTGGATTCTTTCTCAATCAACTTTTTCATGTCTTCCAGCTTTTCTTTGCTCAGTTCGTTTCCAAAGATAACACCGTATCCACCGGCTTCCGCCACATCCTTGACCACCAGTTTATCCAGATGTTCCAGCACATATTTCCGGTCTTCCTCATAAAACGGAAGATAGGTCGGTGCATTTTTCAGAATCGGCTCCTGATCCAGATAATACTTGATCATCTTTGGCACGAAATAGTAAATACCCTTGTCATCGGCCACTCCATTTCCCGGTGCATTTACAATAGAAACATTTCCGTTTCTATATACATCCATAATGTTCGGAACACCAATCAAAGATTCCGGAAGGAATGTCATCGGATCCAGATATTCATCCGAGATCCTGCGGTAGATGGCTCCTACCCGCTTCTTTTCACCTCTGTAGTCCCTGTAATACAGGAAATTCTTCTCTACAAAGAGATCCGAGCACATAGCCAGTTCACAGCCTGTCCTCTCTGCCAGGAAAGAGTGTTCAAAATAGGCCGCATTATATCGTCCGGGAGTCATGATAACGGAAATACCGCCTACATTCACGTAATCCATCATTTTCTTCAGCATGACTGCATAATTCCTGTTATCCACAATCTGATTTTTCCGGAATGTCTGCGGTGATGCCTGACGACAGATCTCCCTTGCGATCATCGGATAAGATGCCCCGGATGGAATCCGGAGGTTATCCTCCAGTATGTACCACTCCCCGTCCTTTCCGAGAACCAGATCAATTCCCGAGATATGGCTGTAAATTCCTTTGGGCGGAACGATTCCCTCACACTCCGGAAGATAACCGGAGGATGAAAACACAAACTCTTCCGGAATCACACCATCTTTTACAATTTTCTTGTCTCCATATACATCTTTCAGAAACAGATTCAGGGCATCCACCCTCTGAATCAGTCCCTTTTCCAGATACAGAAAATCCTCATGCGGTATTACTCTTGGGATCGCATCAAATGGAAACAACTGCTCATGGAAAGTTCCATTCTTATATAACCCAAACTTCACGCCATACCTTGCCAGAAGGCGGTTAATTCCTTCTGTGTGGTCAATTAATTCTCTCATATCTGCCGCCACCTCCTCAGTTTTTAAAAAGAAAAAGGCACTCGAAACAAATGTTTCGAGCGCCTTCGCTTTCTCTTATGAATATGGTAGTATATTACTACAATCCTTATTTTCTGTCAACGCCAAATAAATACCGGTACTTCTAATACTTATTTACTTTTTCTTCTGCGGTATCCGATGGTTCCTACGGCTCCGGCGCCGCTGAGAAGCAGAATTCCCAGCCACAGCATAGAATGACTGCTGTCTCCGGTTTTCGGTGTAACTTTCTTTGCGCTGTTTCCACCGGTTCCCGGATTATCCTTACCAGGATCATCTTTTCCAGGATCATCCTTACCCGGATCAACCTTTTCTGCCGGATTTTCCGATGGATTAAAGGTATCTGCTGCCAGTCTTCGGAATACAAGCTGGTTGCTCTCGCTGTCTCTTCCTAATACATAGAAATATCCATCCCATGAACTTCCTACAGTATTCATTGTCTTCACGGAATTGAATCTTGCATCCAACGTTTCCCATGCATGCTGTTCCCCATTATACATCCATGTATCGTGGAATTCTCCTTCATTCGAGACAGCACGCTCCTGATCGGATCCGGTCTGTACGTAACCTGCTGCAATGAATCCATTGTTTGTAGCACCTGCTGCCACCTTCAACAGCTGATCCTTGTCGTCGAAATCATACAATGCTTCTCCGTCAGCCTTCCAGTTCTCTCCGTCAAACTCCCAAACTTCATTAATCGTCGTATACATTCCTCCAAGCACCGGTTCTAGAACGCTATGAATTCCTCCCAGGATATAGAGCTTATCACCGTTACAGATAACAGTACCACCCATACGATTATCCGGAAGGCCAGGATATTCTTTGATGACTTCTCCTGTATTAGGCACGATTGCCCGGACTTTGAGAGAATGCCAGTCCTTCTTATGTTCCTCGGTCGGATCTGCCATTCCATCTGCAGTGCCGTCACCGCCTATAAGAAGAAGCTGATTCTTATATACGGCAAGCATCTCATAGCCGGATTTTGTCACCTCTGATACGTCCACAACGGATGTCCACTTTCCCTGCTCCGTATCATAAGTTGCAAGTTTTTTCTTGTCATTCTCCGATGCCCCCGTAAGATATAGCATATATATCTTGCTCTTCGCCGCTGTCATGGAAAATGCTCCCGGAAAATCAAATAATAGCATATTCTCTTCCGGCTGCTCCACCTTATCCCATTCTCCTGACGCAATGTCGTATATTTCCATATAATTTGCAGAACCGCTTCCCATAAGGCCTGCCACCATAATCTTGCCACCTGCGGCAGCCATGGCTAATGGCATTCCATTCTGTGATGTTAAGGCTACGCCTTCCTCTTCTCCCCAATCCAGATTCGGTGCCTCTAATTCCTCATAATCCTTTGACGCCTTTCCGACTGTGAAGAAATTATAACCCGTTTTTCCAGATACTGGAGATTCAATGGATATCTTCTGTTTTCCTTCCACTCCTTCAGGAAGGGTGAATTTTATTTCCTGATCACTCCAGCTTTCAATCGTCGTAATTTCCTGATCACCTACACATAACTTTCCTGCATTATCTCCGAAAAACCAGCCTTTCAGAATCGCAGTTCCATTGTTTTGTTCCAGGCTTTCTACTACAGGAGTCATATCTTCAGCTGAATAGTTATATGCATTATCTGCATTTACATAACCAGAGGTGACGCATTTATCATAGAAATCCTGATCAGATGTAACACTTCCCTTAATGCGTGCTTTCACTTCCCTCGGATCGCTGTACTTCTCTGATACCAGAGCAGCAACCCCTGCCGCCGCCGGGCAGGCCATGGATGTACCATCCGCATAATAATAGTCACTGGTCTCAGTTCCGAATCCAATATTATCGAGATAAAGCATTGCATCCTCTGAGTTACTGATCATCGTTCCTTCCAATCGAAGAATTGCCGGGGATTCTGCCTCAGCATCTTTCAGGAAACCTCTCTGATCTTCTGGAATTTCCCCACTTAAACATACCCAGTTATTATCATAAAAGCGAAGTCTTGCATTAAGCTGCTCGAATTCCTCGCTACCCTCCGGTACATTTTCACAAAGATTCAGTGTGTTGCCATCCAGTTTAGCACCTCGCAGTCCGCCTTCCATTGCTATGTAAAGATTTTCCTGTCCTGCCAGCATCGCCTTTTCTTCGTTTGTAAGATGAATCTGGAGTTCTACACCAAACTCCTCCCCATCCGGAATATTATCAATCGGAATGCCGACCGCATAGTCTCCATCCTTTTCCGGTTTAAATCCCGTCACCATGGAAATGGCCGGATCAGTCAGATATTCCCTTGTATAATTACCTTCTTCATCTTCTGTTTTTTTATACACTCTATAAGTAATCAACTTCTCATTGTCCATGCTGTCTGCATTAAACTGATTGTAAATTAATGTATCACCCGCATCCTGAACCCACGGGATATACTGTGGTGTCATCACTACGCCAACTTCCGGATCCTGCTTCTTACCATATAAGGTCGTTGCTGCCAGAATCTGTGATCCCGGCGCAAATACATCCACAGTACTTTGTCCATAGTTAGAGAATGCGGTTGGAATACCGGAGCTTTCCATTGCACCGACATACAGGATATCATTGTTCAGATAGATGACATTCGGCCACATCTCTGTGTCCAGTCCGGAGTTTCCTGCCGCAAAGCAAACCATAATTCCTGCATTTGTCGCTTCTGTTGCCATATCCGCAATCAACCGGTCCGACTGCGCAAAATCTTTTCCAACTCCCCAGGAATTGCTGGAAACCCTTATATTCACACCATTCTTCTTAGCAGTAATCATATAGCGGAACGCCTTTGCTGCACCCGCCATATCTCCTCCATTGGCTCCGAGGAAACGAAGAGCCATAATCTCCGCATTTCCGGTCACACCCCGGACACCTTCATCATTATTCCACTGGGACGCAATTACAGATGCGCAGTGAGTTCCATGGCCTACATCCGTATCCATTGGATCAGTAGAATCTTCGCCCGGTACGGTATTTATACCATATGTTCCACCGCCAAGAGCAGTCAACGCCGAAATATCTTGTCCGCCTTTCCACATGATATTTTGCAGATCGGGATGTGTATAATCCACACCTGAGTCAATTACTGCCACTACAATCTTATCACTCGTTTCAGAACCAGCACCTGATGCCCAGGCTTCTTCTGCATCCATGTCTGCCCAGGTTCCAGTCAGGTCAATCTTATTATTGAGTCCCCACTGATAATCGTACATTGGATCATCAATACCTTCTTCGTACATTTCCACCTTATAATTTGGCAGAGCATACTCAACATTGGGATTCTCCTCCAGCGCCTGAATCAGAGCTTCCGTATCATCGCCCTTAACCAGCACAATTTCACTGGTCTCTTCCTCACCGTCATCTGCTGATTCCGCCACTGAGAATACCGCATAGTCATTCTGTTCATCAGGCGCCTCACCGTCCCCGTCCAGTTCCATCAATACTTCTGTGGAAAATGATGGTGCTGATCTCCTCGAAAAAGTACTGGAATTACTGCTGTTCGCATAAAGTGCATCCTCACCGCCTTTAACACGGACAATAACCTCTCCTTCCACGTAGTCTTCGCCCGGAATTCCATAATCAACTTCCTGTTCTTCTGCCGATGTTGTCTCTTCCGCCAGTACGTTCTGCGGAATCAGCGAACATGCCATCATCAGGCTCAGGAAACCCGCAAGCTTTCTTCTTTTCATACTCTTCTTCCTTTCTTTCGTAGATAATTTCTTTGCAGGACTCACTCTCAAGTCCTGACGAAGGAATCGTCTCCCATTTTCTATGATTATACTCTCATTTGTGCAACAAAAGTGCAACAAAACAATTTATTTTATATACTAAATAAATACCGGTACTTCCTCATCTGCATTCTTATAATCGTCTCAACCCTGTTTTTTTGCTGTTCCGGATAAATATCAGCTTTTTCCAGCAAACGCTGTACATCTTTTTCAGAAAACATAAACCGGATGTTCTCCCCGTACAGAGCTTCTGATATATCCAGCTGCTCATCAAAATCACTGCATATAGTCTTTGACTGCACATTGTCCATTAATTGATAAATATCATCATTTATAGGATAATCCATAGTGGTATCTGACAGGAGTCCTGCCCCGTTATCGAAAATCGGGCAATACGCGAATTCGCCTTTTCCGTTCATCAAAACTGCAATATTGTGCATATGCCTGTCTTCATTTAAAAATAATGCGTCAATAGTAAAAAGTTTATTAAGGTACTTCCCAAACTCTGTAAGCCCGGTTATCCGTTCCACCTGTTCTACAAGAAAAATCATTCTTTCCTCATGACTTCCTATTTTGTATGTGGATTTATACAGACTCTCACCAGAAAAATTCTTAAATAATCTCTCCAGTGTGATAATCTGCCATCCTCTTTGCAAAAAGCTCCTGCTCTTTACGCCACAATAGATACTTGACTTATACTTAATCTGTTCCAGATTATACAATGCATATTCTGATGGTGATAATGAAGACTGTTCCAGCAAATGAGATATCATGTACTCTGCAAGTCCCTCATAGCCGGCATAGTCTGCCTTATACCACATACCTTCATTTTCCCACTTCAATTGATTCCCTTTGGAGGATTGCCTGTCATTCGTTCTGATGTCCTGCTCAAACAATTCGATCATTTTTGTCCTACCTCTCTATCCGAATCCAAAAATCATCCTCAGCCATCCGCCCTTCCGTCTTCTCTATAATCAAAAAAGGATCATAAAATGGCAGGTCCAGGTCCTTTAAAATTAATTTCATCTTATCCCGGGTTCTCGGAAAACACCTGGATTCCAGAAACTCCAGATACATAGGATAATCCGGTTCTTCAATTACACCGAACGCTTTAAACATAACATGTTCTACATAATTTTTAATACGTACTTTCTGGTTCAGTTCATCCACATCAATTAATGTACATACGGTCTGATTATGCATATACCAGAGCCGGAGTGGATATACTTGTTCCGGGATTTCTAATTGCTGAATGGATTCCGGTTCACGTTCCAGATATCGAAGCAAAAGAACGACCGGACCACTCACCGTTTCATTGCCGCTCTCCCACCGTTCAACCGTTGATTTCGAACAGCCGATTAATTCCGCAAAATTTTTTTGAGTAAGCCCAAGCTTTTTTCTGACATTCTTTATATCTTCTGCAGTTACATATTCCGGTAATACAAATCTTTTTTTCTTCATGCCATCACCTCATTTCTATTAAACCATTATTTTAATGGTTTGTAAAGTATACTTACCTTTATTTTAACGGTTTTAAAAACACCCGTCTGTCAATTCAACAAACGGGTGCACTTCTAATACTTATTTACTTTTTCTTCTGCGATATCCGATGGTTCCCACTGCTCCAGCGCCGCTGAGAAGCAGAATTCCCAGCCACAGCATAGAATGACTGCTGTCTCCGGTTTTCGGTGTGACTTTCTTTCCGCTGTTTCCACCGGTTCCCGGTGTAGTCTTACCTGAATCATTCTTACCCGGATCGTCTTTGCCCGGATCATCCTTGCCCGGATCGTCCTTGCCTGGATCGTCTTTGCCCGGATCGTCCTTCTCTGCCGGATTTTCGGAAGGATCCGCCGTATCCACTGCCAGTCTGCGGAATATCTGCTTTCCGGTCTCAACATCTCTTCCCAGCACATAGAAATATCCATCCCATGTACTTCCTACAATGCCGGATGTCTTCGAATCATGAAATCTCACATCGTTCCGTGCGTTCCATATACTCTGTTCTCCGTCATATTCCCATGTATCATGGAATTGTTCTTCACCGGAGGCATCTACGTCTTCCACTGACGTCTTCACATATCCCGCTGCAATGATGCCGCTTTTCGTAGCGCCTGCTGCCATTACCAGATACTGTTCGTAATCCTTATAATCGTATAATGCTCCTCCGTCCGTCTTCCAGCTTTCTCCATCGAATTCCCACACTTCGTTGATTGATACGTTATCGTTTCCATACCATCCTTCATAAATGTCGGATACTCCGCCTACAATATAGAGTTTGTCCCCATTACATACGATGGTGCCGCCGATTCGATTATCCGGAAGTCGGGGATATTCCTGAATCACCTCTCCGGTATCAGGGGTGATCGCTCTAACTTTCAGGGATTCCCAGTCATCCATATGTTCTCTGCCGGGATCATTTTTATTATCCCGACGATTATCTCCTCCTACGATAAGGAGTTGATTCCTGTATACGGTAATCATTCCAAAATAGGTTTCTGTCCTGTCAGTCATATCTACAATTGATGTCCACTTTTCCTTCTCCACATCATAAGTAGCCAGTTTGTGTCGGTAAGCCGATTCTCCCCCTACCGTATCATACATGAAATAGATCTTGCTCTTTGCCGCCGCAATGGAAAAAGTTCCCGGATATGAATCCAGCAGTATATTCTGATCGGGCAGTTCTACTTTATTCCATTGTGCCGCTGCAATGTCATACATTTCCATATAATTTTGAGAGCCGCTTCCCATGGTGCCTACCACCATAATCTTATTTCCCGCAGCAGCCATAGCCAGAGGTGTTCCATTCTGTGATGTCACCTTTTCTCCTGCCTCTTCTCCCCAGTCCAGGTTCGCTGCTTCCAGTTCCTCATAACCTTTGGATGATTGTCCAACCGTTAAGAACTGATATCCTGTCTTACCATTCGCGTAGGATAAAACAGCTATTTTCTGTTTTCCTTCCACTCCCTCCGGAAGAACAAATCTTATTTCACGATCACTCCAGCTTTCAATTGCTGTAATTTCCTGTTCTCCCACATATAATTTTCCGGCATTCTCTCCAAAATACCATCCTTTCAGTATACCAATGCCATCTTCCTGATCCAGACATTCTACTACAGGAGTCATCTCTTCATCCGTAAAATTATATGCCTGGTCTGCATTCACATAACCTGACGTAACACATTTGTCATAGAAATTCTGATCCGTCACAACACTTCCCATAATGCGGGCTTTTACTTCTTCCGGGTCACTGTATTTCTCCGATACCAGGGCAGCAACACCTGCTACGGCCGGGCAGGCCATGGATGTACCATCCGAATAATAATAGTTACTGGTCTTTGTTCCGAATCCAATATTGTCGAGATAAAGCATTGCATCTCCTGCATTGCCGGTCATCTCTCCTTCTAACCTGAGGATTCCCGGAGTTTCCTCTTCCTCAGATACTGCCTCTTCCTCAGGTACCGGCTCTTCCTCAGATACTTTCAGGAACCCCCTCTGATCTTCCGGAATTTTACCGGTTAAACAAACCCAGTTATTATCCGCAAAACGGAGCCTTGCACTAAGCTGTTCTTTTTCCCCGCTTCCCTCCGGCACATTTTGCTTAAGTGTCAAAGTATTACTTACCAGTTCGGCACCTGAAAGTCCACCTTCCATTGCTATGTAAAGATTTTCCTGTCCTGCCAACAATTCTTTTTCTTCTTTTGTAAGATGAATCTGAATCTCTACGCCAAATTTATCCCCTGCCTGAACACCATCAAGCGAAATACCGACAGCTTTGTCTCCATCTTTTTCCGGTTTAAATCCCGTCACCATGGAAATATCCGACTCTTCCAAATACTCTCTGTAATTATTACCGTCTTCATCACTGACTATTTTGTATACACTATATGTAATCGGTGTTTCATCGTCTATGCTGTCTCCATTGAATTGGTTATAAATCAAAGTATCATCTGCATCCTGTATCCACGGAATATACTGCGGTGCCATCTGTACACTGGCTTTCGGGTTCTCCTTGCCATACAGGCTGGTTGCTGCCAGAATCTGTGTTCCCGGTGCAAATACATCTACACTGCTTTGTCCGTAATTGGAAAAATACGCCGGAGTACCGGAGCTTTCCATTGCACCAACAACCAGAATATTCCGGTTCTGATATTGGATATTCGGCCACATATCCAGATCCAGATTGGAATTTCCCGATGCAAAGCATACCATAATTCCTTCCCTGGCTGCCTCCATTGTCAGATCACCAATCAACGCGTCTGCCTGACTGAAGTTCCTGTCAACTCCCCAGGAATTACTTGCAACCTTTACATTTACACCGTTCTGCTTTGCCGTAATCATGTAGCGGAACGCCTTTACCGCGCTCGCCATACTGCTGCTATTTGCTCCCGCAAAACGGATTGCCATAATCTCTGCATTTCCGCTTACTCCCCGGACTCCTTCCTGATTCCACTGAGATGCAATAACGGAGGAACAATGTGTTCCGTGGCCCACATCGGTATCCCTGGGATCCGTTGTATCTTCTCCCAGAGCATAATTTGCACCGTATTTTCCTCCTCCAAGAGCCTGCAATGCCGGGATTGATTCTCCGTCATCCCACATAACACCCGCCAGGTCCGGATGTGTATAATCTACACCGCTGTCGATAACCGCAACAACAACCTTATCATCTGTTTCAGAACCTGCACCTGACGCCCAGGCCTCCTCTGCATCCATGTCAGCCCAGGTTCCCGTCAGATCAATTTTATTATCAAGCCCCCACTGATAATCGTACATTGGATCTTCGATATCGTCTCCACACAGCTCTACCTTATAGTTTGGCAGGGCATACTCCACATTCGGATTCTCCATAAGTTCCTGAATCAACGCTTCCGTGTCATCACCTTTCACCAGCACGATTTCACTGGTTTCTTCCTCATCGTCATCTGTTGATTCCGCCACTGAGAATACCGCATAGTCATTTTTTCCCCCGGACTCCTCACCGTCACTGTTCAGTTCCATCAACACTTCCGTTGAAAATGATGGCACTGATCTTCTCGAAAAAGTACTGGCATTACTGCCGTTCGCATAAAGTGCATCCTCACCGCCTCTCACACGAACAATGACTTCACCCTCCACGTAGTCTTCGCCCGGAATTCCATAGTCAGCTCCCTGTTCTTCTGCCGACGCCGTCTCTTCCGCCAATACATTCTGCGGAATCAGAGAGCATGCCATCATGAGACTCAAAACCCCCGCAAGCTTTCTTCTTTTCATACTCTTCTACCTTTCTTTTGTAAATGTTCAATCCCCATCTGATATACCAAAAATCCCGAAACAGCCTTTTTATCAGACTATCCCGGGATTTCAACACTCATTTAAATGATACTAAATGTTTAAGAGATCGCTATATACCTTGAGTGCTCCGTCTGTATCATGTGCAAGTACACGTTTTGCCAGAACTTTACCGAGCTGTACGCCTTCCTGGTCAAAGCTGTTCAGATTCCATACGAATCCCTGGAACATTACTTTGTTTTCAAAGTGTGAAAGCAGTGCTCCAAGTGCCTTCGGATCCAGCTTCTCACCGATAATGATGCTTGACGGACGTCCGCCCTCGAAGTTCTTGTTACGGTTCTCATCTTCTTTACCACATGCAAATGCTACGATCTGAGCTGCTACATTTGCACAGAGCTTCTGCTGGCTTGTACTATCCTGAATCACAACATCATTTTCCATCTGGCTGTTCTTAAATCCAACGAACTGCAGCGGAATAATATCTGTTCCCTGGTGAAGCAGCTGATAGAAGGAGTGCTGTCCGTTCGTTCCAGGCTCTCCGAAAATCACAGGGCCTGTCTGATAATTAACCGGCTCTCCGAAGCGGTTTACTGATTTACCGTTTGACTCCATATCAAGCTGCTGCAAATGTGCCGGAAAACGGCTTAATGCCTGAGAGTACGGAAGAACTGCCGTATTCTGATATCCCAGTACGTTGCGCTCATATACACCGATCATTGCATCAAGCATTGCCGGATTCTCAAGTAACTCTTTATTCTTAGCCAGTGCATCCTCTGCTGCTGCACCTTCCAGGAACTGAGCAAAGATCTCCGGTCCGAATGCCAGTGATAATACTGCTCCGCCTACAGCAGATGTAGAGGAATAACGTCCTCCGATATAATCATCCATGAAGAAAGCCGCCAGATAGTCATCACTCTTTGCCAGCGGAGATGTCTCACTGGTAACAGCGATCATATGCTTAGACGCATCTAATCCGGCTTTTGCCAGAGCGTCCTTTACGAAGGATTCGTTGGTCAATGTCTCCAGTGTTGTACCTGATTTGGAAACAAGCACGAAGATGGAATGTGCCACGTCAATATTTGACAGTACTGCAGATGCATCATCCGGATCCACATTGCTGATAAATTCTGCTTTCATTTTGAATGTATCATTGACCTTAGCCCAGTTCTCAAGTGCCAGATACATTGCACGTGGTCCAAGGTCGCTTCCGCCGATTCCGATCTGTACTACAGTCGTGAATTTCTCTCCTGCTTCGTTTGTGATTTCTCCGGCATGTACTTTATTTGCAAATTCTGCAATCTTCTCCTGCTGCTCCACATAAAAAGCACGTTTATCCACACCATCTGCCACAACAGCCTCTCCCAACTGTCCGCGGGTCAGCTGATGAAGTACCAGACGTTTTTCACCGGTATTGATCATCTCTCCATTATAGAGTGCTTCATATTTTTCTGTAAGCTGTGCCTCTTCTGCCAATTTTGCAAGAGCTGTCAGCACCTTATCGTCCACCTGTTTTGCTCCGTAATTAAATGCAAGTCCTTCTGCCATCGGCACACTGTATTTTTTCACACGCTCTGCGCCATTTTCTCCGGACATAGCCTCAACAAGATTCACACGCTCCACGTCTGCAAGCTCTTTAAATGAAGCCAGTGTATCCAAGTTATTCCAAGTAATCATGCCAGATTCCTCCTCATTGTTCATAATTTTGTTGCCTAAAATATCTAACAAAAAAATTATACTATTAAAATGACTCTAATTCAAGTAAATGAAAAGACACTTTCAGATTTCTATTTAATCAGTTATTATCCGCAACAAAAATGTAAAGGAAGATTCTCTCCGTTAAGGAGCCGCTTCGTAATGATTTTTTTATAAAGGATTTTTCTCTATAGTGAACCCTACGCCACGCACTTCATTAATCTGCGTAATCGTTATAAATGCCTTTGGATCAACTGCCTGTACCATCTGATTTACGGAATATAATTTACGGTTCGGGATCACACACAATACACCCTTTTGCTGCCTTCCCTCATATCCTGTCTCAATGTGAACCATAGTTACTCCGGCGTCAATTTCTTTCAGCATCTTTTCTTTAACTTCTTCATATTTCTCAGTAATAACGAAGAGCTGAATCTGGGACTGTCCCATCAGTATGACACGGTTCATAACCAGTGTGGTAAGTACCAGCATAAAGATACCATACAGGATCTGTTCCGAATTTGAAAAAAGCACCTGAAATCCCAGAACAATAAAATCCACCACATACATCATGACCGCAATGGATACATGAAACCATTTGTTTAAAACCAGTGCAAGGATATCCGTTCCTCCGGTGGATGCCCCTACACGCACCACAAGTCCAATCCCGATTCCCAGCAATGCTCCTGCATAAACTGTTGCCAGCATTATATTATCCGTCAGCGAATCAATCCCGGGAATGGCCTGTACAATCGACAGAAATACCGGATATACAATTGAACTGACAATCGTTGTAAGCGCAAATTTTTTCCCCAGCACAAAAGTTCCTAAAACAAAAAGAATCGCATTAATCCCCAATACAACTGCTGACAGATTCACATGCAGGTAATGGGTAATCGTAAGACCGATACCGGTCGCACCTCCCATAATGATTCCATGTGGCACAGCAAACGCCCCAACCGCCAGTGCCAGAACCACATTTCCCAGCAGCACTCCTGCCAAAGTACGCAGACTCTTCTTCCAGTTTTTCATAATTCTATATTTCCTTTTTCCCCAAAAATTTTAACAACTATAACCTCTCTGCTTCTTATTCTTCCGGATGAAGCATAATCTTGATCGCCTGTCTGGACTGGAACATTTCAAATGCCTCCTGCATATCCCGAAGTGCATAATGATGTGTAATAAGAGGTTCCACCTGGAGTCTTCCATCTTCGATCAGATCCAGACATTCTCTGAATTCCTCCCTTGTATAACAGATAGTTCCATGAATATCAATTTCCGAACGAACCACTTTTCCAAGATTCACAGGTGCGAGCTCATGGAAGAGACCAGTAATATAGTAATGCCCGGTCTTTTTCAATGTATTCATAGCTATCTCCACCAACGGAACAGCCCCGGCACAGTCATGCACATAATCTAACATGTCCCCGTTCGTAATCTCTTTAATTCTCTCAATTGGATCCTCTACCGAATTATTAATAACATAATCCGCTCCCAGCTTCAGAGCCATCTCCAGACGTTCCTTATCACAATCTGCTCCAAGAACAATGACCTTTCTTGCACCTCGAAGCTTCAAAAGCTGTGTTGCATACAGGCCAATTGGTCCCGGACCAAGAACCATAACCGTATCTTTCGATGTTATTGGCATTGATTTTACGGTACGATAAGCAGATGCAATCGGGTCAATCGCCGCTCCAAAATCATAACTTGTGGAATCCTTTAATTTTACAAGTACTTTTGCAGGAACGCGTACATATTCCGCAAATGCTCCATTCACATGGATACCAGTCTCCACAAGATTGTCACAGAGAGGCTCATTTCCTTCAATACAATATTTACAGTTTCCACATCCGATTACAATACAGGCGCTGACACGATCCCCGATCTGCCACCCCTTTACTTTTGCACCTGTCTCTACAATATCTCCCGCAAATTCATGACCGGGAATCAACGGCCACGGAACATCTCTTGTCCCTGCGAGAATTGGTCCATCTGAGCCACAGAAACCGACAGATTTTACTTTTACAATTACATCCTCTTCTCCACAGACCGGCATCGGGACATCCTTTATCGCAAATCCCGGTCCTTTGTGCTCTTTTACTACTGCTAACATTTCATCTCACCTCTTCTGAATAATATGCGAAATCTTTTTCGCTTCACTACGCAATCTTCTTATACAGTGCACTGACCGGACGATACAGTATCGCAATAGCAATAATCATAAACAACGCATTAATAACCGTTGCCGGGATAGATGCCAGTGAACCCGCAAATGCTGCGGAGACACCGCTTCCCAGGATTACCATCTTAACTGTACCTGCTGCCAGCTCGATGATTACATTGAAAATCCCGTAAATCACAGAGCAAATCACTGCTGACTGATATTCTTTTGTCCTGTTATCTTCTGCTTTCTTCTTAAGCCACACGAAAATTGCACCCACGATCAGCGCCTTCACTACCGTCTCTGCAAAAACCTGCGGAATGTCCTGAATATATCCATTTAACAGATCGAAAATAACCAGTCCTAATGCTCCTGATATGGCACCTCTTTTTCCTCCCTGTAAAAGAACTCCCATCACTACAAATATATGTCCAAAATGTACAAATGGTGTACCTATTACTGCAGGCATCGGAATCCGGAACACTTGAATTCCAAGATAAGTAATTGCGGCAAAAAACGCAGTAATTACCAATGTCTTTACTTTAGGGTCCTGCACCGTTCCTGCATACGCCTTGTTTGTATTACTATTTTCCATAACTATATTCCGCCTTTCTGATATTATGATGTTGGGGATCAAAAGTTCCCGATGATGATACTTACGGATTGTTCCGTGCTTTTGACCCTGATATCATATTATACTATCACTCAGATGGCAGTGGAGAAACCTCCAGTTATGCAAGTTTTGTCCATGCCAGTTTTGCCTACATTTTCATTTATTCATCTACTGGCAATTCAAAAATCAAGATCCGTTCCCGCGGATCGTTGCCCGGAAATAAATCCCTGCAGTCAATTTCGTCAGTAAACATCAGCTCCCCCACCGTCATCAGATAGGAAATATATTCATCGGACGGATAATAAAAAAACATCTGTATCGTTCTCGGTTTTTCATAATATGAATCCAGAATTCGGGAAATTACCTTCTGCAAAATCTCCAGAGAAAAAGGATTGAAGAAATAAATGCAGTCAACCTTCTCTGAGACCACAAAATTCTCTGCATTCGCAAGCTCAAAGGAAACTCTGCCTGAAGCCGCCGCTGTTTCTCTATTTTCCACTGCCTTCTCATAAATCCGTTCATCGTACTCAATTCCAACAGACTGACACCGAGTCTGATAAGACAGGAAAAAATCCACTCTTCCTTTTCCGCACCCATAATCCAAAAGCGTATTGCCCTTCCGAATGAGCCCGGTATTTGCCAGGCGTTCCAGCACAGAATAAGGGGTCGGTTCATAGGGATATCGATACTGATCTGCATTGGAGTCGTCCCGTCCCATCGTCCGGATTCGAAGAAGCTTATCCCATCTTGTTTCGTTCTTATCCTCTTTCATACCGTTACCCATTCCTCTGCAGCTCTGAAACGGCATGCTCATAAACGTGTAGCGTATTCCTGTCAAATAATACAAAACTCACTGTATCTATCCGACCTGCGTGAGCTACACAGAACTCCTTCACCGTTTTCACTGCAATGGCTGCCGCCTGCTCCACCGGATAGCTGTACACCCCCGTTGAGATCGAAGGAAATGCAATGCTGCGGATACCGTTGTCTATCGCCAACTGCAGGGAATTCCAATAGGCATTTTTCAAAAGCTCCGGTTCCCCATAAGCGCCGCCCCGCCAGATTGGTCCGACCGTATGAATCACATATTTGCAGGGAAGATGATACGCTCCCGTAATCTTCGCCTCTCCGGTCTCACAGCCGTGTAATGTTCTGCATTCCTTTAATAATTCCGGCCCGGCTGCCCGGTGAATCGCTCCGTCAACACCGCCTCCGCCGAGGAGGCTGTTGTTCGCCGCATTCACGATTGCCTCCACGTCATTTACCTTCGTGATATCGCCCTGAATGGTTTGAATGTCAACTCCCATGTTGAATACCTTCCCGCACTTTCATCAAAGTAAATCCCAAAAGATTATTTCCTTTCCACTTATGAATATCAAGTCGGTTGGGATCATTCATAGATAATCCAATACCCCAAATTTTATCCTGTACCGCACATTCTGCCAGAACGGCATCTTCCGTTTCTACCAGCCGTTTTCTCAGGTCTCTGTTTTGAGAAAACTTCTCTGTCAGCCCCCGGTACACAACAAGCTGCCTGATACCATTCCAGATCACTTCTTCATAGTTTGACACTTGTCTTCCATATGCTTTAATTTGCGCAACATCATTCGATTTCAAAATCTTCTGTGCAATCTCAAAATCCCGAAACGTCAGCGCTTTCTGATACATCATGTACTTTTCCATAGATGAAAATTTTACTCCATCTATAACAAAATCTGACATATACCAATTACTGAGATATCCATTTTCCTCGTCAGGATTATGAAAACATATTATCATTTTATTTTTCCTACTTTCTCCACTGCAAGATCTAATTCCAGATCATGCAACCCATGATACGCTTTTTCAAGATATTCCAAAGAGATTTTATCAACCAACTCTGCACTTGACACATTATACTTCCACTGATAATATGCATAAAACTCCCCAATCCAGTCCGGCATGAAACCTTTTAAAGCTTCCCCCTTTGTCAACTGATATTGATCTGTTTTCTGAAAATATTCCCAAAGTTCTTGTGCATTCATTGTACAAACATACGCTTGTGCTTCATCCACGAATTTTCTCGTTTTACTCTTCATATATTTCTGAATAAAATCCTCTGTATTCATATCAGGATAGCTGTTTGCGACATAATCAAATAATTTTCCCTGATTTTCTACTATTTCGTCTAAATATGCTTTTGAATAAGCTTGCATAGTATCATCTCTCCTATAATAATGTGCTGAATACTTTTGTAACTTTATTTCTGTCCGACTCGATTAAACTTTTCATATTTTCCCGCGCTGTAATATCCCGCTCATTATATTTCTTATTATACTGTTCAAAATTAATTTGTCGTAATTCTTCATCTATCTCTGACAAATGTTCATATGCTTTTTCGGTCTTCACACAGTATTGGATTCCCAGTCCGCCCAATGAAAGTAATTCTTCTAAAATATCCACATCAATCTCATCCCTTACAAATGATTTTGCAATATAAAAATATGACGCATTTGCTCTCCACCCTTTGATTACATCATATCCATCTGTTGAGATTCCATATTTCTGAATAAACTTTTCTGATAAAACCCGGTATCTTTTTGAATCTGCCGCCGCACGATGTTTCATAAGCTCTGCCAGCCATGACAACACGCTTTCCTTTTGGAAATCCAAAATCTTAAGCTCTGTATCGTCCAGTACAAATTTATGCACCCATCCATTTGTTTCGTCTGGTCTGCAAACTGCCCACTCTTTCGCCAGTTCATCACTCTCAGTTAAGTAAAAGCCTCTACCATAATCATGCCTGTCCTCTCCCAATCCAAATGTAGGCGTTACTATTCTTTCAGCACTTCCATGATATAGAATAATGTTACTCATATTAACCTCCGATATAAATGCTTACACTTACATAAAACAATAATGTTCCAGCTATATTGTATTAAAAATATCCCTCATCGACTACTTGCACACATCAATCCATGCCTTACTTCCGGAAAGCTGTTCCAATTCTTCCGGTGTTAATTCTACTGCACTTTTTGCACTTCCGCAGGCCGGATACACCTTTTCAAATCGCTTCAATGATTCATCCAGATAGACGTCCACTCCATCTTTAATACCGAATGGACATACTCCTCCCACCTCATGCCCGATCAGGCTACGCACTTCATCAGCCGTCAGCATTCTGGCTTTCTTATGAAATACACCCTTATATTTACTGTTGTTAATCTTTGTATCTCCTGCGCAGATAATGATAATCGGCTGCTCATCAACCATAAATGATAATGATTTGGCGATCCGGGCCGGTTCTGTACCTACTGCTACCGCAGCAAGTTCTACTGTTGCGCTGGACACTTCAAATACCCGCACCCGTTCCCCATATCCCTGATTTTTCAAATAGGCAAAAGCCTCTTCAAATGCCATGTAAAACTCCTCCTGATTGTATGAATAAGAGCCCCTGCTCCATAGATGTATGTAACTCTGCATCTATTTTGCAACGGCTCTATATTACCCGTCAATTATCTCTTTTATAATGTTCCACCGAAATCTGTCTGAAGTGCCTGTCCGGTAATTGCACGTGATTCATCACTTGCGAGGAACAACAGAATGTTTGCCACATCATCCGGCATACAAGGCTGTACTTTCAGATCACTGTGTTTTGCCATCTGTCCCATCATATCCGGATCCAGGCTTGCAGGATTTGTTCCCATAACCATAGGAGTCACAATTGTTCCCGGACATACCGCATTACAACGGATATTTGTTCCTGCAAAACGAAGTGCTGTATGGCGTGTCACACCAATGATTGCCGCCTTGGAAGCAACATAGGCAGCTCCTCCACAGCCCATAACTCCCGCAATAGAGGCAACATTTACAATAGAGCCATATCCTGTCTTAGCCATCTCTGCGGATGCCGCACGCATACAATACATGGTTCCTTTTTCATTGATTTCAACAATCCGATCCAGGTCTTCGTCTGTGAAACGGTCAATCGGCTTCAGACCTTCTTCCAATACTCCCGCATTATTTACGAGAATATCTAATTTCCCATACACTTCCACTGCCTTTGCAACCAGTTTATCTGCATCTCCCTTTTTGGAAATGTCTGTTGCTACCGGAAGTACCTCACCGCCAGCTTCGCGAATTTCCTTCGCAACATCTTCAAGTGGTCCTTCTCTTCTGGCTGTAATAATAACTTTTGCACCCTCTTTTGCAAATAACTTTGCTGTTGCAGCACCCACACCTGAATTACCTCCGGTGATGATTGCTACTTTCCCATCCAATCGACCCATCTTAATCGCCTCCTGATTTCAAGTCTAGTCTTTTTGAAAATTTCTTGCATATTATGCTAAAGACATTATATAAACTTTTATCACGAACTGTCAAATTAATATTTTCAAACAACAACAGAATCTATAGATAACAGCTATATACAATTTTCCCGCCGCTTCTTTCTCTAATTCAGCGCATACACCATCTCATGCCACTTTTCTCCGCCCCATGCGGAATCAGATTCTCCACAGTCTCTGTATCCAAATTTTTCATACATCTGAACCTTATCCTCCAGACAAGTGAGAACGATTGATTTTCTACCCTTATCATTTTCTCTGCAAACATAGTTACACATCATTTCTCTGGCAATCCCCTGTTTTCTATATTTCGGGAGAACATTAACGCCCAGAATCATAATGTTGCTTCCAGCAGGATCGTGCAACGCCGGATCTGTATAAAATTCATCTCTCAAATTAATCTCATTCGTTGCTAATCCATTAATAAAGCCGATAATTTCCCCGGTTTCCTTACTAACTGCCACAAGAAACGTCTCCGGAAAAATCTTTACACGCTCTTTCATTATTTCAGGTTTACATGCCTCATTTGATGGGAAACATGCCAGCTCAATCTGCGCCACCTGATCAGCTTCATCTGCATGTATTTCTCTGAATTCATATTTTTCTTCTATCGTTTTCTTATTCATCTTTATCTCTTAACCCTTTCTCAATAAACACATTCTCTTATCGCAAATTATAACCTTTATTCAGAGAGATAGCAAACTGTCTTTGATTTATTGCCACATTTCATATATCTAAAAAAACGCAAAAAAATAGAGCTATTTGATTTTTCTTTACAAATCAAATAGCTCTTTTAATGATATTCTTGAAGTTTCACTGTATAACCCCTCTTTCTATTGAATTTGTCCAATTATTATAATTATTTCATTGGACCGTCCTCCTGTTTTTTGAAGTTGTCTCTTCTTTTCTTTTGTTGATATTATAATATCTCATCTTTTTGCATTTGTCAATATGTTTTTTAATAAATTATAATTTTATTTTATATTGACAGACTATTTTGCCGACAGAGCCAACGAGGACAGATTCCGCGACTCAATGAGTCGAGGAACCTGTCCTCATTGACTTATCCTATCAGTACATTCTTTCCCTCAAAAGCAAACCCATATTTCCGAATACGGGTTCCCGGTATCCCTTTCGCATTCAGAACTGCCTCATATTTCCTTTCTTCAATCTGTTTTAATGCAGATTCAACCGTTTCTTCCAATGAGTTCTCTTTCTTGGCATTGAAAACCTTAAACTCTATTATAATTGCATCATTTTTAGAATCCTTTGGCTCCAGCATTACATCATATCTTCCGAATCCACTTTCACGATTGGAAGTAATCACATATTTCCCGCGGAGATCTACAATAAGTCCAAGGACGAACCCGTGATAAAAACGCTCTGCCGCACTGCGTGATGGCCTTTTCCCCGAATCGAAATAACTGAAAATCTCCAAAGTAATTTCATTCATATATGCATTCATAGCTTCCAGGTCATCCTGAAGCATGGCTTTGATAAAGTCATTATAATCCCCCATTGCTTCCGAGAACCAGCCATGCACCATTCCTTCAAACATGCACTTAACTTCATAATTTGTAAGCGCCAGTTCATACATCTGCTTTTCCCCCGGCTCCAAAAACTCCAATCTGTCATAAGAAAGCACCTTTAAATACCCACTTGCCAATAACAGGCTCCAGATTGCATCCTCATTATTGTCCAGCTGATTATACACGATCTGCTCATCAATTGGAGTTCGTATTGATTCTCCTTCAAGAAGACGTTCAAAATTTCCCTTAATCTGGCGGCTGCCCTGTCGAATCAGTTTCCCCACCAGACTATTGGAACTGGAGTTTGCCCAATAGGTTGTAAAATATTTTTTATCCAGATAATTTAATATTGACCAGGGATTATAAATACCCTGATAATCCCCAAAAATAAATCCATCGTACCATTCTTTTACAGACGCTTTTTCCTGTCCAAGCCCACATTCTTCTAAAGCTTCAAACACTTCCTGCTCTGTAAATCCAAAAGAAGCAGCATATTTGTTAGACGTCGTAGTTACCACTTCCAGATTATTCAAATCTGAAAAAACAGACTCTTTGCTGACTCTCGTAATTCCAGTCATGATTCCCCGCTCAAGCCATGGATTGGTTTTAAATGTGGCATTAAAGAGACTTCTGGTAAATGCCACAAGTTCATCCCAGTATCCATCCACATAAGCCTCCTGCATCGGTGTATCATACTCGTCAAGAAGAATGATGACCTTTTTCCCATAATAACGAGAAAGAAAATCAGACAACTGATACAATGCCAGCGTTGCATCACTGTCATCCATGTCCTCTGATACCCGCTTAAAATATCTCAAATCCGATTCGCAAAGCACTCCGCTGTCTACCAAAAAAGAGTTCTCCGCATATAACTTTGTCAGAAGCTGACAGATTTTTTTGCGCGTAGTCCGATAATCCTTTTCTTTCACATTCGCAAAAGACAGACTGATTACCGGCCAAGTTCCCTGTATATTTCGATACTCCTCATGTTCCCAAATAGAGAGCCCCTCAAACAAATCGCCCCTCCCGGCATATTCTACCGAGAAGAAGTGCTCTACCATACTCATATTGAGCGTTTTTCCAAATCGCCGGGGACGATTGATTAGTGTCACGCTGTCTCCACTGTCCCACCATTCTTTGATAAATGATGTTTTATCTATATAAAAGTACTTTTTCTGAATCAAATCACCAAAATCCTGTATTCCTATCGCCACTCTTCTTGCCATAAAATACCTCCTGATTCAAAAACCGCTCTACCAGATTCTTTTCTTAGTATAGCGGTTTTCAGAAAGAAATACAATAATCATATCTTCTGTTCAGGAATCACAAAAGCTGATAGGTTTTGCTCTCCCAAATACAAAAACAACGAAACTGCCGCAGCAATCCCGTTGTTTGTATTTCTCTTTATCCAGTTTTCCAATCTTCTAGTACAGCTTTGCACCAGCCGGAATATGATTATCTACCATCAGGAGGTGAAGTTTTTCTTCTCCCTCTTCTGTGTGCAGTGCTGACAGAAGCATACCGCAGGAGTCAATTCCCATCATTTTTCTCGGAGGCAGGTTTGTGATTGCAATCAATGTCTTTCCAACCAGCTCTTCCGGCTCATAATATGCATGAATTCCGCTTAATATTGTGCGGTCTTCACCTGTTCCGTCATCCAGTGTGAACTGAAGGAGCTTTTTGCTCTTCGGAACTGCCACACACTCTTTTACTTTAACAGCCCTGAAATCAGACTTGCTGAATGTATCAAAATCAACCTCGTCCTTGAACAATGGCTCAATCTCTACTTTGGAAAAATCAATTTCTTCTCCGCAGCAACATGTGATACCCTCTTCCGGACAGCATTTCTCTGTTACAGCTGGTGCCTGTGCTGCGTTTGCAGTACGGGCTGCATTGTTTGCCTCATTCTTTGCCGCGCCCTGTGTCTTCATTGTTGGAAAGAGCAGCACGTCTCGAATCGCTTCTGCGCCTGTCAGGAGCATACACATTCTGTCGATTCCGAATCCGATTCCACCTGTTGGCGGCATACCGATCTCCAGTGCGTTCAGGAAGTCTTCATCTGTGGTGTTAGCTTCCTCGTCACCCTGTGCCAGCAGTTCTTCCTGTGCTTTGAAACGCTCTCTCTGATCGATTGGGTCATTAAGCTCGGAATAAGCATTTGCCATCTCCCATCCGTTCATAAAGAACTCGAAACGCTCTACGTAGTCCGGATTTTCCGGTTTCTTCTTGGTCAGCGGAGAAATTTCGATTGGATGATCCATAACAAATGTCGGCTGAATCAGGTGTTCCTCTGCAAACTCTTCGAAGAAGAGGCTTAAGATATCACCCTTCTTATGTCTCTCTTCATATTCTACATGATGCTCGTCTGCAAGTGCGCGTGCCTGCTCTAATGTTTCTACTTCATTCCAGTCAACGCCTGCGTATTTCTTAACGGCATCTACCATGGTAATTCTCTCGAATGGTTTTCCAAGGTCGATTTCAATTCCTTTATATACAATCTGAGTGGTTCCGAGAACTTCCTGTGCCACATGGCGGTACAGGTTCTCTGTCAGATCCATCATTCCATTATAATCTGTGTATGCCTGATAGAGCTCCATCAGTGTGAATTCCGGATTGTGTCTGGTATCCAGACCTTCGTTACGGAATACACGTCCAATTTCGTATACCTTCTCCAGACCGCCTACGATCAGACGTTTCAGGTATAACTCCAGTGAGATACGAAGCTTGAAGTCCTCTCCCAGTGCATTGAAATGTGTCTCGAAAGGTCTTGCAGCAGCACCGCCGGCATTGCTTACCAGCATCGGTGTCTCAACTTCCAGGAATCCCTGTCCATCCAGATATCTTCTGATGGAACTGATGATGTGAGAACGTTTGATGAATGTATCTCTAACCTCAGGATTCATGATCAGATCCACATATCTCTGACGGTAACGGATATCTGTATTGGTCAGTCCGTGGAATTTCTCCGGAAGAATCTGAAGGCTCTTTGACAACAGTTTTACAGCACTTGCATGAATGGAAATTTCGCCGGTCTTTGTTTTAAATACTTCACCTTCAATACCTACGATATCTCCGATGTCCATTTTCTTAAAATCTTTATAAGACTCTTCCCCAATACTGTCTCTTGCCACATATGACTGAATATTTCCGGACTGATCCAGAATGTTACAGAAGGAAGCCTTACCCATCACACGCTTCTGCATGATACGTCCGGCTACAGACACATGCTTGCCTTCCATTTCCTCATAATTATTCTTAATATCCATCGTATGGCATGTCACATCATACTTCATGACCTGATATGGATCTTTTCCATTTGCCTGCAATTCAGCCAGTTTTTCACGGCGAACTTTTCTTAACTGATTTAAATCCGGTTCCTGTACATTTTTCTGTTGTTCAGACACTTTCTTCCACTCCTATTCTCTAATTTGACAGCGTCCTGTTATACGGAGCGCTCAATTTTCAATACTTTGTAAGCGATATCTCCTGCCTGTGTCTCTACGGTTACGGTCTCCCCAACCTCGCAGCCAAGCAGCGCTCTTCCTACCGGTGACTCGTTGGAAATCTTACCCTGAAGACTGTTTGCCTCTGTAGAACCAACGATCTTGAACTCCATTTCCTCATCAAATTCTACATCATATACTGTTACAGTACAGCCGACGCTGATTTTATCAAGATTTACTTCGTCTTCGTCAACTACTTCTGCATTTTTCAGGATTTTCTCAAGCTCTTCAATTCTTGCTTCGATATCACGCTGTTCATCCTTTGCTGCATCATACTCAGCATTTTCAGACAAATCGCCCTGTTCTCTTGCCTCTTTGATCTTTCCGGCAACCTCTTTACGTCTTACTACCTTTAAGTTCTCCAGTTCATCTTCTAATGCTTTCAAACCTGTATAAGTAAGAATTTTTTTCTTTTCTTCCATACCCTTTCGTCTCCTCTTCTTACTTTCATTATGTCTCTATCGTTACAGGACAGAAGCCCTGTGGAGTCCTTATGCAAAAGATACTTTCACAATTTCATTATTATACATAGCCCTGCTTTGTGTGTCAATAGAAAAGTGCTTCCAGTTCTTTGTATGTTTCTACTTTATTAATAGCATCCCGAAGCCTTGCCGAGCCCGGCATTCCTTTCGTATACCATGCCACATGCTTGCGCATTTCCCGGATGCCCAGATATTCTCCTTTGAATTCTATCTGCAGCGCCGCATGACGGAGCATGGTATCCCGAATCGTTAGTTTATCCGGTCTCCCGGGAATTATGCCTGTCTCATTATATTCCAGCAACTCCCGGAATATCCACGGATTTCCCTGTGCTCCTCTTCCTATCATTACACCGTCGCATCCGGTCTGTTCCATCATGTCTGCAGCTTTCTGCGCGGAAGTTACATCGCCATTTCCGATGACTGGAATAGACACGGCCTCCTTAACCTGGCGGATGATATCCCAGTCTGCCTTGCCTGAATAGTACTGTTCTCTGGTTCGCCCGTGAACCGCCACAGCTGCGCCTCCGGCTTCCTCTACTATTTTCGCAATTTCCACTGCGTTAACACTGTTGTCATCAAATCCTTTTCGGATTTTTACCGTGACCGGTTTTTGAATGGCATGGGATACTGCATATACAATATCATATACAAGCTTCGGTTCCTTCATGAGCGCAGAACCTTCTCCGTTCCGCACCACCTTGGGAACCGGACAGCCCATATTGATATCCAGAATCTGAAAAGGAAGTTCTTCAATTCGTTTCGCCTGCTCACTGATAATCTGCGGATCACTTCCAAACAGCTGCAAGGATACCGGATACTCATCCGGATGAATTGCAAGCAGTGCTTTCGTATTTTTATTTCCGTACTGCAGTGCCTTTGCACTAATCATCTCCATACACAAAAGTCCGGCTCCCTGTTCCTTGCATAACAACCGGAACGGCAGGTCTGTAACGCCCGCCATCGGTGCCAGGATGTATGGATTCTCAATCTGTAATGTTCCGATGTTCAATTTGGTACACCTCTCTGGTTAATTGGGTACACCACAAATTGCGGTTGGGTACACCCTTTGCGTTAGTTGGGGACGTAGCAAAATGCATTTTGCTACGTCCCCAACTAACGTTTGTTTTTCTCATATATCAATCTCAACCCTTCCAGCGTCAATATCGGATCATAGATATCGATGCTGTCTGTCTCATTTACAATGATATTTCCAAGGCCTCCGGTTGCTACTACTTTGGCGTCCGTATAGCCGGATTCTTCTTTCAGATGCTTGATAATGTACTCTGTCTGTCCGATATATCCGTATACCAGTCCGGCCTGCATACTGGAGACGGTTTCTCTGGCAAGGATGGATGCCGGTTTACGGATCTCGATCTCGGGCAGCATGGCTGCGCCGCCCCACAGAGCACGGGCTGATGTTCGGATTCCCGGTGCTGTTACGCCGACACCGAAGGTTCCGTCCGGTTCAACCAGATCATAGGTGGTTGCGGTTCCGAAGTCTACTACGATGACAGGTCCTCCATACAGATAATATGCAGCAACTGCATCCACGATGCGGTCCGGTCCGGTCTGGCGCGGATTTTCCGTGGCTACCCGGATTCCGGTTTTGATTCCCGCGGATACTACGATTGGCTTATGGCCGAAATATTTGATGATAGCGCTGCCCAGTGAATGCATAATGTCCGGAACTACGGATGCGATGATTACTGCATCTACCTCTGCCGGATTTTCTCCCTGATTACGGATTAAGTCCCTCAGGGTAATGCCGTATTCATCAGAGGTCCGCGGCTGCTTTGCCGTCATTCTGAATTTTCCCGCAAGCTCGGTTCCCTTAAAAATGCCCAGTGTAATATTTGTATTTCCAACGTCAATTGCTAATAACATTGCACCTTTCCTCCATTTTGGTCTATTACCCATCAGGGTCTGTGATCAAATCCCGTTTTTTATATTTCTTCTCCAAGAAAGAAGACTTTGTAATACATCTGCAGCGCCTCCAGAAGGTCTGCTTTTTCCTGCTGCAGCTGTTTGATCTTCAGCCGGCTTCCGATGTCATCAAACATTGGGTCTCCCTCTTCCGCCGTTACTTCGAAACAAAGGTCCCCATTTTCTTCATACACAAGAGTCAGGATTCCTCCCACGTCGTGTACGTATAACACGCACATAATCTTCAGTTCATCTTTCACAGAATCCGGAAGCTGTTCAAAATCCGGATTCAGATAATATTTTTCTTCATATGAGTTTGCCCCGCAGAGCACAATTTTTCCATCATACATATCCATATATTCCTCTTACAGACACTTCTCCGGCAAATATCTCCGCCGTGGTGCCATCCTCTTTTTCCACCAGCAGTTCTCCGGTTCTGTTGATTCCAAGCGCATGACCATTATACTCATGTCCCGGCTCCAGGACCCGCACATCCCGACCCCTGTTTACCAGAAGACTGTTATACTGCTCCTGCATCCCGGACAGATCTCCCGTCCGTGTAAATGTCTCATAATTTTCTTCAAATCTTTTCATGACAGCAGCAATCAGCGCTGAGCGTTTTACACTCTGCCCCAGTTCTATTTTCAGTGAAGTTGCCGTCTTTGTGAGTGCTTCCGGAAAATCCGGCGTATTTACATTCACCCCCACACCGATAACCACATAATTTATATAATCAATCTCTGCACTCATTTCTGTCAGAATGCCGCAGATTTTTTTCCCATTTAATACGATGTCATTAGGCCATTTGATTCCCACTTCTGCTCCTGTAAGCTCCTGCACCGCCTCTGCCACGCTCTGTGCCATGACCAGTGTGAGCATCGGTGCCTGATCCGGCAATATTTCCGGTCTAAGCAGGATACTCATATAAATGCTTGCTCCCGAAGGGGATTCCCAGCTTCTTCCCCGGCGTCCTTTTCCGGCCGTCTGAAGATCCGCTACTACTAACGTTCCATGACCTGCCCTCACCTTATTTCCGTCGAAAGTATCATTACCGCCGGAGGCCATATTTCCGCCGGCTGCCAGTTCTTCGCCCAATCGCTTTGCCTGTGTGTTCGTGGAATCTACCTGATCATGGTAAATGACCGGGTGCCCTGCCCAATTCGTTCTCATCAGGCTTTCAATCTCTGCCTTTGACATCACATCCGGGCTGCAGGTGAGGCGGTAGCCCTTGTTACGGACCGCCTCAATCTGATACCCTTCTGATTTCAACTGTTCTATTACCTTCCAGACAGCAGTACGGGAAACATGGAATTCCTCGCACAGCTGCTGCCCGGACACAAACCCATCCCTCTGTCTGAGTATGGACAATATCTCTGTTTTCATTTTTTTAATATTCACCTAATGTTGCTACCATAACTGCTTTGATTGTGTGCAGACGGTTCTCTGCCTCGTCAAATACCTTGGATGCTTCGCTTTCAAATACATCCTCTGTAACTTCTTTTCCTTTGTTTGCAGGCAGACAGTGTGAGAAAATAGTAGTGTCTTTTCCTGTCTTCTTCATCAGTTCTGCATTTACCTGATAAGGAAGTGCAAGCTTGGTACGCTCCTGCTCCTTCTTTTCCTCACCCATGGAGAACCATACGTCTGTGTAAAGCATATCTGCGCCCTCTACGACATCCAGCTTATCTGTAATGGTAACCGTAGATCCTGCCTCTTTTGCATACTCCTCGCATTCCTTCACAAGCTCTGCATCCGGCCACAGACGCTTCGGTGCTGCAACGGCAATATTTACTCCCACCTTCGCACATCCAACCAGAAGGCTGTTTGCCACGTTATTACGTCCGTCCCCCAGGTATACTACATTCAGTCCCTTAATGTGTCCGAAGTTCTCTTTCAGTGTCAGGAATGTAGCCAGCACCTGTGTCGGATGCCACTGATCGGTCAGTCCGTTCCATACCGGAACACCGCTGTACTCAGAGAGTGCCTCTACGAATTCATGATCAAATCCACGGAATTCGATTCCGTCAAACATACGTCCCAATACACGTGCGGTATCTTCAATACTTTCCTTTTCACCAAGCTGTAATTCAGAACCTGCAAGGTATGTAGCTGTTCCGCCCTCATCCTGTGCACCAATTGTAAATGCACAGCGGGTTCTGGTAGACGGTTTTTCAAAAATCAATGCAATATTCTTGCCTGCCAGGCTGTTTCCCTTGATACCCTGTTTTCTCTTTTCCTTCAGTTCCTGTGCCAAATCCACCAGATATAAAATCTCTGCCGGTGTAAAATCTTTCAGTTTCAAAAAGCTGCGTCCTTTTAAGTCCATCTCGTATCCCTTTCCTGTCTTCATCAGCATGCGGATAAACCGGGGTAGCCCCTCCTTCTCCTCACATGCCTCGTATTTTTGATAAACCGCATCTTCCAGTTCATCGGTAGTATATACCCGGTATTTTTGCACCTCCAGATATTTTGCTGCAGCCTCCAGCATGGCAAGGTACAGTTCCCGGTCTGAAACGCCCGGTGAAATCTTAAGAGTCAGAACCGTTTCGGCCTTCTCAAATTCCGTCAGACCCCTCATTTTCTCTCCATAATACCACTCTTCCCGCGTTTCTTCAATATAATAAATTGTTCCGGAAAGCCCATATATTGTCCGAAGTGCATCAAAATATCCGATTTTCATATTCTGGCAGCTTCTTTTGGCACTGAATTCAATAATACTGCCAAGCTTTACCCTCGGTGCCACCTCGTATTTCACCGCACCGTCAGGAAGCTTTACTCTGGGCTCCCTGCCAGGTCCGTAAATGCGCACTTCGATAATATTCTGTATTCCCCTCTCCACCAGAGAACCGAGGGGTACGTTATTCACAACACCGCCATCGATGTAGGTCTTCCCATGAAGCTTTTCATTTTTAAATCCGATCAGATAGGCGCTGGCCAGAAGGAAGTCCTCCAGAAGTCCCTCCGGTATCTCATCAATGCTCAGATCCAGCTCTTTAAAATCCGTCAGAGAAAATGTCAGCAGGCAGAACAGGATTCCTGAATTGCGAATCTTATCCTCATCGATCCTGTCGTGAATCAGCTGGCGCAGCGGCGTCACATCCACGCCCCCGTCCTTTATAATACGAACTGCCTCCTCGAAGGCCTCTTTGAGGGAAAGTTCCCTCTGAAAGAGCCGCTCCATAAGATTGTCATCCACATCCATTACCGTGGAAAATGTCATCTCACTCCAGATTTTCTCCGCCATTTCCACATCACCCATACACACGAGAGCTCCGTTCAGTGCTCCCACCGATGTGCCGGCAACGGCCTTAATCTTCACTCCTGCCTCCCGGAGCGCTTTCCACGCCCCGATCTGATAGGCACCTCTGGCACCGCCGCCGTCAAATACCAATCCATATTCTTTAGACAAATCTATTACAGGTCTCAAATAATCAGCTCCTTATATTCC
>NZ_JBNPMZ010000011.1:0-105621 GCF_050314255.1 Sporofaciens sp. SGI.106
TACTTCAATTGGTGCTCCACCGGCTGTTATCAAGCAGAAACTCTGACTCCAGAAAGTCTCCTTCCACAGCTTCTTTCGAATCTCAGGGAATTCTTTCTTCAGGAGCCTGCTGCTGGCACTCTTGTAAGCATTGATAAACTTGCTGAGTTCACTTTTGGGCTGGGCTCTGAACATAACATGGATGTGATCACCGTCATGATTCCACTCATCCACCTCAATGCCATACCTGGGTGCGATATAAGAAAAAATTTCCTTAGCACGGTCAGAAACAGTATCATCAAAGACATATCGTCGGTATTTTACAACCAAAATCAGGTGATAATACAACAGAAAAACCGAATGAGCATTATGGTCTAACTCTCGCATAATAAAAGACTTCCTTTCTTATCGACTGAGTATATTATACCACAATGCTCACCGAGTTTCAAGAACATACGTTCTTTCTTTACAATTCATCCCAACCACCTAAGAGGAGGGGGAATTCTTGCTAGATATTGTTAAATTCTTTCTTGAAATCAAATGCCATAATTTTATCCTTTCTTCTTACTCTTTTTCTTTGTCTCTGAAAGATCTTCATACATAGCCAGAATTAGTTCTCTCAGATAACTCTTATTTTCTATTTCGTTTACTAAGAGCATTGGCTTAGCTCCATCATACGGTTTTTCCTGAGGTGCATCCGGAAGAAGTTCTAAGCTTGATGCCGTTACCTTCACCAGTAATCTGTCATCATAGATTCCACCAAATAATTTGTCATTATAATAAAGCAGATATTCACCCATCATCGCTCGATATGAAATTCCTTCTAATCCAGATAGTTGGTCCAGAACAAAATTAAGATATTCTTTCTTTGATGCCATTTTCTCTTTACTCCTGATAATATTTACCTTTGTAAAAATTCTCTGCGCCTGTCTTTTCGACTGTCATTCGAAAGCATACACATCCGTCCGGACAAACATAGTCCTTCACATTCTCTTCAATTCCTCCAACAAGTGTTAAATCTCCGCCACTTCTAACAGCCTGCATATCACCATAAAGGATCTGCATCATTTTAGAACATATTCCATAGCCCTGCTCATTCACGGGACAGCCGTAGGTACAGGTGTATTTATCACCTATTTCTTCACCATTCCTGCATAAGTGTTCTGTATGGTCACCTCGCAGAAAACCTGTTACCTCTATTGAAAATCTATATTCTTCATCATACCATTTCTTCATTAATTAGACCTCCTTATATTTTTCTGCAAGTTCAGAAGCGATACGAAACAGTTCCTCCCTTATAGACTCTGGTTCAAGAACAGTTACCGTGTCCCTGCATGAAAGTACCCAGGACAACAGCCCCTCATCATCAGCATAATCATGTTCAAATAGAAGCTTTCCATCCGGCATCTCTGTAAAAGAGTCTATACCGTATTCTTCAATCAGATGCCATTTCATTGACGGATGAAAAACTGCTTTTACTTTTGCCCGTGGCGGAAACACCTTCTCATTTGATAAGTCTGGCATTGGCACCACACTTCTTCTTTCGAAATTTCTGGCATGCACCATATTTGCCATTCGGTTCAGTTTGAACATTCGATAGTCATTCCTTAGCAGACAATATCCATAGATGTACCAGCTTGACCATTTGAAAATCAGAAAATACGGTTCCATTTCCCTCTCCGTATTACCGCCCGGAGCATAATACTTAAACTTTAGTGTCTTCCCAAGCTCGATCGCATCCTGAATCAGTTCAATCTTTGGTGACAGAGAATCTTTATTCCATGATGACAGGTCGATAAGAATAGACTCATTTCCACTGACAAAATCAGATGATCCAGCCTTAAGTTTTTCCATAAGCTGCCCATAATAATGGCTGCCGCTTACACTGTCAAGACTTCGAAGACCTGCCATGATCATCTGCATATCCTTAGATGTCAGAATCGTCCGATCCATCTTATAGCCATCCATTATGTTAATACCACCGCCTGCACCCTGTGATGTCAAAATTGGAATACCAGCTTTGCATAAATCTTCAATATCTCTGTTTATTGTTCTTCTTGAAACCTCAAATCTTTCTGCCAATTCCGGAGCAGTTACTTTCTCTTCCTGTAAAAGAATGGAAAGAATGCCGATAAGCCTATCTATTTTCATATCACTTTCACTTCCTGATTCATTATACCATCTGTAACACGTCACCTATGTGTCATGTTCAATTTATATTATACTCAAAATAAAAGGTGTTACATCTGAATGCATCCAAAGTATATGGTACACTATGTAGATCTATATAACTCCTCGCGCAATAATGGGTAAAACAAAAGCGACCAACTTTTTACGGTTGATCGGCTTTTCTATTCCCCAAAATGATTATCCCAGATGATAAGCAATATCAAGCAGTTCTTCTTTTCGATCAAGGTATTCAATAATAATATAAAACCGTACAGATTTTTTATTTACCTCGTCGTGCCAACGCAAAATAAATTCATCCTCAGTAAGATATGTATAGCTACCGGAAGTCGATGGATCCATAAAATAGTAAATATACTTGTTGCTGTTGTTTTTGTCTTTCTTATATCCAATCAATACAACGTAATGACCATCTTCTTCGGTTTTACTTTTATAATCGCCTCCATCTCTCCATGCCTGAATCGCACAGATTATCGGTTTTCCTTCATCAAGATTAGTCCTGAAACCTTTAAGTATGTCTAATACACTTTGTTCATCTTTTTCCAATTCACAATCATATAAACCAGATTGCACTGAAAGAACTTTTTCCGTCTTACCCGAATGTTCTATATTACTTAAATATTCAACAATCGTCGAACTATTAGTTCCATCTTCCGGGGTTGCTGCAAGTTCCAAAAGTAGTTTATCTTCTCTGGTATCAAAGTCATAACCCGCATAACGAAGAACAGAAGCAACACAGGCTACTCCACAGGTAAAATTATGACTTTGTCTGTATAAAGGTAATCGTAAAAGTTTACTTTCCCCTTGTTTGTCCGTTTCAGGTATTTCCTCTTTTGGAACATCTGAAACTATAAAGGTATTCCCCTGTGGTACTATATCGTCTGACTTGTAATATTCCTCCATTTGTTCAGCAATATCACTGTCCGCCTGTTCCTCCGAATATGCTACAACACTCATGCCCACTAAAAATGTCAGCAATAAAATAATAGATAAAAACTTTTTCATGTGAGTAACCTCCTAATTTTCATTCTCCAACAATTACTTCTGCTTAATTACTGCAGTGTAGGTAATCGTTTCCTGATACTCTCCCGGTTCCGCAGCTTCCCAAGCAGTGATATTTCTCTTTATTCTGTCAGAGTACCCGATCTTGCTTTCGGGTTATATTTCATAATGAAGAGTTCCAAACTTTCTTTTAGTACATCAATCTGTGATTTTAGATAGAACTCATCTTCAAACAATGCGTAATGCACACACGCTCGAATCAGAATAAAAATCAATGGTGTCAGTTTTTGATAGGGAATACCCAGTTTGCCTTCTAAGAGTTTCGCATATTCCGTATATCTTTCATTAACACCGGCAAAAAATTTCTGACCGTACTCCCGATATTTCGGGTGGGTGTACACCTGATACATCAAACGGTACTTTTTTCCGTGCTTTTCCGCCGTCCAGTATGGTACCTCGTCAATGAACCGCCACAAGCCCTCAACATCTGCGGGGGCTTTCGCCATAAAATCATCTTCCACCTTACTCATACAGTATTCGGTGGATTGGATGATAAGGTCATCCAGATTTTCAAAATACTGATACAAGCTCGCAACATTACAGCCGCAAGCGTACGCAATGGCTTTTATCCCTGTTCCGTAGAACCCTTGATCGGCATAGCAATCGTAACACTTTTCCATGATCTCGATTTTCTTTGCCCTGCGGGCTTCTTCATTCACGGTGCGCAATAGATTCCCTCCCTTCTCGGCGAAAAAATAAATAATCGTTTATATTATATAAATTTCTGCATGCAAAGTCAATCAGATTACTCAAACACAATTTACGCAGAAGCTCTCCAAGCAGATCATCACTTTAAATATTTTTGCGTTATTCATTCTGTGCATTTCTGTTTCAATCCAGGTTGCTGTTGTACAATGTCTCTATTTGAAGACGACATTGCAGAAACGCTCTACACAGAGACGGGTCAAAATGGCTACCGGAGGACTTCTCAATAATGCCGAATGCCTTGTCGTAGCTAAACTGCTCCTTGTATACCCGTTTGCTCACCAATGCGTCAAACACATCCGCCAGCGCCATAATCCGGGCTTCCAAAGGAATCTCCTCCTGGGCAAGTCCGCAGGGATAACCCGTACCGTTCCACTTTTCGTGATGATAGTGAGCCACATTCACCGCAATGTTTTTAAATTGAAGATCGTCGGAATTCTGTAGAATCCGAGCCACGATTCCCGCACCCTTCTGGGCGTGGAGCTTCATAATCTCATACTCCTCCGAAACGAATTTACCCGGTTTATTGAGAATGCTGTCGGGAATGGCAATCTTTCCGAAGTCATGCAGAGGTGCGGCTTTGATAATCTGATCCGCAGTTTCCCGGGTCAACACAGAAGAATAGTCAGTGGCCAGCAGATGCTCTACGAACACACGCACCACGTCACTGGTGCGACGGATGTGCCCGCCGGTGTTGTTATCCCGGTTTTCAACGATGCTTGCCATACTGACGATGATATCGTTCTGTACCTCCACCAGCCGGGCAGTTTTCTCCTTCACCTGCGCGCCCAGTTCTTCATTATATCGCTCCACCAATTTGAGGTACTGCTGTTGTGGAGTGTCATCCCTAATACGAATGCAGTGCAGTTTCTTCCGGTACATCTCGGGAACAGAGTGGCAGACTTCCAGAATTCTACCCTCACGCTCAAAGTAGACAACATCCTGAGAATCCTCTGTCAGAACCCATTTTTTTAGCTGAAGCAGGAAATCCGTAGAAAAATCCTGAATTCGGTAATCAATCTTCAGTTTGTTCAGCTCAGGAAACCAGTGCTTGGCCTGTTCATCTGCACCGGATAAACGGAATTTACCATCACAGATCACGAAGCCATACTCCCGGCTCTCCTCAATGGCTTCTCTGGAAATACCTTTTACATCATAAGTGACCACCCGGTTCAGCATCAAGAGAATTCCACCTGCACAAACGGTATAAGCAATTGGCATCAGTTCTACCTTCAGACCTACCATTCGCTCTCCCATGAAGGTAGCACTGCACAGAATCAGCAGGCACAGAGATCCCACGCTGACAAAATGTGATACATGCTTCTTCTTGCGAAGCGCATTGGCAACAATACACAGTCCGCAACCCAGTGTTATTACGATGTATATTGGGCTCAGCTTATGAAGTGGGCCGTATTCCCTTTTCAGGAAGGTGTAGCCGTCACGTATCACCATCTCCACACTGCGGTAGTACCAGTCCACGTGTCCAGCGGATGATGCTCCCAGGAATATAATTAAGCTAATGCAAATGCACAGCCCAGTTACAACTGGCGGGATGCGAGTTTTGCACAAATCTGCAATGGTATGGATTGTGAACAGCAGCAGAAAAGGATATGCCAGGCAATACACCTGATTCCCCAGCAGAACCCCCTCTTCCGTCCTGGCTCCGGCAATTTGCAGATAACCCAGATTTACGATGACAACCGCAACCGTCATAAGAATATAATACACTGAAATATGCCTTTGAAATCTGCTTAACAGAAAAAAAACATAGCCTATGGAAATCATTAACATTGCAAAATATACTGCCTGCATCACGTTTCTCCTTCCTTTCTTTTCAGAGCATCTGGGGTGGAATCCGTTCTCGTTTTTCCCATTTTGTTATTTTATCATATCCCAGTACATTCTGCAATTTAGAAAACGCCCTGCATCCGCAGAGCGCCATTCCTGTTCTTTCATAATTATACCACCCGGAACAGTAATCTTTTACAATTGATACACTTGACATCAAATCATTGAGTAATAAAATACTTTAATTATGATTATTTCTTAAGCTTCATGATCATTTCACCAACCTGAACCTGTTTTCCTGTCACACGTTCAATTTCCGCATAATCACAAGAATTGCAGATAATCACCGGAGAAATCACATCATAGCCGGCTTCTGTAATTGCCTTGATATCAAATTCCATCATCAAGTCGCCACGTTTTACCTGATCGCCTTCTTTTACGAAGCCCTTAAAATGTTTCCCCTGTAACTTTACAGTATCAATACCTACATGTATCAGAATCTCAGCACCCTGATCAGAGGTCATGCTGACTGCATGGAGGGAATCAATGAGCATTTCGATTTTTCCGTCAACCGGTGCAAATACCTTTCCCACCGTCGGTTTTATTGCAATGCCTTTTCCAAGCATTTCCTGCTGAAAAGTTGGATCACTGATTTCTGCACTTGCCACCGCTTCCCCAAAAATCGGTGCGCAGATAATTTCTTTTCCCGGTTCTTCCGCAAGCGGAGCAATCTGAATTTCTGGTTCTTCACTCTGTTTTTTCTTTAAAAAATTAAACATACTTCTTCTCCTTCATCATAAACTTATAATAAATTATGCTTCTGCTACTTCTTCTGCTTTAATAATTATACTATGAGGGAAAAAGGCAAAAGTGTGTAAGGTGTGAGCCAGACACCTTGCAGGATTACATGAGTTTCTTCACTTCGTCGTAGACAAACTGCACCTTGGGTCCGATAATGACCTGGCAGGTGGTCTTGCTGGGACGAATAACGCCCGCAGCACCGGCAGCTTTGATTTCCTTTTCTTTAACGGTAGTGGAGTCCTTAACCTCAAAGCGCAGACGAGTAGCGCAGTAATCGAGGCCAGTCACGTTGTCCTTGCCGCCAACGCCTTCCAGAATGGCAGAAGCCAGCGCAGTGTAGTCGTTGTTCTTCGGAGTGATCGTCTTCTCGCTTTCGACCTTCTCATTCTCGACCTCACGACCGGGAGTCTTGAGGTCGAACTTACGGATAGCAAAGTCGAACACGACAAAGAACACGATGAACGCAGCAATGCCCAGCGGAATGATGATCCAGGTCTTGGCAGCGGCGGGCAGGGAGGAGGAGAAGATCAGGTCGGTAGCACCAGCGGAAAAGCAGAAGCCGCCTCGGAAGCCAACGTAGTAGGTGATGATTGTGAAAACGCCGAAGAGGGCAGCGTACACAACGTACAGTGGGAAGCACAGGAACATGAAGCCGAACTCGAAAGGCTCGGAAACGCCGCAGATGAAAGCGCAGATAGCAGCGGAAACGACCAGACCGATAGCAGCCTTCTTGTTCTTGGCGTTCTTAACAATCGCCAGAGCAGCGCCAGGGATACCGAACATCATGCAAGGGAAGAAGCCGGACATGTACATACCGAGACTCCAGCCTACGTCGGCGCTGGTCTTGCCGGCCCAGTAGTTGGACAGGTCGCCCAGACCGATGGTGTCGAACCAGAACACGTTGTTGAGAGCGTGATGCAGGCCGGTGGGAATGAGCAGACGGTTGAGGAAGGCGTAAATGCCAGCGCCAACGCCGCCGAGGCTGACGATACCGTTGCCCAGAGCAACCAGAACACCGAAGATGATGGGCCAGACAAAGACCAGAATCACAGAAACGATGATAGAGGCCAAGCCGGTGGCAATGGCGACAAAGCGCTTGCCGGAGAAGAAGGCCAGCCAGTCAGGAAGCTGGGTGCCTTTGAACTTGTTGTAGCAGGTAGCACCGATGATGGCAGCCAGAATGCCAATGAAGGAGTTGCCCGCAATCTTGGAGAACGCAATGTAGTCAACGGAACCTTCCTCCAGAGTACGGACGGCGCTCACAACACCAGGGTTGAGCAGCGTCTGCATCATCAGGAAGCTGACCAGACCGGCCAAACCGGCAGTGCCGTCGTGGTCATCAGCCAGACCAACAGCAGCACCGACGGCGAACAGCCAGGCCATATTATCAATCAGAGCGGAACCAGCCTTAATTAGCAGGAAACCGATGGTGTAAGCGGCACCAGTAGTGGCACCCTCAGCACCCATAACGGCGGGTGCCAGAGCATAGCCAAGGCCCATCAGAATACCGCAAATGGGCAGCGCGGCGACAGGCAGCATCATTGCCTTGCCGAGCTTTTGCAGTTGTTTCATCATAAGATTCTTCCTCCAGTTCTAAAATCTTAACTTTTTGTTCAGAAAGTACACTGGCTCTGTACTATCCAAACAAGGATAACTGTATTTTAACATATTATTCATAAAAACATAAGCACATTTCAAAATTTCGTGATTTGCTGGCGAGTAACAACATCCAAATGTGAACTACTCAGCAATTGAATTACCGAGGTTTCCCGCTTTTTTATCCTAAAAATCATATCGAATTACTGCACAGTTCTTCACACCCCACGCAGCATATTCTTCGTTCGTCATATCTGTAAAATATGACTGCACCACTCTGGCAATTCCATTGTGAGCCACAAGAATGTATGTCTTCTCATCAGACTCTGCTTTGATCTCATCAAGCAGATTGTAGATTCTCTGAGCCAGACGAAGTGTTGATTCACCGCCCTCATGGCTGCAGGCAAAGAACTCCTTGGCCTTCTTGAAATCCTGTCCATCACGAGGAGTGGATTCCCACTTACCAAAGTTCTGCTCGATCAATCTCGGTTCCACTCGCCATGGAATCCCTGTCATTTCGGAAATCAGCTGCGCTGTATCCACAGCCCGGCTAAGCGGAGAGCAGAGAATCTCATCAGCTTTAATTCCTTCGGCAATAATCTTACGACCAGTTTCTCTGGCCTGCTCGCGCCCATATTCTGTCAGCGGGCTGTCGGTAGCTCCACAAATCTTATTCTCAACATTCCACACGGTCTGGCCGTGGCGAACAAAATAAAAATGTCCCATTACTCATTCTCCATTCTCTTTTCTGAATTACCTTTATTCCTGCCTCCGCATAATTCTTCCGCCTTCATTTTTTAGCCATTGAACCTGTTTCTTATAATCCGGAAGAATCTTCGCAACCTCATCCCAGAATGCTTTGGAATGATTCATTTCTTTTCTATGACAAAGCTCATGAACCACCACATAATCGATGACTTCCGGTGGAGTCAGCATTAACAAACAATTAAAATTAAGATTGCCCTTGCTGCTGCAGCTCCCCCACCTGGTTTTCTGGTTACGAATAGTGATCCCACCATAATTCACTCCTACCTGCTTTGAAAAATAAGCAACTCTACCAGGTATATACTCCAAAGCCTTATCTGCCAGTTCCTGAATCTCTGCATAAGATAATGGTTCTATATTTTCCGCTTCGTATAATGCCTTCTTTTCCTGAATCTTATCTATAGATTTTCGAATCCAGCTTTCCTTTTCCTGTAAAATTCGTTCTATCTCTTTTGAGGAAGCGCACATTGGCGCTCTTACCGTTACTGTCAGGTCAGAATTTACCTGAATTGTCATCGTTTTTCTATTTGATCTGATAACTGTAACCTCCACATGAATCCTCCTAAAAAAATTATCTATGGCATTTATAGTATACAGAGCAAATATGCCTGCCTATCAATCTAACGCCCGGATTTTTCTATAAAAAGTAGATTTCGAACTGATTTTCGTCCTTCTCATTGCTTCCTCCACAGTTATAAGACCTTCCTTCAGTTCTTGATTTGCCTGGCGAAGAACCATTTCATCAACTACTATTGGCTTTCTGCCAGTATATTTTCCTTCCTTTTTTGCATGCTCAATTCCCATTCTTCTATTCGATGCATGTTCACGTCTTGTAATAATCCTTTGAGTCACTACAACAGGAACCATTGCTGCTCGTGTCATTGTGTCAACTAATATCTGGCCACTTTGATTAATGATATCCACTCCATTTGTGATTACTGTAAATATTCCATCGGTAAATCCTGCTGTAGTATCTGCAATTGCTTCCAGAGAATCCACAATGATCCTATCTCCATATTGCAGCGTCGATAGCATTCCAGATGTGAATTCTTCCACCACTTGTGACGCTCTTCTTCTTTCAACAATCAAATTATCATTCGCAGAACACATCGTAGTCCTGAGCAGCCATTCAAAACGATCATAATAATCAAGACCAACCGCGTCAAGAATATCCCAAAGATCCTCTCTGTTTTCCGAAGGAGTTCTTTCTGCAATAAAAGTTGGAATATAGTTTACTCTGTAATATCGTTCTAACCGAAGATCCATATCGATTCCCGGTATCCCTTGAAATACACTTGCAGGAAGTCCGTCAATAATCTCCCAATATGGACTAATAACATACTGGAAATTCTCTTCGTCAAATTCCTGATAATCAATTTGAGCGACACTAATCTTTTCACCGCTCTTCATAACTGCCTTAATAATTCCAGAATTAACATAGGAAGGATTACCTGCAAGCGGTGTCGTTATTCTATTTCTTGGCTGCCAATCTGAAACCACTGCTCGCATATCACTAACCTCCTTTATCTTGACATTAATCCATTATATGATTTGAGCAATATCTTTTCATATCTCTGTTTAAGAATCGTTTTATAAAATTCTTTACGTTTCTCACTTATATTTTCCACTGAATCAATCAATTTATTAATTTTGTCAAAATCAACTCTCTCTACAATTCTGATAAGCGCATTATTGCATTCTTCAAAAGCCAGGCTCGATATAATTTCATAATACGAATTTTTCCTTCCCTTATACTTCACTTGTGAGGTAGGAAATTTATAAATACGCATATCTATTTCTTCCTGGTTACCAAGAACTGCCTCAATTCTTTCATCCGTATTTAACTGTGGAAATAAACTGGAACCATTATCAAAAACAGGTGAAAGTCTATATTTATTGTCCTTTTTGATGAATCCCCAATTGCTTCCATGACGGTCAAAATTTGCAATAAAGGCATCTACAATAAACATATCCCAAAACAAATCTATAGTCTGCTCAACATCTGTTAGTTTTACATTCTCCTGAAGCATATTAATGATATCTTCATAAGAATATTGATACTTTTCTTTATCCTGCTCAAGGGAACTATCACCAACGCCATTAAATGGTACAAACACTTCATCTTCTCCAAGGAAATCTTGTATCACCACGACATGCTCCCCCTTATATGTTCCCAAAAATGTTTCTTGTGTTTCAATTCCAAGCAACGAAAAAATATGACTTCCTAAATACTCTGAAACATGATTAAAACGTAAGCCTTCTCGCGAATTCTTTTGAAACTTAACCAAATAAGGCTTCTCAGATATAAGAATAGATTTTTTTCGTTCAGCACCGGAATAATATCGATTTCCATCTGGATATCTGGAATAATCCAGCATAATCATCACCCCATTTATATTATATGAGTCAATATTTTTAGTGTCAATAGGTTTAGTTTTAATTTTGACACTTATCAAGATGTTTATTCAGCTCATATATCGAACTCCCAAATTAAAAAACACCCTGAAGAATCGCTTCCTCAAGGCTCGTATAAAATCATCTTTATTGAATCATTTTACTGTTCCCAGCCATAATGTCCAATTTTTCATTCTCCATACTCTTCAGAAATCTTTTGAATGATTCATTTCTTTCCTGTGGCAAAGCTCGTGAACCACTACATAATCGATGACTTCCGGTGGAGTCAGCATTAACAAACAGTTGAAATTAAGATTTCCCTTTCTACTGCAGCTCCCCCACCTCGTTTTCTGGTTACGAATAGTGATTCTGCCGCAATCCACTCCTACCTGCTTCGAAAAATAAGCAACTCCACTGGGTATATACTCCAAAGCCTTATCTGACAGTTCCTGAATCTCAGCATAAGATAATGGGTCTATCTCTTTTGAGTAAGCGCGCATTGGCGCTCTTACCGTTACTGTCAGGTCAGAATTCACCTGGATTGCCATCGTTTTTCTATTTGATCTGATAACTGTAACCTCCACGTGAATCCTCCTTACAACTCGGCATTGATCTTATCAATCAAAGAAAGTATATTTATTCTATAAAGTTTGAATTAATCATTACCTGCCTCATCTGCGCCTTCGAAACACTATCATGTATTTCTCGTGCCAAAGGGATTCTTTTTATCTCAACGTCAAACTGCCTTATGCTTTCTGCGATAAATGATTCTCCCTTTAGATACTTCTCCACTCGTTCATCAGCAACAACAATAATTTTCCTAAATTGCACTCCTTTGCTTTTTTCAAGCAACAGCATTTTTAAAATGTCCTGCGAAATCTTATGCTGCTGTCCAACCTTCAATTTCCCGATATGAGCATATATCTCACATATTATTTTATCTTTTTCCGAATACATATCCGGCTCAATATGAACCCCATCTGACAAATATACTTTTGTATTTCTTTCAAACAAACATCCCAGCCACTCTTCAACAGCATTTGCAATAAAGTTCTCTGCTTCCTGTTGTTCTGCGGAATTCGATTTACTTGTATCTATCATTTGTTTTCTCTCCTGAAAGCGTAAATTCTCATACATTTACCATTATGTACTTTCTCAATTAATTCCCTGGTAGGAGAATTAAGGCAAATTATTCCATAAACTTTTTTGTCCTTGTATTCCGTACTGTGTTCAAACCAATCTAAATAATTCGCAGTCTGTATGCATCATCATAACCTGAATCCTTCTTTAATTCAATAACATACAAATTGCCCTCATCATCTTCACACAAAAGATCCAACCGCCCAACTGGTATAATAAACTGCCGTCCATAAAGACCTTTTCTCTTGTACATTTTAAGTTTTAGTCCAAACTCCATCCCAATGCCACCTACTTCAACTTCAATCCATCACTAAATGCTTTACCTACAACACCACCAAGCCCTGTGTATGTATTATTACAAGGATCAAAGGAAATAGGATTTGAATTCCTTCTTCTTACCAATTTTTCTTTTCCTTCTCGCTACGATTATTTTTCTTTCGTTCTTCAACCATCTTCACAAACCATTCGACCATAGCAGGATCCTGATGCGAGAAGAAGCTTGAGGTTGCAGTGTCAAGCCCGGCAAGCGTATTCATTTCCTCATTTGTCAATTCAAAATCAAATACATTGATGTTTTCTACCATTCTTTCATAGTGGGTAGATTTAGGAATTACTACTACTCCTCTCTGGAGATTCCATCTGAGCATTACCTGCGCTGCGGTCTTACCATATTTATCACCAATAGCCTTAACCACTTCATTTTCGAATGTGTTTCCACGTCCTTCTCCAAATGGTGCCCATGCCTCTAACTGCACGTTGTATTTATCAGCATACTCTTTCAGCTGCTTCTGCTGATTGAATATATGAACTTCCATTTGCGTAATCATTGGCTTAATGCGATTGAAATTCACAAACTCCACCATTCTGTCCACATAGAAATTGGAAATACCAATAGCTCTGACTTTTCCTTCTTCATACAAATCTTCAAGCGCTCTCCACGCCCCATACGTATCACCAAATGGCTGATGAAGGAGTACGAGATCCAGGTAATCTGTCTGCAGTTTCTTCATGGATTCCAGAACAGACTGTCTGGCATTCTCATATCCATAATGCTCAATCCATACCTTTGTTGTAAGGAAAATCTCTTCACGGGGAATTCCACTTTTTTTGATGGCAGAACCCACTTCCTCTTCATTGAAATAGGACTGTGCTGTATCAATCAGGCGATAGCCTGCTTTCAGAGCATCCAACACACAATGTTCGCACTCTGCCTTTGTCACCTGATATACTCCATATCCCAACTGCGGCATGAGTATTTCTGAAATGAAAGAATACATCAATCTTTGCCTTGCAGGGGAATCTACTATTCCGGAACGAAAAAGGATTCTTGATATCAAGCGAAATGCTTTATTAGAGCAATTAAAACAGGTTCAGGAATGTATTGATTATATTGACTGGAAACAGGGTTTCTATGATGATGTTCTGTCTGGAAAAACCAGGTATTACAGCAACCTGATTAGTACAGATAATTAGCAAAATCATTTCAAAAAGCATGCAAGGGACACTAATGCCCCTTGTGCTTTTCCTTTTTCTTTTGCTGCTTCAGTTCAAACAGACGCTGTTCTTCAGCCTCTCTTTTCTCTCGGTTTCGAGCTTTGCGTTCCTGTTTGTTCTGTTCCTGCTGTAATTTCAACGCCTGCTGTGATTTTGTGCCAATGCCGGTTTCTTGCATCTGCTTTTTTGCATAACGCTGCATTCTCTTTGGATTCTTTTTTATCTCCTTTACAACAGTGTCAACAGCCGGACTGAAGTGTAAACTAAAATAGCATTTTGAAATTAACTCCTGCACTTCATAATCTTTTGGTTCTGCACCAAAAGTTACTTTTGCAACGGATAGCTTGCCCTCTTCACATCTTTCAAAGACACCTACCCAGAACGGATCATCAAAATACACGGTCAGTTTTCCGCTTACATGGTCCATAATCATCCCTCCTATAATAGATAATGAACAAAGAATGGACAACCCGGAGGGGCAGGTTACTTACCCTATTTTCATAGGACGGCCGGGCTACCTACCGGCTCTAGCACATCTTCAGATGTACATTGCGTTTTTATCTTTGTGATTGTTACCTTGATTTCAATTCAAAATGTTTATCAAACCATCTGCTGTATGCCCCGATCAGCGGCCCGTTACAGCACGCCATAATCAGTGTTCCCACACCGATCGCTACGATTTTGTGGAACATAACCAAAGTAAGTATCAGAGAAAGCGCAAGGAAGGCCAGGTCAAATGCTAATTTAAATTTGGGCAGCTCTATGTGGTATTTTTCACTTACCCCTTTCACGAAGAATTCATAGACCTGCGGGTAATAGCGGTTTTTAAAATAGAGTGTAACGCCTAATACATTTATAAAAAACCCGACTACAAAATAGACGATTCGCAGCTGTATCGGAAGGGTTCCCGTCGGGTAAATGTCCGGGTTCAGATGGGGAATCCATGTTCTCCACAGATCCAGAATGAATCCGTAGATGATTCCGGAAAGAAATGCTCCGAAATACAGAAGTTTTATTTTCCGCATTATGATACAGAAAAGGATAAATAATATCCCCTGTACCACGTATTCTGCCTGCCCGAAGGTTAATAATCCTGTTTTTACGCTGACAAGATATGCCGGAGACACAATGACAGACAAGCCAAAATCTGCCGCCGCGAGCATGGCCGTTGCCAGAGATAATATGGCTGCCCCCAGAATATACACTAATTCATGACTAACTCGAATCTTCATTAGGTTACCTCCCCATTGCCACCCGTCTCGGAAGCAATCTTTCCATCCTTTAATAATATGATCCTGTTGCAATATTCTGCCATTGCCGGATCATGTGTGACCATTATGATAGTCTTGTTCAACTCCCTGTTTATCTGGGTTAAGGCGTCAATCACGATTTTTCCGGACTGTGAGTCCAGATTGCCGGTCGGTTCATCTGCCAGGATCAGATCCGGTTCATTCATCAGAGCCCGGCAGATCGCAGTTCTTTGCTTCTCTCCTCCTGATAATTCATAGGGATGTTTGTAGAGAAGCTTTTCTATCTGGAATTTGGAACTCAGCATATGTACCTTTTCTTTAATAACCTGAGATTTCCCTTTTCCCAAGATCATTGGAAGCATAATATTCTCTTCCACCGTCAGGCTGTCCATCAGATAGTAGTCCTGAAAAATGAATCCTATTTTATTCCTTCTTATATCTGCCAGTTCATCCGGATAGCATTTCCCGGTATCCTGCCCTCCCAGGATATAGCTTCCCTCCGTTGGCTTATCAATCAATCCCAGCACTTTGAGCAAAGTCGTTTTACCACATCCGGATTTCCCCATAATCCCTACGAACTCGCCCTCCATCACAGAAAAGCTTATCTTCTTCAATACTTCAACTTCTTTCTTTTCCCCATTCCCGGGGATCTGATAATTCCTGACTAAATTGCTGACTTCTAATATCTTCATTTCTCTTCCCCTACCAAATGTTTTATATGCTTTTTCTCCAGCTTATATATACCTATATGGATGCAAATATATACTGCATACACGATTCCCATCTTTTCCGCGTATTGTACTACTTCACCCGGTGTAAATAATCTGGCTTTTAATGTCAGTGCTGTAAATATAATTCCGCTGACTATCCCAATCAGCAATGGCACAAACATATATATTTTTAACTGGAAATCTATCTTTTCCTTCCTCTCTTTTTGCCGCATTCCCATTCTGTTCAGAAAAACATCATCCCATTTCCAGCCTTTTTCTTCTTTTCTTACATATACAAAATATTGAAAAAATGAGATAAGTGTGAGTATCCACACAATAAATCCATATGCGATTCCGGTAAACAGAATCTCTGATTTCAGATTGTCCATCATCTGTACCTTCGCATAAAAAGGTTGAATCTGACTATCCCAGGTCTGGTCAAATGCACGCGCTTCTGCCAGCACTGCTAGTTCATTTTCCACATTTTCTCTTCTGCCTTCCGGTACATTCATACAAAACAATACGGTGGGTCCCTCTGTCATATTCAGGTTGTGTGAACGCGTATAATTTCTCCATTCCGCCAGTTCTGCCTGTTCCCTCGTACTCCACTGTTCCCGATTATAGGAGGAGATCATTTTCCAGTTCTTTTCAAAATATTCATCCGTCATAACGATCAGATTTTCCTGCATTCCCTGACAAAAGATGCCTGTAAGACTTGATTTTTCTTCGCTTTTTATCTCTCTTCCCGGAAATACGTTCTGATAATCCGCAGTATTATAATAGATCAGTGGCTGACCGAAACGGAGATGTTTCTGGATTCGCGTGCTGTCCCAGTCAATCGTATGTGCTTTCGCAGACAGATCCTGCTGATAGACCACATGCATCTCTTCCTGGTCCAAATCAAGCTCCCTGCTTTCTTCTCCTTTTGCCTCTTTCAATTTATAATATGTGGATTCCGATACCGCTATGTGCTGACCCTGGGGCCACTGGATTGGTCTGGTGCTGCCCCAGTTGGCTAATTTATCACTTCCGTAGATGGAAGTCATCACCATCATGGGATATTGCTCTGCCTGAATTTCATTTTCCTGTATGATCGTTTCCAGCTCTGGGATTTCCGACTCGTAAGCCTTATATACAAAATCATAGGGATACATTTCTTCTACATCCTGTTTTGTCACAGCTCCAATCAATTGTACTGCAAAAATCGCCAGAACACAGAAATGTAACACTGACAAAAAGCAAAGGGAGCCCATGTTTTTCCAAAAACGGTAATAGAATGTATTCCAATGAAATAATTTTTCGTAATACTGCTCTTTTTCTCTTCTTTTTTTCAGGAAATACGCAAAAACTCCTATGATTAGAAGCACACAGCCGGACACTGTTAATATATGAATAAAGTCCATTTCTGCCCATTCCCTGATTGAGAACCAGATGCATCCAAGTCCGTAGAAACAGACGCCCAGGAAAATATACACCGGCAGTTTCTTCTGCGGAAAATAATCTGCCCTGACATCATCTGTCATATCTGTTGATTCTCCAACAGCCAGAAAACTATCCTGATTGAAGGCTAATGCGAGGAGCATTTCTATCAGATAGAGAAGGAGGCCAATGCCGATACTTGTAAAACTAAGTCCTCCTGTGAATGCGATACTCTCCTGAAAACCTTTTAGGAGTGCATTTTTAGCAAGTATTGATGCGGCCATTCCCGCCAGTGTGCCGAGGATCGCGCCTCCCAATATATTGGCTGTATACCCGCACAGAAAGATCAGGTAAGCCGTCCGTTTCCGGATACCAAGAATGACCAGCAGGCGAAACGATCTTCTTTGTTCCCGTATGTACCATGAGCATATCATATACATCATGCAGATGGAAAGCACAATTAATATTAACCCCAGATTCCGAAACAGCTTATATATTCCCTCACCAATAAAGAAATTGAAAGTTCCGTCTTTCCTGTATATTTCCTGTGTCATGAGAAAGACCGCCAAAACCGTCTGTGTGATTGCAGAAATCAGAGTTGCTGCAAGAAGCACAGTCATCTGCTCTTTCCAGTAATACCGGAAATGGCTTCTTACAATCCCGTAAAATTCTTTTGGATATTGCCCCGGAAAATCATTTGCCCTTTTTCTGTGTTCTTTTTCCTCCCGTTCTCTTTTTCTGGAAGTCTCATATATTTCTTCAATTTCTTCCTTCTGCTCCAGAAATTTCAATCCCAAAAATTCTATCAGGAAGAGAATAAGCAGGATTCCGCAGGGTCCGACATAGGGCAATGGATCCTGCATTTGCGTAAAAATGAGAAAGGGCGCACAGGAAAACCACAGACTGAATCCGGACAAATGATAAAGCAATCCCGCATGTCCTTTTGTAATCAGCAGGAGTGTTCTTATGCCAAATAAAAATGCAAAAAAGCTTTCTTCCAGAAAAGGAAGATACTCCGGGCAAAATTTTTTTTCTGTTATCCATTTAGAAATAATTTCCCAGCAAAAATAATACTGCCCTTCCATATAGTATTTCACAAAAAACAGGGAAAGAACAACCAGTAATCCTATGATTACCTGAACATAATACACACTCGATTTTCTTCTTCGTTTTTTCATCTGCAATCCGCCTTCGTTTCCTCTATCTTTCGCTTATCCAAATACCTTAAGCATCTTTTCTTCCTCAAATTGTCTGGAATACAGCCGGTAATACTGTCCTTTTTTATGGATCAGTTCCCGGTGATTTCCCTGTTCTATGATCTTGCCGTCCTTCATCACCAGAATGATGTCGGCATTCCGTACCGTTGACAGCCTGTGAGCGATCATAAATGAGGTATGTCCCGCAAGCAGTCTGTCCGTTGCCTTCTGGATCAGCTGTTCCGTCCAGGTATCGATGGAAGAGGTTGCCTCATCCAGCACAAAGATGGCTGGATTCGCAAGGATAGCCCTGGCAAATGAGATCAGCTGTTTCTCTCCGGTAGACAGCCGGTTACCGCCCTCGCCGACGTCTGTATCATAACCTTTTTCCAGTTTTGCGATGACCTGATCTGCCGATACCTTTCTCGCTGCCTCTTCTACTTCCGCGTCTGTGGCGTCCAGCCTTCCGTATCGTATATTTTCACGGATTGTTCCTGAAAACAGATGAGGATTCTGCAGCACATATCCAATCTGACTGTGAAGCCACAGCTGAGAGCGCTCTCTGTAATCTCTGCCGTCAATCAGTATCTGTCCTTTCGTCGGTTCAAAGAACCGTCCCGCCAGATTGACAATGGTAGACTTTCCGGCACCGGTATCTCCCACAATTGCCACCTTCGTTCCGGCAGGAATCTTCAGATTGAAATCTTCCAGCACATTTTCCTTTCCGTCCGGATAACAGAATGTTACATTTCGAAATTCGATTTCTCCTTTGATTGGTTCCCAGTTATCCTTTTTCGGATGCACCGCATCTCCATATTTTTCTATAACCTCCGGGGAGTCCGTCACATTCGGCTCCTGTTCCAGAAGTCCCACTACCCGCTCGATATTTGCCTGGCAAGCCACCATATCCGACATCAGTCTTGCCAGCTGCTGAATGGGCTCAAAGATGCTCACCGCGTATGACAGGAATACGGATAATGTTCCAAGGGCAATCACCTGATTCTGTACAAAGTAACCTCCTCTTGCCAGCACGAACGCTGTCACCGATGAGCTGAAAAACAGAATCAGCGGCATGTAGATTGCTGTTAGTTTCGCCAGTGTCATGGAACTTTCCTTCATTCTTCCGGTGATTTCCCGAAATGATCTGTCATTCAATTCTTCCATAACCAGTGTCTTGCTGGTCTGAGCTCCCGTGATTCCTTCATTAAAGGCTCCTGTGATCTCAGAATTGGTCTCCCGGATCTTCCGGTTCCAGAACAGCATTTTCTTCTGGAAAAATGCCGTAAGAACTGCAATAAACGGGACCACAAGGATTACGATTGATGCAAGCCTCCAGTTCAGGACAAACATGATTACAAATACGCCCACCACATAGGCCAGCGCCCAGAACATATCTACCAGTCCCCACGCAAGTACGGTTGCGATTTTCAGGGTATCACTCATGACCCTGGCATGGATGTAACCCACCGGGGTCGTATTATAATAGGAAAATGATAACTTCTGCAGGTGTACAAACTGCGCCCGCTTCAGATCTTTTCCCACATTCATTTCAATATTGATTGCCGCCCTTACGCTTATGAACACGCAGACTGTCTGCATAATAATTACAAAAGCATAGGCAAATGCAAAGGGTCCCACTCCTTCCAGCGTATCCGGCACAATAAAATGATCGATGGCATAACTCTGGAACAGCGGAACTACCACATCCACAAGTACCAGAAGTACATTCAGACTGATGGTCGTGATAAAATATTTATAGTAAGGTCTGAAGAAAGGCAGCATCTTTTTCCAGATTCCAAAGCTGAATGTCTTACTGTCTGTCACTGATTCTTTCATCTACCTCTCCTCCCTCCTCCAGTAATCTTCGATCATCCTGATTCATCTGGATCTCATAAATCTTCCGGTAAATACCATCCCGTTCAATCAGCTCCCGATGGGTTCCGGTTTCCTCTTCTTTTCCATGGTTCAGCACCAGAATCCGGTCCGCTTCCATAAGTGTCGTAATCCGGTGGGAAATCAGAATCACCGTTGCATCCTTCATTTTCTCCTTCAATGCCCGCCGGATTCTGGTATCCGTCTCTGCATCTACCGCAGACAGAGAGTCATCAAACACCATGATCGGCGCTTTTGCGATGAGCATTCTGGCAATGGCTACCCGCTGTCTCTGACCGCCGGACAGGGTCACACCTCTCTCGCCCACCATAGTATCGTACCCATCCGGAAATGAAAGGATTTCCTCATCCACACAGGCAATCTTTGCCGCCTCCCGGATTTCTTCCATCGTTGCCTCAGGATTCGCTGCCGCAATATTTTCCCGGATAGTTCTGGAAAAAAGAAACGGTTCCTGCATGACCATCCCTACATGCTCACGCAGCCATCCCACGGGAATATCCTGAATATCGACTCCTCCGATCTGAATCCTGCCTTTTTCCAGCACAAACAGCCTGTCAAGAAGATGCACCAGCGTTGACTTTCCACTACCGGTGCCTCCCAGAATTCCATAGGTTGCCCCTTCTTTGATGTGGAAACTCACATCTTTCAGCACATTTTGTCCGTCTCCATAACCAAAGGTCACATGATCGAAGGTAATGTCCATATGCTCTGGCTTTTTTCCTTCCTCCGACATGTCCTCTTCTTCCGAATCCAGTATGTAATTGACACGGTCAAAGGAAACACCTGCTTTACTCATATCTGAGAGAATACGTCCCAGACTTCTGACCGGCCACACAAGTGTTGTATTATAAGAAGCAAATGCAATAAATTCTCCGGCTGTGATTCCTCCATGCACCGCCTCAACTGCGCCCAGAGTGATGATAAAAAGAACCTGGAATCCTGTAATCAGGTCACCAACTGCCCAGTAAAGTCCTGACAGCGTCCCAAGCCTGATCCACAGTCTGGCAAAGATATCATTCTTCTCATCAAACCGATCAATCTCAAATTTCTCCCGTCCAAATGCCCGGACCACACGTACACCGGTAGCATTTTCCTGGACAACCGTAGAGAGTTCCCCCTCCGCCTCGTCCGCCGCGGTAAAGTTTCTTGCAATGAGATGATAGAACACTCCCGAATAGAGCACGATGACCGGTGTAAATGCCAGTGCCACAAAGGTCAGCTTCACATTCATGGAAAACATCATGACCAGGGATGTCACCAGAAGAAATACGGTACGGAATACCTCCAGTACCTGGGTAACCACAAAGTTTCTGATCGTCTCCACATCCGCTGTGCACCGCTGGATAATGTCGCCCGTCTGGTTCTGCGCATGCCATTTCACAGGAAGCCGCTGTACATGATAAAAAAGCATATCTCTCATGGTCTTTGCAAATGTCTCGCCCGCTTTGGCGGTATTACTTCGATAAAGATAAATGGCGACTCCATTTACCAGCGCAATCCCGATCACTACCAGTGACAGTATCCATAAATGCTCCTTCAGATAAGAAATGCCGCCCGGAACCAGCACCTGATCGATGGTGAAACTGAAAATTCTGGGAATCAGAGCATTCAGTATTGTAGAAATAAAAGAGGCCAGCAGAACAATCAAAAAATAGCCTCTGACCTGCTGTGAAAAACGCAGGATCAAATGCAACCTTCCATGTTTTTTCATACGAGCTCCTTTCTCTTATATCTGCCTGCAACTGCTAAAAATGTCAATGTAAACACAATTCCCTTGGCAACGGATGTAGATGTAAGCGCCCACCAGATTCCATTCAGTGCCAGCACGGAAGACGATAACAGAATCGCCAGCGGAATCCGCGAACCGGTAAACAATATGCTGATCACGCTGCAAAGCTTTGTTTTCCCAAGCCCTGACAAAGCTCCGACTGTCATCAGTTCCACACACATAAACGCTTCACCGAATCCAAGAATAATCAGATAATCCACGGCTAACCGAATAACGTCTTCCTCATAGAAAAAGACATGAGATATCTGTACCGGCAAAACCAGGAACATCAGCATAATCATACTTCCCCATATAGCCGCTGCCCAGAAGGATATCCGGTATCCCCTGCGGACTCTGTCCATTTTACCAGCCCCGTAATTCTGAGCCACAAACGCATTAATCGCTGCCGCAAATCCATCTGCCATGTTCCACGAAAGCGCCTCCACCTGTCCGCCCACGCGCTGAACTGCCACGGCATCCGCACCGAAAGATGCAACCATTTTGGTAAGCACCATAGAAATCATACAGTACATGCTTCCCTGTATCGCTGTTGGTATGCCGATCCGGCACACTCCTCCATAATATTTTTTGCCAGTCATCTTATTAAGACATATTCCACGCAGCACATTCTGTCCGCTCTTATCTTTCACAATGCCAAGAATCATGACTATCATTACAATGCACTGTGCCACCACGGTTGCCACTGCAGCCCCTGTCACTTCCAGTCTTGGAAACGGCCCCAGCCCAAGGATCAGAACCGGATCCAGGATCATATTGGTCACCAGCCCGATAAAGTTCGCCTTGAGGGGCGTTTTTGAATCTCCCTGAGCAGTGTAGATTCCCGTCAACACTACTGCCAGATAGGAAAACAGAATCATCCCACAGGTGATTCTTGTATAGCTGACTGCGTAAGTCTCTGCCTGAGCATTACCAAGCCCAAACACTGCCACCAGTTCTCTGGTAAAAAGGATACTAATGGAAGCAAACAGGATGCCAAATACCGTTACCAGCTGAAGTGCAGCTTTCGCATACTCTCCTGCTTCCTTTCGTCTTCCTGCTCCGATCTCCTGCGCCACATGGACCTGTCCGCCCATTCTGGCAAGAGAAGAAAGTCCCTGCGACAGCCAGATATACATACCGCCGACTCCGACTCCCGCAACCGCTTTCGATCCCAGCATTCCAATCCATGCCATATCCGTAATATTATAAACTGTACCCAAAAAAGACGATGCCACGATCGGCATCGCCAGCATCACCAGCGATTTTAATATCGAACCCTCAATCAAATTCACCTGTTTGCTTTTACTCATTATTACCCTCCGATTTATTCTTTTCTTCCGATGGCAGTGCATAAATTCCATCGATTTCAAATGCACTGATCCATGGATATTCCATATACCGTACTATGATCGCCCCTTCTATCTTCACTCCGTCTTTCGGATAATATACCTTTCCCATCACACTCTCATCACAGACAAATCCCAGCCCGGTGTAATACGCTTCCTCCTCATCAGCAAAACCTACTGACATCTCCATATGTGGAGGCGCACATCAACTGGTAAATTCTATTGTCTCCAGAACAATATCTGTATAGCCCAGCCTTTTCATGTAGGCAATGGCATTTTCATTTAATTCCACCATATTATGAATCCTCTTATTTTTCAACTAACCTTTTCCTCTATAATTGTAACAATTATTATTATATCCTACAATAGGATAATATGGAAAGTATTAGAAAATAGCATAACAGGGAGGAGATAACTCTCCTCCCTCAGACTGTAGACAAAGCGGCTCTGGGATTTATATCCCAGAGCCATATTTCTTTTATCAAACGAATTGCATCCAAAATTGTATTTTTATGCGGTTTTCTCTCCTCCAGCAATCCCCATTTTGCCTTTATCTTTGCTAACTTTTTCAAGTTCATACACGCAAACGTAAGCCCGACTTTCATTTCCATCCGGGCTTTTCCGTACATCTGTGTATATCGAAAACCATGATTCTCCTTTGCTGTTCCAAAGAGTCTTTCTATGGTTTCTTTTCTCTGAGCATATAAATCCTTCATTCCCAATGTCTGACGGATGTCTTCACAAATTTCCATGTATGATTCCCATATATGCCGGGTTACTGTTTTTACATGATCCCTGCTCTCAGTACACTGTGAAAGATACGGGCATTGTGCACAGACTGCTCCACAGCTTTTATATTCCCTATATCCATCCCTGTTTGTTGTACGATATGTCAGCACCTGATTGTTGGGACAGATATAACAATCATAATACTCATCATACACATACTCATATTTCTTGAAGAATCCATCTTTGGTCATTGGTCTTTTGTAAGGTAAGAGAGGTTTGATTCCAGCATCTATCAAAAGCTTTGCAATCGCCGGAGTTTTATATCCTGCATCTGCAACCAGTGTTTCTATACCGATATCCTTGATCTTATCATACAGCCCCTTAAAAGTTCTGCTGTCATGCTGATTCCCCGGGTTGATTGTATAACCAAGAATCCAGCCATTCTTATCACAGGCAGTTTCTATTGCGTAGGCAAATACATTCTTGTGCTCCCCTTTGCGAAACCATCCGCTTTCAGGATCAGTAGTGCTGCACTTTATTGTTTTCGCATCTTTTGGGATGTTATCTGTGACTTCTTTGGAATCGCCTCCGGCTGATAGTGTGCTGTCATTATCATCATCCTTGTCTTTCTTTTCCTTCAGCGGTTTCTTTCCATGAACTTCCCTGTCTTCGTTGATTTCCTTTTTTAAAAGTTCCTCATAGAACAGGGCCTCTTCATGGGCAATGCGTTTCTGCATCTTTTTATTGTTGGCCCTTGCCTTTACATGAGTGGCATCCACAAAAACTTCACTGGGATCAACAAGTTTAAATTTATAACACTCCATCAGGATATGGGAAAATATCTGTTCAAAAAGGTCTGTATCCTTAAATCGTCTGGTATAGTTTTTCCCGAATGTAGAAAAATGCGGCACCTTATCCATCATATCCAGGCCAAGAAACCACCGGTAGGCAACATTTACCTCGATTTCTTTGCAGGTCTGCCGCATACTTTTGATTCCATAGAGATACTGAATAAAAGGAATCTTGATCAGCATCACGGGATCCATACTGGGACGACCATTGTCTTGCGAATATTTTTCGGCTACAAGGTCATAAATGAAGTTCCAGTCAATTGCCTTGTCTATGATTCGTAAAAGGTGATCCTGTGGTACCATGTCATCCATGCAAAAAAACTGCACCTGTTCTCTTTTTTTATCTGCATTCTGGGTCATCATAAGTAAAAGTACCTGCCTTGATTTGATACTTCTATTGTACCAGAAAAACACCCAAAAGTCCGCATAAATACTATATTTACAGCATTTGGTATAGAAAAATCCCGCACAGAAGTGCGGGACTTTGTCTACAGTCTGAGGGAGGAGATAACTCTCCTCCCTGAAATTAATTCAGCTTCCATCCATAATCACCATGATAAATCATCTGCTTTGTCATACCTCCATCAATACAGATATTCTCTCCGGTAATGAATCCTGCTTTCTCTGAACACAGAAACAAAACCATATTCGCAATATCCATAGGATTTCCGACTCTTCCCGCAGGCTGCTGAATTGCATCTGATCCTTTATAAACCGTATAATCTGTATCAATCCATCCTGGCGAAATTGAATTAACACGTACTTTGCCGGAAAAACTGACAGCTAAAGCATGTGTCAATGCTGCAATACCACCTTTTGCAGCTGTGTAACTCTCTGTTTGTGGCTGGCTCATTCTATCCCTTGAGGAAGACATGTTGATAATGACAGCTCCCTTTGCAAAATAATTTGCAAACAACTTTGATAAATAAAATGGTGCTGTCACACCTACTGACAATGCATACTGGAACTCTTCATATGTACATTCATCAATTCCTTTCATAAGCGGCAACGCATTATTTATCAAAAAATCAACATGACCATATTTTTCTATAACATATGATGCAAAATCCTCCAACGTATCCTGTTTACTAATATCTCCTACATAGCGAGAACCTTTGGCAATATCAATCACTTCTACGCAGGCACCTTCTTTTATAAATGACTCTGCAATTGCCTTACCAATTCCATGTGCTCCACCGGAAATCACGACCACTTTATTTTCAAATTCCATATAACGCCCTCTCCTTTTAATACATAATGATATTCTGTATCGTTTAACTATCAGGCAACCGTTCAACTTGCTTCTCTAACTTTTTCTCCTGCGATTTAACTCGACGTTCCAGTTTTTTAATATCTTCCGCTGGTGGTAATTCTTCCGGTTTTATTCCTCTTTGTCCAAGCATTTCACGAACAGATGTATTATTTTGAACATGCTCACCTGTAATTGCATCCTCACCATACAAATCTTTATCTTCAACATTATAATTTGTCATCTCTGTTGCCAGATTCTTTGCCGCTATCGTTAATGTAGGAAGAAAATCTGCTAACGGACGATTATCTTTAACACCCAACTTACGTTTCATATCTTGCGTTGATCTGCCACCAAATAATGCACAATCTCCTTTTGATCGTATTCTTCCAAACCCCGCATCATCAACTCCTCTTTCATAAATATTCTGCGATAAACGTTTTTCAGACTCTTTAAGCTTTTCTCTTGCTTGCGTTCTTTCTATTAAAGCAATCCTTTCCTCAATCAATTCTTGTTTTCTAGTTTGAACTGCAAAATAACTCTGTGCAAAGGCAATCTCTTCCTTTTGCGGATCTCCATTCATCGCAATAAGATAACATGCATATCTCGTTAACATGAAGTCTTTTATTTTTCTTTTAGCCGAACTGCCTATTCCAACCATTTTCGTGACCTCACGAAAATGGTCGTTAACAGTGACTCCTTGTATATCACATGATTCCATAGCTCTTCGAATTGATTTGGCAAAATTTTCCCATCTTTCATATCCCAAAGCTTCCATTAATTCTCTTGCCAACCAATATTCAACCTGAGCATCTTCATCTACATGAATCAAATCATCAAACTGTGCCTTTTTTGCCATGATACGGTTTTTATCCATATGCTTCCTCTCAATTTCTTAGCTTATACATCATTTTGTATCAATTACATTATACAGAACGTTTGTTCTTTGGTCAACATATTTTGAAGAAATATTATCGAGACAAATATTATAAATCCTACTACTCCTCTCAACATTCCATATCCACTATTTCACAGATCCTCTCATCATTCCTGAAATCAAATATCTTCTGAAAATCAACGCAGTGACAGCAGGCGGAATTAATGCAATCATTCCCGCTGCCGCAATCAGACCGTATTGTATAGAATCTTTCGTCATAAATTCCGACACCACAATTGCCATCGGCTTTGTTTCCATAGAAGATGCAAGAATTAACGGTATTTGAAACTGACTCCATGTATTCAGAAACATAATCAATGCAATTGATAGTATAATTGGGCGAGAAAGAGGAAGTATAATCCGAAAAAAGGAGGCTGCCCTTCCGCATCCGTCAATCTGAGCCGCTTCTTCCAGCTCTTTTGGAATTGTTGCAAAATAATTCATAACCAGCCAGGTTGCCATTGGCAGATATGAGCTGACATAGACCACACTGAGCCAGAAAATGTCATCCAGAAACTTCCCTGCCGCAAACATGCGATACAATGGTATGATCGTTGCCATCACCGGTATTACCATCGTACCCAGAAGAAGATTTCGAATTACGTTTTTTCCCTTAAACTCCATCCTGCTCAAAACATATGCGCTCACAATTGCAATCGGAATGCCAATGCAAAGTGTTATAGCCACTGCCTTCAAAGAATTAGACATACTCAGGAAAAAAGTTTTCCCTCTTCTGGTTCCCGAAAAAAGTTCTGTATAATTTGCAAATGTAATACTATCCGGTATGAGATCACTTGTCGGGGCAAACATTGCAAAATCCGGTGTAATGGATATGATAAATGTCCACACAAACGGACCAACCGTAAAAATCAGAAACAGAGCTGTTGCCAAAAAATATCCTGCTTTTTTCCAATATTTCATCAGTACTCCACCTCCCTGTTAAGGCTTCGTAAATAAAACACACCCAATATCAGTGCAAAAAACATTACAATATATGTCATTGCACTTCCTTTTCCGAAATTCAAAAATGTAAAGGTAGTCAGATAACTTTCCATCAAAATATTTTTTCCCAGATCACTGTATCCGGAAAGAGCTACTATTTCATCAAATACATTAATTGCGGTTACCGATGCTGACGTGATGCCAACTGCAAGAAACGGTCTCATAAGCGGCATTGTAATGTACCGTGATATAATTGTCATCGTTCCGCCATCCATCTTTGCCGCCTCATACAGTTCTTCCGGAATTGACTGACGCCCGGCCAGGCAGACCAGTGCCATAAAAGGAATACTTCTCCAGACAACAACGATGGAAACTACAAATAACAGTGTCCATCTTGAGCTTAAGAATTCAATCGGCTTGCTAATAATCCCAAATCCAATCAGTAATTTATTAAGAAATCCATATCCTGAAAAAAATACAAATTTCCACAAAATACCATTAACAAACGGTGGTAACGCCCACGGAAGAACAGCCAGTGCCAGTAACACTCCTGACCATTTCGTTTTTATATTTAAAAACATTGCTGTCAGATATCCTATAATTGTTGTGAGCACCACAACAACGATGAGAATAAACAAAGTATTCTGCAGACTGTACCAAAAAGAATCGGACTGGAAAATATCCAGATAGTTTTTTAATCCTACAAAATGAATATCTCCCGGCGCCGTCAGTTTCCATTTCTTCAAACTGTATGAAAATGTTGCAATAATTGGATAAAATACTAATACACCCATGATGAGAATCATGGGTGTTAGTAAAAGATAAGGTAATATCTTTTTTTTCATTTATTTGTTTTCCTATATTATTCGTTAATCAGTTTCTCTAATGCTGTTTCCATCTCATCATAGGCTTCTTCTGCTGAAAGCTGTCCAAGTGCCATCTTGTTAATTGCATTATACATTGCACTGCTCATCTCAGCATAGTAAGAAGGAACTCCGTTCGGGAATGGAGAAGCAATTAATTTTGCCTCTTCTAACATTGCTCCGGCATTCTGGATAGTACCATTATTGATCAGTTCCTCTAAAACAGAGTTACGTGTAGGAATTGCACTGTTTGTCTCATTTAACTGTTTCTGCATATCAGCAGATGTATACCATTCTACAAATTTCTTTGCAGCTTCTTTATTTTCTGATGCTTTCGTTACACCGATTGCTTCCGGTAATGCCATTGTCTGTGTTGCCTTGGCTTCCTTACCCGGAACAAGGATTGGTTCAATTTCTCCGACAACATTGCAGATTTCTTCATTCTGGCTTCTGGATACAAAAGAAGTCGGTCCTGTAAGGTAACTTGCTGTTCCTCCACAGATACGCATATATGCATCCATTCCTGAGGAAGTCTTATCTTCCGGTGCTACCAGTTCTTCTTTTACTAATGTCTCAATATATTTCAATGCTTCTGTCACAGATTCTTTATTCAATGTTCCGTCATCGTTCCATACAACGCCATTCATTGTGTATGCAAGCCACATCAGACACGTGGATGTCTTTTCCTCAGCATTCAGGGCAATTGCAAACGGATAGTCTACAGTTCCGGTAGATTTTAACTTTCTGCATGCTTCAAGTACATCATCCCATGTCTGAGGTTCTTCTGTAACCCCAGCTGCTTCAAACTGTTTTTTATTATAATAGCCCAGACGATAATCATTCGCATATGGCATAGCCAAAACCTTTCCATCAATTGAAAATGTCTCAATCGTTGGCATATCAGCTTTGTCTTCCTCGGATACTTCCAATGGCTCTAACCAGTCTGCTGCCTGAAATTCACCAACCCATGACCAGTCAACCTCTACTACGTCTGCCGCACATTCTCCTGCTGCAGCTGCGGTAGCCAGTTTTTCACGAATATCATCCCAGCCCACTTCTGCAATCTCTACTTCGATTCCGGTCTCATCTGTAAATGCAGCAAGCTGGTCATCTGTTGGAACACCCCAATCAGGAACCATAAATGTAATCTTCTCTCCTGCAGATTCCTCTTTTGCAGTCTCCCCGCTTCCATTGTTCTCATTGCTTTCCTTGTTTCCACCACATCCTGTCACCAGTGCAAGTGTCATGGAAGAAATCAATAAAATACTTATCAGTTTCTTTTTCATAATACTTATATGAAATACCAGAAGCTTCCTATCTCATATTCCTCCCTTTCCAAAAATCTTTTCTAATCGTGCATTACTTTTATTGGCTTCTGCAAATATATTTCCCCTTGTCAGATACTATATTTCAATATTTGATGCAATACTACGATAATCGAAATATCTCGAATATTTGTATTTTATCATACGTTATCCCAACAGTATTTCGTATATGTCATCTGGATTTCAAATATGTATTCTATCCACTAACACTCTTATTGATTTTTCACATATATGTTCTCTATATATTGATTATATCTATATGAATCAATCTCGTTTCATCTGATGTTTTATTATTCTTACCTGTTTCTGGTAAGCCAATGGCGTCAGCCCTGTAATTTTTTTAAATACTGTCTGAAAATGACTCTGAGAGGAAAAACTGAGCAACCCTGCAATTTCACTCAGATTATAATCACTGAATTGAAGCATCCGTTTTGCCTCCTCTACTTTTACCTGCTGAATATACTGCGTCAAAGTAATCCCCATCTCCTGTTTGAACCGACTGCATAGATACGGCCTGCTATACCCAAGTTCTTTTGCCATATTCTCAATCTGAATATGTGAGAATACATTACGGGAAATATATTGAATACACATTTTGCAAAAAGAATCTTTGTTGTCAACCGGACAATGCAATTTTTCTACCTCCCCGGCAAAATCAAGGATCATCTCCTGAATCAACCTTTCAACACCCATGAGTTCCTGTACTAATTCTAACCTTTCTGTATACAACTCCTCCATTAAAAAAGCCTGCTCCAGCTCCATTCCTCCCCGTATGGCGGCCTGCGATGCGCAGGCTGTCATACTGATTCCCCGGTTTTTCATTTGCCGTAACCCATCATAGATATTACTTCCTGCATAAACTTTTGGTGGAGCAGTGAATATTTCCCGAAGTTTCTCAGTTCGTCCATTTTCAATATAGGAAAATATTATTCCTTCCCAGCTATATCGTTGTTTAATTGCCTGAGATATTCCCATATCCTCCACATTATTCATCCGATTCTCAGCATATTCAATCTGAACTGATTGTCGGTCACCCTGAAACACATTATCTATCCACACTTCCTCTACTGAAAAAATTCTTTGCTTCAATATTGTTTCCAGAGAAACCAGCAACCATGCAAGCCTGTCTATGTGAATGACTGGCGCACTGCATAACCATCGCATATAGTTTTCTCTTTCTTCTTTTCTGATTCTAAGCATTGCCAGCAACTCATCCATTGCTTTTCCGTTATCTTTTAACGCACACGTCGGTCCAATAATAATGCGAAGCTCTGGTTCCAGTGTCAGGAAAGCATAAAATTGAAACAATGGAGTCGTAATGATTCCAGCTTCTCTGTCAGAATCCAGAATCTGATGCAAAAAGGGCTGTAATGGATCCGGGGTTATATTGTAAGGCGAATAATAACATAAACGCGTTTCATTTTGATACAACCTTACTCCTGTTGTATATGCTTTTGATATACTGTAACAAATAGCTTTTCCAATTTCTATATCCATCTATCCTTCACTTATCTTCTTTTCAATTCTCTGATATACCTGTTTCATCGTCATTCCCTGTACGACCGTCGTAAAGAATACAATCGCATACGTGCTGCCCAGAATAATATTGTAAGTCTCGGTACCTACCATTTCTCTGGTACTCATTGCCAGCGCAATACTCAGTCCGCCTCGCAGACCACCGTATGTAAGCAGCTTTATAAAGCTGAGCTTATCGTATCCGTTCGGAAGTTTTCCTGCAAATAAAGTTGCAAGGCCTACGCTTGAGGATCGACCGATCAGATTGAATATGATGGCAAAACAGGATATCAAAAGTACCTGTGGCATCTGCAGAATATGCACAAAAGTCAGGCCCATGATCACGTATAGAATCGAATTCAGCAGATTATCCAGAATTTCCCAGAAAGTATCAAACTCCTGCAGATCAATCGGCTTCCCTTTCTGCTCTCTGTGATTTCGAAGTGCTGAAAACAGAATTCCACACACTACAGAAGCGATGGCACCGGAAAATCCAAAATGTTCACACAGAACATATGCCAGGGAAACAGCCAGCAGACTAACAAAAATCCTTCTGTTTCCCTCTCCGGTTAACGCAAAGATCGGGAAACATACCGCTGTTACCAGAACTCCGACTAACACCGCTCCGAACAGCTCTTTTCCCATAACAGCTAAAAAGCTGCCATTTTCCTGCATCGTCACCATTCCGGAAAAACATACGAACAGTGCGACGCCCACGCCGTCATTAAAAAGAGATTCTCCTTCCATGATGAAACTGATATCCTTTGGAAGATTGAATTTCTTCAGAATACTTGTTGCTGCGATCGGGTCTGTCGGAGCCGTAATACTTCCGAACATCAGACAGACTGGAAAAGTAAACGGCAACCCCAGAAGAGATGCCCCTGCATAAAACAGAACACCATAAAATATAGCCCCCAACAGTGTAGCAACAATGGAAAGCAATGTAATCGGCCGAGCATGCTTTTTGAAATCCAGAAGCCGCATATGGCAGGAGCCTGCAAAAAGCATAAAGCACAGGACGCCTTCCATCAAAAGTTCTTCCAGATTAAATACCTGCAGATTCTCAAGCATTTTTCTCACAGGAGTGTCGCTCAGCACGGAAACAAAAATCAAAACTCCTGCTCCAATTACAACAGAATACAACATCAATGAAATTTCATAAGGAAATTTTGTAACCTTCTCGTTAAAAAATCCTAATAATACAATTAAAAAAAGCAGTATTACCGCCTGCGGTAAAAAACCAGACATAATATTTATCTCCCTTTCAGTTTACTCACGGCAAAACATTTTTCAACACCTGAATAACCTCATCCATATTGATTGGTTTAGATATAAACCCATTCATACCACACTCTGCAGTAGATTTTCTATCCTCATCGAAAGCGTTGGCCGTCATGGCTACAACAGGAATCGCAGACAGGGTTGGATTATCCAGTTCTCTGATGCACCGGGTAGCTTCATATCCGTCCATAACAGGCATCTGAATATCCATGAGCACCAGTTCATACTCACCGGGTCTGGAGGATGTTATGATACTCAGTGCTTCTGCACCGTTCTCCGCCGTGTCTATGTGAAAACCATATTCTTCAAGAATCTCAACTGCAATTTCCCGGTTCAGCTCATTATCCTCAACCACCAGTAATCGCTTGCCTTCAAATCTGTTCATTTCATCGACACCGGGCAGGATCTGTTCTTCCTTAATCTCACGATGTCCAAGAGCAGCCAGCAGAGTATCCCGAAGCTCGGACATAAACATGGGCTTTGAACAGAAGGCCGTCACACCGGCTTCTCTCGCCTCCGCCTCAATATCATTCCAATCGTAAGCGGTAAGAATAATAATTGGAACCTCATCGTTTAGTCTTCGAATCCGTCTTGCAACTTCAATACCGTTCATATCCGGCAGTCTCCAGTCGATGATATAGGCATAGAATACATCGTTTATCTCTATAGACTGTTTAGCACGAAGCACCGCTTCCTTACCGGACATCGTCCATTCTGACCGCATACCTACTCGCAGAAGCATCTTTGTCACACTGTCACAGGTGTTGAAGTCATCATCCACCACCAGTGCCTTCAATCCCTCAAGTTCTTTGATGGTTTCGATAGCCCTGTGTTCCGACTGCAGCCTCAGTTCCAGGCGAATGATGAACTCTGTACCCTTGCCCTGTTCCGTGTGAACCTCAATGGTACCACCCATCATGTCGATGATGTTCTTAGAAATGGCCATTCCCAAACCGGTTCCCTGAATCCTGCTGACAGTCGAGTTACGCTCCCGCTCAAATGGCTCAAATATCCGTTCTGCGAATTCCGGACTCATACCAATACCGGTATCTTTTACCCGTAATTCGTACAGACCCTTTCCTTCCGGTGCATTATGAATCTGTGCCACACGGACTGAAACCGCACCGCCGGGCGGAGTGAATTTGATGGCGTTGGACAACAGGTTCAATAGTACCTGATTCAGCCGTATCTTATCACAGAACACGTCTTCGTCTACCACATCCAGAGTATCCATAAACAGCTCCAGCTGCTTTGCATGTATCTGACCACTGATGATGGTCTTCAGGTCATGAAGGACATCAGACAGGTTCACTTCCGACTCCTCAAGATGGATTTTTCCACTCTCAATGCGACTCATGTCCAGCACATCGTTGATCAGAGAAAGGAGGTGATTCCCTGAGGACAGTATCTTAGACAGATAATCCTTCATTTTTTCAGTATTTCCCACATTGGCACTTGCCAGGGTGGCAAAACCGATGATGGCATTCATCGGTGTACGGATGTCGTGGGACATATTGCTGAGGAAAGTACTCTTCGCCCGGTTCGCACTCTGAGCGGCATTGACCGCATCCTCAAGTGCCTGATTGATCTTTTTATCCCTGGTACGATCAGACATTACAAGAATATACTTTTTCTCCCCCTGAATATCACTGCACAGTGCAATCACGTGGAACCAGCGAATCTCACCAGTCCTCTGATGAATATATTCACGATCCCATTCGCCCTGCTGACCGGGAAGGATATTGGAAAGCTGATCCAGAACACGAACCGTATCCTCTTCTTTAACAAGATGATCCATCGCCCTGATGTCTGCACGGGCCTCCGCTTCTGAAACACCTATAAGCTTTTCTATATTGGGACTGATATAATCCACCCGGAAAGTATCAGCATCCAGCATCAGGAAAATATCATCCACATTAACAGACAGTTTGGAGAACAATTCCTCCCTGTAGAGAATCTCCGTGTCTTTCTTCTTCAGTTTTTGCCGGTTTTGCCAGATGATAAATGCAAGGATCACTATACCCAGACAGATCATAATTCCTGCAACCAGCAAAAGAGTAGTCGACTGCAGATTATTCATGCTGTCATTTACAACACCGGTCGGCACGAAACCAAGCACGATCCAGTCATCGAAATTCGCCGGTTCATAGATCAGATAGTACTCCGTATTTCCCACACAGAATGAAGTGGCACCGGAACGTCCCTGCGTAAAATCCTCCTTCAGGGCAGCAATTTCATCGCTGCTCATGGTAGAGTTGTTCTTCAGCATAGCTAAAAAATTATAGATGCTGGACTGCTGATCACTGGTGCTTTCCACAACCACCCGGCCATCCGGATGGATGACATAGCTGCTGGACTGACCATCGAAGGCTGATATTTTCAGCGTTTCCACCAGGTCGGAATTGTTGAAACTGATAGCAATGGCTTCATATGCAAATCCCTGATAAGTCCCCGGAAAGACAGGCACAAAAAACATCATCATCTGTGATTGACCGGGTATTACGGAGTTCACCACCACATCCTGACCATTAAGTATTAGATTGAAAAGATTTTCCTTTAAATCCAGATATCCGGTTTCTCCGCTGACAGTCTGATAACTGCTCTCCCGGGAGATGAAATAAAAGTCAGTAAACCCAACCTCCTCCTTCGCCTGAGTAATGAAATATCCAATCTGTTCTTCATCCTCAATGTCATGAATATACTCAGCCCACAGATGCATGTTACTCCAGTTTCTGCTTACCAGATTGTGAAGGGATTGGTTAGCCTGATGATAAATCTCTGTCAGATGTACAATACTCTCTGTGTAGATCGTCTGCGAAACAAAGGAATAATACCGAACGCTGACCGCAACAATCCCCAGAGACAGAATGATAGCACCAAAGACAGCAATCAGCTTTTTTCGCATAAAATCACTCTCCTTTTTTATGTAGATTTCTTTATAGAAATCTCTTCTAACAGTATCCACAAAGACAATTATTTCAATGTAATATAATTCTCAGGCTCTGCCAGGCTTCCTCCGTTCTTGACATATTCTGTCCAGGCAATCCTTACTCTATCTTCCATTTTTTCAAATGTCCTGCTTTCATCATTCAGGAACGGTCCCATATACCCCCCTGTATTCAGACATGTTACCTGGAATGTATCCTCATCTCCGATCTCCTTGCCATCTTTCAAAACACGTACCAGGACATATTTTCCATCTTCCTCCTGAACTTCCATTGATATTCCGCTGACTGCAGGCAGAGAACCGCGGTTAAACGGCGAAAAACCACCTTCCATACCTTCCACAGATGCCTTCAGGTAATCGATCAGCTCTTTTCCCGTCATTTCGCTCTGCCATGCCTCCAGTGAATTCGGCATCACCATGTAGCCTGCCATCGTCTCCGAATATTCTCCTTTGAAAGTGGAACCGGTAAAGCTGTAAGCCGGCGCTACCAGCACATCACTCCCATAATAAGACCGCAGGGAATTTGCCATGGCAGAAGCAGATGCATTACCACCCTTTTTATGGAACTCATTGGAATAACCCTCTTCGACCGTCAGTACAGTTTCTGCGGAATCATCATTAGACTGTTGTAACTGTGCGTCAAAAGCCTCATATGCCTGCTGTGCATCGTATTCTCCACGAATCATCTTCGAAACAACATCTTTTGACGTGGAAAAGAAATCATTGGAAGCAACACGAATATACAAATGATTCTGCTTAATATATGTTTCCAGGTTCTCAAGGTGTGGTGATAATTTCAGATCAACATTCTGACTGTACGTGATCACGTCTTCTCCCTTGGCCAACGTATTCTGTCCTTCATCAGACAACATTACACTCAGAACCTTAAGTGCCTCATCACGGCGCGTTTTGTCTTTCTCCAGATCCTTGTTCAGAGCCACCTGAAATGCAGGATAGGTAAGCAGCCACTCCTCTCCATTCTGTCCGAAATAAGGAAGAAATACTGCGTCGGTTTCAAGTGTTTCCTGGAACGCAACGACATTCGATCCACCTGAACGGATCATTGCAGCCTTTCCTTCCATAAACATATCAATAACCGGATCATAGGAGAGATTCAGATCCTCCTCTTCAAGATGTGTATCTTTGATGAACTGCTCCATCCGCTCAAAAGCTCCCGGCCAGATCACACCATCGAGACCCGTGAGAGAATCTAAAGGATCCTCGTATCTATGCCTCCATTCCTGTCCCTCAAGAGAGTTTATCTCCGGAATTGACAACCCCTGCAGAACCTCCATACAGGTATAATCATATTCAAAATCGGCAACAAATCCGCGGATTCCCTCTGCTTCAAACGCCTGGCAGACAGAAACAAAACTCTCATAATCTGTAGGAAGAGGAATATCATACTTCTCAAACACTTCTCTGTTGGCCACAATCCCATCCACCTCGCCACAGAGCGGCAGCCAGTTTACCGTATCGTCACTATTGGTAAAGTTCTTCAGATAAGACTCATAAATCGCACCGGCTTCCTCTGTAGTAGACAGATCCATCAGCTGATCCTGTAAATCAGCCGCATCGTGCAGAGAAAATCTGCGACAGGTGATGATATCCGGCAGTGCCCCGTTTTCTTTCATAAATGTGTAAAAATCCAGATCATTATTTCCCACTACAAATTCAATATCCATATCCGGAAGCTGAGACTGGATATAACGGGCATATGTATCGTACAAACCGGCACTCCACAGATATACCGAAATCGAATCCTCCTTTTCACTTTTATCCTGCACTGCGCATCCTGTAAACAACAAAGCTGTCATTGCCATAGTCAGCCCGGCTGATATCAGACGTTTTCCTCTCTTGTTTTTCATTTTCTTTCCCTCTCATTTTCATTCCTTACATTTAAGACTCACTATTTAAAAATATCTGCTAAAGTTTTCATCAGCTTCTTAATATTAATCGGCTTCGATATAAATCCATTCATTCCGGATTCAAAAGCCTTCTTCTTATCTTCATCAAAAGCATTCGCAGTCATCGCTATGATTGGTATGTTGGCTTTTCTGTTATCGCTTAAGGTCCGGATCTCCCTTGTTGCTAGAAATCCGTTCATTTTCGGCATCTGAATATCCATCAGAATCAGATCGTAACAGTCAGATGCTGCACTGGCCATCTTATCAACTGCAGCGATACCATCATCCGCCACATCTACTATAAATCCTGCCCCCTCGAGGATCTCTGTCGCAATTTCCTGATTGAGTTCATTATCTTCCACAAGAAGAATTTTCTTCCCCGTAAAATCAACTTCCTCCGCCACTTCTTTTTTCACGGCTTTTGTACGGATAGGTCTTGTAAGTACTTCCCGTAACTCTGACATAAATAGCGGTTTAGACACAAATGCTGTTACTCCGGCTTCTCTGGCTTCAATTTCAATATCCGACCAGTCGTATGCCGTCAGGATAATAATCGGTGTACTGTCTCCTATCACCTTGCGGATTCGGCGAACCGTTTCAATACCATTCATATCAGGCATAAGCCAGTCAATGATATAAGCCTTGAATTCATCACCTTCATCATAAGCTTCTTTTGCCCTGACAATAGATTCCTTGCCGGAGACAGTCCAATCAGCCCTCATTCCGATCTTTCTGAGCATTTTACTTACACTCATACAGGTATCCGTATCATCGTCAACAACCAATGCACGCGCCCCCTGAAGTTCCGGAACTGGTTCGTACTTTACAACACTGTCTGACAGCTTACAGTCAAGGGTTACAATAAACTCTGTACCTTTTCCTTCTTCACTCTTTACGTCAATGCTTCCTCCCATCATATCGACGATATTTTTCGTAATCGCCATACCAAGCCCGGTTCCCTGGATACCGCTTACAGTTGTTGTCTGTTCCCTTGAAAATGATTCAAAAATATGTTTCCGGAATTCCTCGGACATTCCAATTCCGTTATCCTTTATACGGAATTCATATGTCGCATATCCATTTAATTTGCAAGGCCTTTCGGAAATTCTTATGCTGATGGTTCCGCCAACCGGCGTAAATTTAATCGCATTACTGACAATATTTAATAACACCTGGTTGAGGCGGAGTTTATCTGTAATAATATCTTCATTCAAAATATCCTGTGTATCAATAAACAAATCCTGCTGCTTTGAAGAAATATTTGACTGAATGATTGTTCTAAGATCATGGAGCACATCCGGGAGATGCACCTCTTTTTCTTCGATCTTTACCCGACCGCTCTCAATACGACTCATATCCAGAACATCATTGATAAGACTTAGCAAATGATTACTCGATGTAGAAATTTTGTCAAGATAGTCTCTGGTAGTCTCCACATTATCAAGATGAGCTGCCGCAAGCGCTGTAAACCCTATAATAGCATTCATAGGAGTACGAATATCATGGGACATATTATTCAGGAAAGCAGTCTTCGCTTTATTAGCATGCTCTGCAGCAGCAAGCGCATCAACAAGTGCTTTCCTCTGTGCCTCTTTCTCGCGTTCTTCTTCATCAACATTCAGAAAAGCAACCGCAATATTTGATGCTTCTTCCTTAACATCAGCGAACTTAATCAGTATGATCTCCAGCCATTGATATTCACCGCTTATTCCGGCATTCAGAAACCGATAAGCATATCTTTTCTTATCCCGAAGCAGTTCCCTGATATAATCCTCATCAGCCAGTTTAAGTAATTCGTCACGAAAATCCGGATGTGTATAGGCAAGCACTAACTCTCTGAATCTGTTAAAATAATCATCTGAATTTTTCTTATCATTCCCTATATCTTCATCAAAAGCTGTTTTACTAATATTATATCTGGAATACTCTTTTGTATCGAGATTAACAAAATACAAAGTCGAATACTGGCCGGCCAGTCCCTCAATTTTCTTTATATCTTCATCAAGGATTCTTCTATGCTCTGCCTCCCTGGCATTCATCTCTTCTATTTTTGTAAGATCAAGGATATAAGTAATTGCCAGAAGATCATTGTTTGTCAGATCACGATACATCACCACATGCTGCTCAGCCAACATAGACTCTCCCAGAGAATCCTTCGTCCAATAACGGTGGAAAATATGATCTTCTCCGTTCTCAAAACACTCTGTCAGATGATTGATATCAAAAAAAGCAAAATATTCCGGCTGCTGTTCTTCTGATAGCTGATTTCCCCAGTATTCAATTACATCCCAGTATTTACAGTCGTTCGGGAATCCAATTACCTCGTTGATGCTGTATTCAACATCGTCGATCACCTGATACATCGTTCCGGGAACAAGATTTTTCGTAATGTTAATATTGTAATAAGCTCCAGCACTCGCGGAAAGTGCATGTTCCATGATTTTTATTTTTTTCCTGTAAGTTTCAAGCTGCTTCTCCAATACAGTTTTCCCCACTGCAACAACCTCCCGATTTCTCTTCTATCTGTGACAATTTGTACCATGTATTTATGAAAATGATTTCTGTTTCACAACTATATTTTGAAATGCGAAATGACATGAAATTTCAAAAAATATAATCCTAGTCAATTTTATATTATATCATACTAATATACAAAAAAACAAGAAAAATAGCGGGTGCGTAAAATATTTTCATCCCGCACCCGTCATTTATAATTACACCTGTTACATTTAAAATGACACTGACAATTATAAAACCATAATCAATGTTCCCGCACCGATCAGAATACATCCGATTAATGATTTTGCTGTAAATTCCTCATGTAAAAATATGAATGCCAATACCAGGGTAATGACTACACTTAATTTGTCTACCGGAACTACTTTTGAAGCATCACCGATCTGCAATGCTTTATAATAGCACAGCCAGGATGCACCGGTTGCCAGACCGGACAAAACCAGAAAAAGCCAGCTTTTTCTGCTGATTTCAGAAAGACCATTTTGTGTATGTGTCAGGAACACCATTCCCCATGCCATAATTACCACAACCACGGTCCGAACTGCAGTTGCCAGATTGGAGTTCACTCCGTCAATTCCGATCTTTGCCAATATGGAGGTCAAAGCAGCAAACACCGCAGACAGTAACGCAAATACAAACCACATATTTTTCATCTCCCGTTCTGTAATATTTTTCCATTTATTATCTTATCACACTACTCTCATGCCGTATAGAACAAAGAGTTCCGCGAGCGGAACTCTCGCGCCTCCGGCGGTCGCTCTGCGACATCTTCTGCTTACGCCGGAGTGCGCATCCCCCGGAGGGTTTTTGCTCTATGGAAACGCAGTTTCCTATAGAGTAAAAAAGTGCGCAGCTTCGGCTGAAATTCAGACCGATAACTGCACACTTTTCATTTTTAGATTTCCGAATACAATTTTTTTACTCCATATACTATGACTATGATCGAACTCATAAACAAAATGAGTAAAAAGCTTGTATTGCTCTCATCTCCTGTTTTCGCATTTTTATCATTTTCAGAAGCTGGTGCATCAGCCGCCTCCTCAGATACATATGCTACTACTTTTGTACTTCCAACATATTCAGACCGGCTTTCATCCTGCGCCGAAACAGGAAGAGTCATCCCGGTAATGCCCATACATAACAAGAGACAAACCATTATTCTTCTGACCGACGTATGCCGCCTTTTATTGCCTGTGACATTGCTACTGTACATCGTTGATATCAGCTACTCTCGTGAAGAAATTTAAGGTACCGGTATAGGAGCCTGCATACGTAGCTAAATCTTTACCATAAAGCTGTTTCTGATTCAGTCTTAAAGTATTTGTTGCCGTTTGATCAGAAGCTGTAAACGCATTAAAAAGGAATCCATTTGTATACCACTGCTCATCCTGAATGGAATTGCCGGAAGGATTTAAAATCTGATATGTCAGGTAGATACCATCATTATCATCCTTGACCAGTTTAAAAGGATCTGTCTGCTGGGTTGCAGCGCTGTCTTTCACCAGAACTGCAACAGCACTTCCGGTTGGCAGGTTTGTGATTGTCACACTTCTTACTGTAATGTCTCTTGTAACGTAAGAATTTGCCTCCGAAGCCGGCTGCTTGATCGTACCAAAATCAACCTTACTTGGTATTGCTATCACATAGGACGGTTCAGTCGGACTCTCTCCATCTACGGAAGCTGTTACACTCGTTTCACCTCTTGGTGTAACATTATCAAGATCCTTTTCATCCCCTTCAGCTGCCAATGCATATACCGGTGTAACTGCAACCACCGCTGCTGCAAATAAACCTGTAAGCCATCTTTTTACCTTTGCATTTTTCATCTCTCTTCCTCCTGCTTTACTACTTTACTATAAGATTAAATTGGGCACTTCCGCCATTTAGTGAACTTTTATCTTCCAGAGAATAACATTTGTATTCTATAATGGCCTGGTATTCTCCCGACTCCAGTTCTTGTTCCATAGTAATCTCGTTTAACCCTTCTCCCGGCTTCAAATACTCTGATTCATATAGCTTTGTCCCGTCTTCAAGCCTCAGTATGATTACGAAATAGCAATTATTATCTGCCGGATTCCCCATACTTACCGCCTGCTTTTTTGTATTTGCTGCCATAGTCATGCTGTCATACCCCGGAATAAGTATTTCATCCGTCTCCGGAAGCTCGTTTTCTTCAATATCAACATCCCATGCAACTACATTTGCAGATGAATTTTTGCTGCCTTTCATTTCTTTAAGAACGAAAACGGCGATGCACGCGGCTGCAAGCGCAGCCACGGCAACTATAATAATAATTAACTTTTTTCTTTTCATGCTACTATCCTTTTTTTCTTCTGACTCTGATAACGACTCCAATTCCCAACGCTGCTGCAATCAAAAAAACAGCCCACATAAATACGTTAGCCCCATCTCCTGTTTTGATTGAATTTACAACTTTATTTATAACAGAATTTGAGTTATCAGAACCTGTTCCATTGTCTGCAGCGGTTTTTACGGAGACAACTGCAAACTGTGGCAATTCTGAAACTTTAATAGACGCAAGCATCTGTTTATTCAGTTCTACTTCTTTTACTTTTCCATCCTGATATACCAGAACTTTATAATTTTTACCATCACGTTTTGATACATCCATCCTGCAGCTCAAAAGTCCCTCATATTCTGCATGCTCCCGGATTTTTCCATAATAGAGTTCAGGATCAACTGCGAATTGAACCTGCATGCCATTATCCTTCGCATATTTTTCAAATGCCTTGTAAACAGCATCACTACTGCCAAGAGTTTCAAAACTCAATTCTGCATCTCTATGCATGGTTCCTGTAACGGAAAGACCGATTCGCTCCGCAGATAACTCTTTTGTTACCATCATAGAAGAAGCTATTCTTGGGTATCCTCCATTCTTGTCCGCATCCCGAATCCATTCACGCAGATCATCATTTCCTTCTGCCAGTCTATTCAGAGTTGATGTAAAAGTATCATTTTTCATTTCATTTACAGTCATCTTCGTACCCTGATCAGTTGCATTAGACAGCTCGTCAAGGTAGTATGTGCTGCTTATTGCACCGGCATTCTGACCGTAGATTGCTCCCGCCTGGCTTCCTTCTAATGTAGCAGATGAACAGTAGGCTATATTTATCTGAGCACCGGCGTCATTGATGCCGGCAATTCCTCCTGTAATTCCTCCTGCCTTCAGATTTCCTCTGTTGAAACAGTTTTCAATAATACCCCTGTTAATTGCAGCAATTCCTCCTGCAATTCCATCTATAGAAGAAACATTGGTTTCGGCATAGTTTCTGGTATTCCGGATCATACCATTATTCTCAATTACCACGCCTCCGGCCATTTCCTCTCCTGTAATAACGGTATTTGTTTCTGACAGATCATGGCGTTCTCCGGTTTCCCTGTCTGTATAAGAGCCCACCATATTAGAACCACTGATACATTCATCTACAAGTCCATTATTTACTGCCGCAATTCCTGCTGCCCGGTTTCCCTTTGCATCCTGGAAGAAAATTCCCAATCTCTTTACAGTTCCGCCCTCTCCTATTGTTCCAAAGAGAGATGCATCTCCTGTCTGATTATCAATATTAAATTTATAAATATAATATCCCTGTCCATCAAAGGTTCCCGTATATGGATTTTCTGCTGTTCCAATTTGAGCTGTCAGTGATTCGCCGCTGCCGGTAATGCTATTTGTCAGAATGAAATCTGCACCTGGATTGTCCTGTACAATCACTGCTGCCTCTTTTAAATCTGAAAAATCAGAGATTTTATAATTTCCGTTTTCATCCTGATCCATGTGATACCCTTCACTAATGGTAATATTCATATCCGGCATGTAAAATACAGCTTCTCCATTTTCATCAAGCGGGATATTGATAACCGAACTGTTCTCAGCATCTGTTTTTCGGTAATTCACCGAACTAATATTAAGCCCGACAACCTTTATTTTTAATTTGTCATCATAATGAACAGCATTCAAATCTATATCAGTTCCATTTTCATCGGTCACACTTATCGTTCCCTCGGATGGTTCATTCACAGTAATGGAGTAGTTATTCTGAACAAATACTCCCTTTACGGTGATGTTCTCTGCCGGCATGGAAAATACTGCATAGTTCTCTTCAATATTTGCATTCACATCGATGATATTATTTTGAGAATCATATACTCTTGTATTGTCCTGATCTACAGAGCATCCCCTGTCTGCATATGCAGCTACAATAATTTTCTCTCCCTGCTTTGCACTGTTTTTACTGTCGGTTGCCAAATCTCTGATTTCTATAGTTCCGCTTCCTTCAATTATTTTAGAAATAGAATAGTCGGAACCCTCCATCTGAGATGCCACAATTTCCACTGCACTTTCCGGCATTACAAATGTCAGAGGACTGTCCTCACTATCGGCCTCTCCCTGTGCAACCCACTGTGCAACCGGATTCGCCTCACCCGCCTGGTATACAAAGATATTCTCATCAGCACTCCATGCATCTTTCGAATAGTGAACTGTCACAACATCCCCTTCAGACGCATAGCGGATACTGTTTCCGGATGAATCAGAAACCGACAGCTTCATATTATCACTGTCTTTTGTTGCAATTTCATAAGTTGCTTTTCTAAAGGCTGCTTTAATGTTAACATCCTGTGCCGGCATTGTAAAGCTTCCTGCTCCACCATCCAGACTTAAGCTCTGTAATACGTCACCGTTAGCTCCACAAAGCAGAAGAGAACTGCAGTAGTATCCTTCATTTGGAGTCACTGTATAATTAACGGTCTCCTTATAAGATGCATTCTGAACACATTCAATAATTCCTGAGTTTTCCGGAGATACTGTCGCTGTAATATTATAACTGCTCTCCTGCATTACAACACATATCGTCACTTTTCCTTTCAACAGATCTGTAATATCATCCAGTGTAACTGCGTATCTTCCATCTTCCTGACGGATTGCTCCCGGATCATCAATTGTTTGAAATGGTTCATACTCAAAATTACTCTTGAGCATAATCCTGCCGACGCCATATCCTTCTTCGATTTCATCCACCTTCAGATAAACGGTATCTGTCAGTTTTGCCTCTGTAATCACCTCTCCGGCTTCATTCTGAAGAGATGCCTCTGCCCTGAAGGCCGGGAGAACTTCCGCGTCAACCGGTATATTTCCAACGTGCACACTTCCTTTGGAGGCTGTAATTTCAACATCTCCTGACGGCATCCTGAAACTGGTTGCGATCTTTCCATTTTCATCAGGCACACATTCCGTCTTTACGATGGTTTTTCCTGAAGTTGTATCCTGAACTTCAATCTGAACCTTCCGAAACGTCGTACTTCCCGTGAGATTAACTGTATTTCCGGCTGGAATACCTGAAAGCTCATTCACATTCTGGTTATGTAATTCATCCAGTATGTCTAACTCTGCACCTTCTGCAACAGTTCCTATTTTAGCAGTGTATGTTTTAATCGATTCAGAGGATCCGGAAACCTCCAGATACGGATATCCATCATTAATGGTATCATCTTGTTTCCAAACCGCATACTGATCTGTATCTGTAATATTTTCATTCAACACATCAGCAAAGCCACTGCTTTTCATCTCAGAAACCGTCTTTGTATAGTCTACACTGCTGTTTGAACTGTAGGTTATTCCATTTTGCCCATCTTGCTTTTTCGCGCTATTCAGTGTCTGTTGCGTTTCTGTTGATATATAAGAGCAGGAAATGGAATCGCAGTTTCCTATATCATAAACGGTATTCACACGGGCACCCTGCTGTGCTGTTTCAAATACCCAGTCGTATACAAATCCATCCTTTACATAGCAATTCCAGATTTTTCCTCCACTTCCTTCTGCACAGATACCTCCTAAAATATTACCGCGGTATCCGCCTCCATATGAGCCTATATCCAGCTGTCCTGCGAAATAGCAGTTTTCAATACTTCCATTATTACAGTAAGCAATTCCGCCTGCATAATTATACTCTGAATAATTATCATCGCACGATATCTTTACGCTCGTATCCACACCGCAGTTTCGAATCACTGCACCAGACTCCACCGTATAGGCAATTCCTCCGGCATGTCCGGACGAAAGGTGGGAATCTCCGGATAGTTTACAATCTGTAATCAGTGAACCCGGCAGCATTGTCCTCGCAAAAGCACCTGCTCCGTCACTTGTCTGTCCCGGTGATTTGAAATTACTGAGTTCAAGGTTCTTTATCGTACCTCCCAATTCTTTGATAAAGCAAAATGATTGGGTTACATAAAGCCCTTCGATTTTATGACCGCCTCCGTCAAAGGTTCCATAGAAATCCTTTATAGGATAAAAGGTATCCCCCGTAGATGTTATATCCGCCGTAACAACATAGTCTGCATTTCTATATACTCCCTCTGTGCTTCCTTCTGCATTCTCATATTCCTCATTTATTCTATCCGCATAGAAACAAAGAGTGTCATAATCAGGAATCGCAAACGTTTCTTGTTGCGGTTCTTTTGTGTTATCTACTTTAATACTAAAATCTCCTGTGATATCACTTATAGTGTAGGTATACTGTCCTCCTGTTTCCTGACCGCTTAAAGATTTTTCTGTACTTCCACAAATATAGGTCACAACCGGTGAAGAGCCCTCTTCAACTGCTTCGACCTTTAACTCATATTTAAAAGATGTCCTTGCGGCAAATGAAGCACTTCCCTGAACCACATCACTGAGTATTTCATTTCCTGCTTCCTGAGCTTCTGCCTTTTCTATTATGGTTCCTTTCAGCCCCTGATCTACAGTTAAAGTACCCGTGTAAACACTGCATTTATTGAATACTACCTTTACTGTTACATTTTTTCTCGGCATCTTAAAGGTGATTTTCTGAATTCTGTCCTGTGCTGTAATACTGCTGCACTGACTCTCCACTTCATCCCCGGAAGCTGTTGTAACAGAATAGCTTTCCATCGCGCTTCCTTCTTCCGGTATCACACTGACAGTAACTGTTTCTCCGGAGTTATACTCAGCCAGGGCACTGGTTTGATTATCAAACTTTACCGTTCCGACTGCACCATTTTTATTCTCTATTACAGACTGAACCTCGTATCCATCTCTTTTACCGAACTCGGCTAATACTCTGACGTCACCTTCCGGCATTTTGAAGAAATTAGCATCATTGTCAGCTCTCACTAAAACCTCTGTGCCGTCCTCTTTTTTCACCGTAATGTTCTCGCAGTAATATGAATCGGCATCACTCGGTACTCCCTTAACGTACACCCGCTCGCCACTATAAAATGTACGGCTCATACCTGCACTTTCAATTGTCTGACCATCACTGTCTGCAAATACAAGTTGTCCGTGTTCGCACTCCGTAAGAGTCACTGTATGACCTTCTGCAAGTTTTGGAGATATTTTTACTTCTTTTGTTCCCATACTCTCTACCATTTCTTTCGTCATGGTAAACGTATAGACCTTCACTCCATCAGGCAATGTACTTTCTCTATCTTTATCCTCTGTCACTTCTATATCCGACAGGGGATTCCCGGATACATCCGTTACTTCAATACCTTCCGCAAGGATACCTTCTTCCGTCCATACATTGACACTGACCGTACTTTCGGCCGTAAATGATTTCCGGTCTATTCCGGGGGTACCGGTAAACTGCAGTTTTGCTTTCTGCCCGTCATCTTCCAAAACTGCCATGCATTCCTCTTCTATATTCTTTGTCACAATCTGCAGCGTTGTATTTCTGAAAGGCATAGGAAATGTGCTTAATACGTAATATCCATCATCACTGACCTCCAGAAAATCCTCGATATCACCGATATCATCAACAGTAGCAAAATCATCCACTTCTCTCAAACGACCCGCCTGATTTTCTCCGTATAAATAAGCCGATGAGATTTCTTTGCCGTCATCCAGCTTCACCCGAACATCAATGCAATCTCCTGCCGGAATAGTGTAATTACCATTATCGTCCGGAAAAATTACTGTTGGATCTCCATTCTCATCCAGTTTATCATTATTTACTATTCTGACATCAGCCCCTTCGTCCTTTACCACCCTGAATTCCAGAGGCACATCCTTATCAGAATCTTTTTTCATGATAAATCCTGCAGTTCTGTCATCAATTCCCTCTTCCAGAATATCATCTTCCAGATCCAGATCTTTCCTTGACGCGCCCAGATCCGATCTTTGCACGGATTTCAAATCATAAAAATCTACATTTGCATCCCCTGTCTGATTAAGCGCGTCATAATTATCATAGGTTCTTGTAACACCATAGAAAGGATCTGTGTTTTCATAATTGGCAAATACAGGAGACATTTTTTCTATTTTTACAAGATATTCTGCCAGATTATTGGAAGCCAGATCATATGAACCGTATTCTGTAATCTCCGATAACTCCTCCGGCCCTGCAATCAGGTTAAATGCTGCCCAGTGACCTTTTCCATGAAGAAGATTATAGTAATCTCCGGTCGGATTATGATTCGTTGCCACCCACTTATCCGTCACCATAACCATATCGCCCAATGTAAATGTCGGATTAATACCTCCATCGCTATATACGGCATAGGTACTTCCATCTCTTAATTTCAAAATGGAATATGCCAAAGTGTCTTTTGTCTTACTCGCTGTAGCTGTATATACTTCCTGACCATGTCCTAATTGATGTGTACCCACCTCTCTTGATTCCTCATAATCCATTGTGACTCTTGTGGGTTGTGTGTCATAAGGCCTCATACAGTCAGTCGTCACATTACCACAGATAGAAGCCATCTGATTGATCGCATTCACCACATAATTGCTTCCCTTTTCAAGCTCTGACCATGCAAGGGCTATTTTGTCAGCCCGCTCTTCCCAGGTCATGGATGTATCTACATTGATCGCATTCACTTTCATCACTGTATAGAGCTGAAACACCTGCATATAATAACACATAGGTATAATAGCGTAATTCAGACCATTGGTCATTGCTTCGTACATCCATGACTGGGATGCAGTCGCATCTGTATAATAGTTCTTTACAGCAGTAAGATATGTATTATCGACTGCGCCATTTTTAAACCTGTCTTTCCATTGGTCCGGCTCCTGGTATGTGGATGCCGGCTCATAAGGGCTGACCGCACGGAGATAAGCAAGAATATCATTCGTAAAATTAAAGGATATGGTTGTGGAGTCCTTGTTTTCCAGGGACTCATTTTTATAGAACTTTTCAATTGTATCGTATTGCAATTTCAGGGCATTATAATTTTCCTGAGTCGGATTCTCTCCATAATTTATGGCAGCAACCAGCAAAGCCTCATACTCAGACCAGATCGTGTGATATCGAACATTGAAATCATCCATAACATCAGCGATATCGCTAATTGCTATTTGATCCAATTTAAGCTCCATATCTTTATTCTGTTTTTCGATATATGTAAGTTCCTCCTCGATCACTTCAAGATCTTTCAGAATCTCCTCGCACATATCGATAATTTTATCCGCTCGTTTTTCTTCCGGTGATTTGAGCATATTTCCAAGCTTTCCCAAAAGCTCACCAAGTTCTGTGCCCGAGTCCGCTGCATGGTTGCACACCATAACAAGCCCTCTCTTCGCTCCGTGTACAACTACTCCGGCAATTTTTGCGCCTATACCGGCTTCCACCTGCTTAGCCGGAATTGCAAAGAAACTTCCCGTCACCAGCACGATGGTCAGTATCACAGCCAAAAATCTTTTAAAAATATTTCGTTTATACTTTATCTTTATCATTTTTCTCCTCCTTTCGCGTAGAACATTTATATTAACAATAACATAAATTCAATTTATGTGCAACTTTACATCGTTTTAAATCTTCTTAATTATTTATTTTTCGAATCAAACACACAACATATTTAATTTATCATCATATTATATGTTTATTATTATGCGTTTTAATTCCCTGTATTGTAATTTAAGATCATCTGTAGTAATATAAATTCAGAATGTAAAGGATGGTTAACTTATGAATTATAATGTGCCGCGCTATTTTGAGCGCAAAAAAATAAAGGATTCTGACATCATGTATCTTACACGCCAGAATCCGCATACAATCATTACTCTCCTTAACGGAGAAAAACTTACTACCACAATTCCCATGAAAGAAATTGCATTGTATTTACCCACAGATGATTTTCTGAATATTACCAAAGGTATCACTCTGAGAAAAGATCAGATTGTAAACATTTCAGATGAGGGTTTATATACTATGACGGATGGATGCATTTTTCAGGGGCGAAAGAGAAATGTAAGCCAGCATAAACAAGTCAGGAAATCTTTGAACCTGCCCCATGCAATGCAGGATGATACGGATCGTCACATTCCGCTTGATCTTCTTGAAAAATGTAGCCTGCTTGACAAAATGCCATTGGCTTTTTGTATCATTGAACTGGTCTTTGATGCATGCGGGCACGGCGTAGACTTTATTTTCCGCTACTGCAATGCCGAAATGGCTGTTGTTGAAGGCATACCTGTTTCCGAAATGCTCAATCACTCTTTCTACGAGGTTTTCAAAAACGGAGATAAAAAATGGCTGGTAACTTACGCCGATGTCGCTCTAAACGGTACCAGACGCGTAATCTGTGACTTTAGTCCGGAGATTGGCCGGACTTTGACCATTCATTGCTACCAGCCCAGTCCCGGATACTGTGCCTGTGTTTTGATTCCTGCATAACGCAAAACACCCCGGAAATGCATATTTCCGTCTTTACAGGTCCATATCTATCTCATATCCTTATCCCAGCCCACGATCTCACCGCATGCAATCTTTTCTCCGGAATTTCCGGAAGGCTGGGAATGAAAATCATCCGGTTTATCATGCAGGATAATTGTCTTTCCTATCACTTCTTCCGGGTAAAACCGTGTTGTATAAACTGCCATCCACGCAGTACCGTTATTACTTAATATTGGCGGCAGATCTCCTGCATGTTCCGGATGGGGCAGCTTTTTCGGATTATAATGCTGCCCCGCATCTGCAAAAGGGTCACTTACGTTTCCTGTGCAGGATCCCCCATCGTGAATGTGAAAACCATGAAAACCGCCGCTTTTTTCTGTGATTTCGCCGGGAATTCCGTAAATTGCCGCCACAAGGATCGTGCCTCCGTAAGTATCATACAAATCCACCTTTCCACGAATCGATCTGTATTTTTCACTGCCCTTTATCTCTGCCGTAGCACTTGGCCGCATTTTCTTTTCTAAAAACATATAATCACACTCCTTCTAAACCAGTATATAAAAAAAGAAGGCGGTTGTGCCTGTCACACTCCGCCTTGCTTAACAATTTCCCTTATTCAACTTTCAACATCCGATACCCCACTCCGATATGAGTCTGTATATACTGGGGTGAATCCGGCTCCGACTCCAGCTTCTTCCGAAGGGTGGCCATAAATACCCTCAGTGATGCAATATCATTTTCCCAGCTGCTGCCCCAGATTTTCTGCGTCAGAAAGGTGTGCGTCAATACCTTCCCCACATTTTGGGAGAGGAGGCACAAAAGCTTATACTCCATCGGGGTCAGATGTAGCTCCTTCTCCCCTATGCTGGCGCACCCTGCCGCATAATCGATTTTCAGTGCCCCGTTGGTAAATACGGACTGACTCGGTGCCTGATTCTCCATATAAAGAAGTCTGCGCTGCGTCACCCGAAGACGTGCCAGAAGCTCCTCCACAGAAAATGGTTTGGTCAGATAATCATCCGCTCCCGCATCCAGTGCTTCTATCTTATCTGTATCCTCACTTCGCGCACTGATCACAATAATGGGAAGGTTGGACCAGCTACGGATGCGCCGGATGATGTCTACTCCATCCATATCCGGCAGTCCCAGATCCAGGAAAATCACATCCGGATTGTGGGAGGAGGCCTCCATTATAGCCGTTTCACCCGTTGATGCAGTCAAATAATGATAATCGTGTGCTTTCAATGTAGTTGTAATCAGGTTCCGCACAGGCGCGTCATCCTCTACGACCAGAATCAATGGTTTATTCATGTAAGTTTACCTCCTCAGCACGCAGTGTAAATGAGAAAATACATCCTGTCGGCGCATTGTCCTGCAGCCATATTTCTCCTCCGTGTGCATTGATTATTGTTTTACAGAGCGCAAGCCCAAGCCCCAGACTTCTTCGGCTGTCACCGATTTTTCCGGCTCCGGTATAAAACATATCGAAAATATGTGGTTTATCTTCTTTTGCAATTCCGGGACCGTTATCTGCTATGGAAATAGTAATACGGTCTTCCTCTTTCTTAGTTCGAATCTCAATCACAGAATCCTTCGGTGTATATTTGATAGCATTGTCAACAATATTAATGATAACCTGAACGATGAGCCTTGCATCAACTTTCGCCAGCAGCAGTTCTTTCGAACCACACACCCTGATCTCATGCTCCACACTTTTGCGGTTTACGTGACGCAGTGCTTCTGCAATCACTTCATCTATCAGCTCTGCCGACATGCGGATGTTCATTCTCCCCTCTTCTATCCTGGTAACCGCAAGCAGATTTTCCACCAGATTGATCAGCCACATGGAATCATCATAAATATCTGTATATAACTGCTTTTTTGTCAGCTCATCAAACTGTTCCGCATTCGAGATCAGATTGCTTGCATTTCCGGATATGGAAGTCAGCGGTGTACGAAGATCATGGGAAATAGCCCGCAGAAGATTCGCACGAAGCTGCTCATTTTTCGCAACGATCGCAGCCTCTTCCTTCTCTCTGGCATTTTTGTCATTCTCCAGAGCAAGGGCACATTCACCCAGGATGGAGAGAAGAATACTGTGTTCAAATGTGTCCAGTACCTGCTCTTTCAAATCTATTCCAACCACACCGTATACATTATCATTTACCCGAAGCGCAAGATACTGGCATCTGACGTTCGAAAAATGGCTGGTTCCGGCTCCGGCATGTTTATTATTCTCCAGTACCCACTCTGCAACTTCTTTTTCTTCGGCGGTAGAATAAATCTCCGTATCTGTCTCCGGTTTTACATAAAAAGCTCGTCCTTCTTTCAACATACCGTTTTCAGACAAATAGATTACAATATTTCTTCCCAGTAGTTTCACAAGCTGGTTTGCCGCCACATCTATGATTGCATCCCGCCCCTTTACTTTATTCAGGAGCTGATCCGTATCAAAGAGAATTTTAGTCCGGTACGCCGTCTGTGCAGACTGTTTCGCATGGTTCTTAAGACGGGCAGCCAGTGTCCCCGCCATCAATGCGCCCAGGAACATCACAAGAAAAGTCACCGGGTATCCCGGATCATAGGCAAACAATGTATATTTCGGTTCTGTAAACAGAAAATTAAACACAAACACACTTGCCAGAGATGAAATCAGGCAATAGATACGGTGTGTCGTCACCACTGCAACGACCAGCACGCTTAAAATATATACCGTAATAATATTTGCTTCGGTAAAACCAAGTCTCTCAAACACAAGTCCCAGTATACTTGCCAGTGCGAGTCCCGCTGCGCATTTCAGAATATCTGCAAAGCAGACAATAAAAGGTCTGCTCTTCTGTCTCTTCCCCCGGTAAATTCTCTTAACCGACTGATCCGGAATAATATGAATATCGGTATTCGGAACATAGGCAATCAGTTTATCCGTCAGAAGAGGCTTTCCAAACGGAAACCGTCTTGTTACCATACTGCGCCCCAGCACGATTTTCGTCACACCGGAAAGCCGGGCGAACTCCGCAATCTGATAAGGAATATCCTCACCGAAGACCGTTTCTATTCTGGCTCCCTGCTCTTTTGCCAGACGGATATTAGAGCGAAGGCGCTGCTTGTCTTCCTGCGCCATATACTGAAAATCCGGTGTTTCCACAAAAAGTGCGGTAAATGTCCCCTTAAATGCCTGTGCCAGACGCGCGGCAGTGCGAATGCTTTTTGCATTGGATGGAGAAGTTGAAAGGCAGACCAGAACATGTTCTTCTCTTTCATTTTCAGCTGTCATTTTTGTCATTCTATCCTTTGTTGTAGATTCTCCCAGAATTATAGCACTTTTTACCTCTTCATTCACTTCATTTCCCTGTAAAAATGTATCTATTTTTTTCATAAGGGAAAATCCCCACATTCCTGCAGCAAGCAATCCGCAGATCAATAGTACATTTTCCATAATCCCACCCCGCAAATCTTTGATTTATAAATGAAAACACTTATGTATATGTTTATTTTTTCCCAGTACTAACATGGTTTCCTCTCCGGATAGCATCGTATCCGGGGTTACATTCATATCCAGCTTTCCATTTCTCTTAGTTGCCATGATATTGATGTTGTGCTTTTTACGAATATCCAGCTGCCCGATCGTTCTGCCCTTCCATGCATCCGGAACAGCAATTTCAAAAATCGCATATTCTCCACCTAACTCTATGTAATCGAAAATATGATCCGCACTGTACCGGATTGCCGTCCATGTTGCAAGCTGCTTCTCCGGATATACAATCTCATCTGCTCCGTTTCGAAGCAGGAATTTCGCGTGAACATCCCTGGCTGCTCTGGATACCACGAATTTTGCTCCCAGCTCTTTTAATAACGAAGTTGTCTCCAGCGAACCCTGAAAATCATCTCCAATGCCTACGATACACACATCAAAATTCCGAACACCCAGAGATGCAAGGAAATCTTCATCCGTGCTGTCACCGATCTGCGCATTCGTAACGTATGGAAGTACTGCATCCACCCTCTGTTCCTGTTTGTCAACTGCCATAACCTGATGCCCCAGTTCATGTAATTTCACAGCCACATGTCTTCCAAATCTTCCCAGTCCTACTAATAATATTGATTTCATTTCTTATCTCTCCTATCCTACCGTAATCTTTTCCTGAGGATATCTTGATCCATGTATCTTCGTTCCGGATACCGCAGCAAAAATCAATGTCAATCCCCCAACTCTTCCAAAAAACATCAAAAAAATCAAAATCCAACGGGACAGAACCCCAAGCTGTGCCGTAATCCCAAGGGATAACCCCACTGTTCCGATTGCCGAGGCTGTTTCAAACAAGCTGGTCAGAATGGGAATTCCTTCTACTTTACTGATGACCATTCCTCCTGTTAAGAAAAGGATCAAATATATCATAAAAATCGCCGCCGCATAACGTATGGTATCCGTCGCAAACCGGCGTCCAAACATCTGGGCATCTTCTCTTCTCCGGAATACAGCTGATGCTGATGCAGCAAGAACGGCTACCGTTGTTGTTTTCATTCCACCTGCTGTAGAACCGGGGGAGCCGCCGATCATCATCAATATTATGATTACCGCAACCCCTGTTTCACTGAGTGCCGTAAGATCCGCCGTATTAAATCCCGCTGTCCTTGGAGTTACCGACTGAAATAACGACTCCAGGATACGTTCCTTCTGTGGCAGTTCTCCGAATTCACCAAAATAGAAATACACAGCCGGTATGATGATTAATAAAACTGTCATACTTAAAATCACTTTGCTCTGAAGGCGGTATTCCCGAAAATGAAACTTTCTTGTACGTATATCGCTCCAGGTCAGGAACCCAATTCCTCCGATAATAATCAACAGCATAATTGTAATATTAATCACCGGATTCCCTGAAAATCCGGTCAGTGATGAGAGTGGAGCCCGAATTCCCATCAGATCAAATCCGGCATTACAAAAAGCAGATATGGAATGGAAAACCGAGTACCATATTCCTTTTCCAAGTCCGAATTCTTTAAAAAATACCGGAAACATAACAAGTGCACCCAACAATTCGATCAACAGAGTTGCTTTCAGGATAAATTCCGTCAGCCGTACGATTCCACCCACATGAGGTGCAGCAATTGCTTCCTGCATCGTGCTCCTCTGCATCAGACCTATTTTCCTTCCTGACACCATCGCAACTGCCACCGCAATGGTCACCACTCCCATACCTCCAACCTGGATCAGCCCCAGAATCACAGCCTGCCCAAATGCTGACCAGTAAGCTGCCGTATCATGAACCACAAGTCCCGTCACACATACCGCCGACGTAGCAGTAAACACTGCATCCAGGAACGGTGCCCCTCCGCTTTCTTTCGTTGAAACAGGAAGCATAAGCAGAATACTTCCTGTGAGAATTACCAATGCAAAACCACATATTATAATCTGAAATGAAGTCCATCGCCTTTTTTTCATTTCCACTTACTCCTCATATCACTTTATCCCGGAAGGAGATTGGACTCCTTCTAAGATGAATCATCTCACATCCGCTATAAAGGCTGTATTAATAAGATAAAAAAGAGATTAAGATAGTATAAAGATTTATATAAAAATCGCAACAAAAAAAGCAGCTCCTGTATTTCTACAGAAACCACTTTCTTTGTCATTCCATGTTCTTTATTTCTGCGATTCATAAGTCATACCAAGTTTTTCGTAATAGGCTCTCTTGTCCTCATACATCCTACAGTCAGCCTTTTCCAGAAGATCTTCCATCGTACATTCTTCAAATTCTGTCGAAATGGAGTAGCCCACCGAATAATCAACCTTCACTTTCATATCAGATTGATTATGCTTCTTCACTTCATCAGAGATATTCTTTAAAATTTTTAATACGTGTTCATTATCACATTTCCTGATCACAGCAATAAACTCATCACCCCCGTAACGTCCCAAAAACGCGCGGGCCGGAGTATTTCTCCGAAGCACTTCTGCAAATTGAGAGATCATGTAGTCGCCCGCTTCATGTCCCTGTGTATCATTGACCATCTTAAGCTGGTTTAAATCGAACATCATCAGGCACACTTCTCCCTGAATCATTGCCTGATCTGACAACAGTTCTCTGCATCGGCTCCGATTGAAAAGTCCGGTACTGTAATCTATCGTTGCCTGCTGATTTAATTCTGCTATGGATACGGCCCCCATAACAGCGATATAGATCAGAAAAACTGCAATCATGCTCATAGTCCCATGAGATGTTCCATTCACATAGAAAAAAATCAGATCAATAGTTGCCCCCACGACACACAACAGGAAGCAGCCCAGGGTAATCCATACCTTTCGACTTCTTTTTTTCTTCCGAAATTCATTCAATACCACCAAAGTCACCGCTACTGCTGCCGTTGCGATTACCAGATGGCTGATGAACAGAGTTTCTCTCAGATCCATTATCCCAAAAAACTGAAGCATGACCTGCAGCATGACAGAAATAATGGAGATATAACAAATTACATCTAAAAAAACATATTTATTTTTTTCGAATTGCTTTCTAATAAAGCATACAAACGGTACTACTGAAATTCCCAGCATGATAAGCGAAATCTGTGAAACCAGCATCGGATTATTTTTAAACATTAGTGAAGCAGACCGAATATCTGTTATCTTCCATGTACCCAAAAAACAGGAAAATAATCCCAGATAAAACAGGCTTATATTTTTTTTCCTCTGTATCCACGAAAATACAGAAATCAATATAAATATTCCACCCATTAAAACAGCCAGAAAACTTAATATAATATCTGACAGATCATCCAATAATCTGCTTGCGATAATCGCATACCGTGATCCGACATAGAATTCCACACTTCTCTTACTGACAGCCTTATACACCGGTGTTATTACAACCCGTATCTGCTTTCCGGAATCAAACTGAGTCACCGGAACAAAAATCCATTTGCACCCCACTGTTTCACCGGATGAACCCCCATCTTTACATTGCAGACTGTATACCATTTCATCATCGATATATATCTGCGCATAAGAATGCACCAGGTAGAAGGCAAGACAGTTTTCACCGCCTTCCACATTGTCTATATTCAGTATGTATTCTTTCTGAATACCAGCCGGAGCATCGAAATTATTTATCTCTGTATATGATAACTCTTTTATGCTTCTGTAACCGGTGTCTTTTCTCAACTGAATCACATCATTATGATGATCAACCCCCAGATGAATCAAAAGAAGAGCTGTACAGCAAAGAACAACCAGATATATAGGAAAAACCATTTTATGTAATGCGTTATTATTTTTCAAATTGCCTCACTTGCTTTTCGTTTTATTGAACAGCTCATTATATAACAATTCAGGTCAAAAAACTATAGGTTTAGCAAATATTTTTGTCAAAAAAACAGATTCAGAAATGTTCTCACATCTGAATCTGCTTTTTTTCATATCATTTAAGATTATTCAGCTGTCTCTTCCGTTTCCGCCTCTTCCGCAGCAGAGCCGTGTACTTCATAGACTGTTACCACAGCTGCCTCAGGATCCGTGTGAAGATCAATATCCTTATCAGAAGCGATATCCAGATCTTTCACGAAAATCGTATCTCCTACCCGCATGTTGCTCACATCAATCTCAACTTTCTCGACCAGTGCATCCGGTGTTGCCTTATAAGAAATCTCATGAATTAATTGCTGCAGAACGCCTGTCGTTACTTTTTCGTGATGCAAAAGAACAACTTCCGCAACAGAGTGTACCTTTTCTCCTTTTACAAGAGCCTGAAAATCAATTTCATCCACCTGGCCTTTTATGGTGTTAAAATCAATTTCCTTTACCAGGACATCCATCATCTCTCCATCTACATCCAGCATAATCTGACTGCCTTTTCCGTGTTCTTTGAGAAGTTTATCCACATCAGATCTTACAAGCTTAATTGGTATAGACTTTTCAATTTTCTTACCAAATACATTTCCTGTAACAAATCCTTCCCGTCTAAGTCTTTTTGCCTTGATTTCCATGTTTCTTTTTTCAGCTTTTAAAGTATTCATTTATCTTTTCCTCCTAAAACTGAATGCTTAGAGGGCCTGTACTACAATGACTGCAGGTCCAGTTAAGTATTTCTTTTTGTTACATGTGTATTATAACACCCAAGACAAATAAATACTGCACAAATATGAGGAAATTTTCAGAAGATTTTCATGCAACTTTGTTCTAATACAGTTCTTTCACTGTCGGATATATCTTCCTGAACTTCTGATATCTCTCTTCGTACTTCGCGGTCAGCTCCGGATCCGGCTCAACCGTATCGATTACCTTAACGATTCTATCAGCTGCTGCCTTCACATCCGGATATTCGCCGCAGCCTACTGCTGCCAGCATGGCTCCGCCGAGTGCCGGTCCTTCCTCGCTCTCTATCACATCCACCTTCAGGTTCATGACGTTGGCGATAATCTTTTTCCACAGAGGACTCTTTGCGCCTCCTCCGCAGATCTTTGTGCGCTCTATCCGGATTCCAAGGCTTCTTGCCACCTCAAGTGAATCACGAAGACCGAATGCCACACCTTCCAGCACTGCCTGCGTCATATCTTCTCTGGTAGTATCCATGGACATTCCTATGAACATAGCTCTTGCCTTCGGGTTATTGTGAGGAGAACGTTCTCCCATCAGATATGGAAGATAAAATACATTGTTCTCTCCAAGTTTCGTAATACCTGCCTGCTCTGCTGCGAAATCTTTCGTCTTTAATATTTCTTCATTCCACCATTTATTGCAGGATGCTGCACTCAGCATGCATCCCATCAGATGATAGCTGCCGTCTGCATGTGCAAAAGAATGAAGAGCGTTGTTCTCATCCACTCCAAAATTCTTACTGGAAATGAAAATAGTACCGGAGGTTCCAAGAGAGATGTTGCACATTCCGTCACCTACCGTGCCGGTTCCGACTGCTGCCGCCGCATTATCGCCGGCTCCTGCGATAACCTTTACCTCCCGGGATAATCCCAGTTCTTTTGCGATATCCTCTTTCAGAGTTCCTACCACTTCATAACTCTCATACAATTTTGGAAGCATAGCCTCTGTTACTCCACAGATATCCATCATTTCTTTAGACCAGCAGCGATTTTTCACATCCATCAGAAGCATGCCGGATGCATCCGATACATCTGTACAGAAGGAACCGGATAATTGATACGCCAGATAATCCTTCGGCAGCATGATTTTTGCAATCTTTGCAAAATTTTCCGGCTCATTATTCTTCATCCAGAGAATTTTCGGTGCTGTGAATCCTGCAAATGCAATATTTGCAGTATACTCGGAAAGCTTATCCTTGCCGATTACCTGATTGAGATAATCCGTTTCCTCTCCGGTTCTTCCGTCATTCCACAGAATCGCCGGACGTATCACCTGATCCTCACTGTCCAGTGCCACCAGACCATGCATCTGTCCGCCAAAGCTGATTCCTGCCACCTGAGCTTTGTCACAGCCTTCCGTCAGCTCTTTGATTCCCTCCATAGACTGGGTGAACCAGTCTTCCGGCCTTTGCTCTGACCAGCCCGGATGAGGAAAGAATAAAGGATATTCTTTGGACACAATATTTTTAATAACACCTGTCTCATCCATCAAAAGCAGCTTCACTGCTGAAGTTCCCAGATCAACTCCTATATATAACATCTGTTTTTCTCCTGCCTGTTTGATTATCCCCATGGATTCTCTGTCGGATATCTCACGCCTGCCGGCTGATTGTATCCGATCTCATTCACCGGAACACCTATGTACTTGAATACTTCGTACAATGTTTTTCCAAAATGACCGAAAGCAACGGCTCCGTGATGCGGATAACCTCCCTCAATCAGTACGTGGCGGTAGAATCTTCCCATCTCCGGGATTGCAAATACACCGATACTTCCAAAGGAACGGGATGCAACCGGAAGGACCTCTCCCTGTGCGATATATGCGCGCAGAATATTATCGGCAGTGCTCTGCAGGCGGAAGAACGTGATATCTCCAGGAGCAATATCTCCTTCCAGAGTTCCCTGTGTAACCTCTTCCGGAAGTGTTCTTGCCATAATCTTCTGATACTTCATCTCGCAGGAAACCAGTTTTCCTGAAGCTGTATTTCCACAGTGGAATCCCATGAAAGTATCCTTCTGAGTATAGTTATATTTTCCTTTGATCTCTGACTCGTACATATCCTTCGGCACGGAGTTGTTGATATCCAGAAGAGTTACCGCATCCTGACTTACAACCGTTCCAATAAACTCACTGAGTGCTCCGTAAATATCTACTTCACAGGATACCGGGATTCCCTGTGCGGTCAGACGGCTGTTCACAAAACATGGTACAAAACCGAACTGTGTCTGGAATGCCGGCCAGCATTTTCCTGCGATAGCAACATATTTGCGGTAACCGCGGTGTTCTTCGATCCAGTCTTTCAGTGTCAGTTCATACTGTGCAAGCTTGGAAAGGATCTCCGGTTTCTTATTTCCTGTTCCCAGTTCTTTCGCCATATCCTCAACAACAGCCGGAATTCTCTCATCTCCCGCATGTTTGTTGAATGCTTCAAACAGATCCAGCTCAGAATTTTCTTCGATTTCCACTCCCATATTATAGAGCTGCTTAATCGGTGCATTACATGCAAGGAAGTTCAGCGGACGCGGTCCAAAGCTGATGATCTTCAGATTATTCAGTCCTTCAATTGCTCTTGCGATCGGAAGAAACTCATGAATCATATCTGCACATTCCTCTGCATCTCCAACCGGATATTCCGGAATGTATGCCTTAATGTTGCGAAGCTTTAAATTATAGCTTGCATTCAGCATACCGCAATAAGCATCTCCGCGTCCATCGAGCAGATTGTCTCCTGACTCTTCTGCAGCAGCAATAAACATCTTCGGTCCCTCAAAATGCTTTGCAAGCAGAGTCTCGGAAATCTCCGGTCCAAAGTTTCCAAGATATACAACTAACGCATTACATCCTGCCTTTTTCACATCTTCCAAAGCCTGTACCATGTGAATTTCGCTCTCTACGATACAGATCGGGCACTCGTAAATTCCTTCTGATCCGTATTTCTCTGTATAAGCTTTCATAAGATTTGCTCTTCTGTTGACAGATAAGCTTTCCGGGAAGCAGTCACGGCTCACTGCAACAACTCCGATTTTTACCTGTGGCATATTACTCATGTTTCTTGTCCTCCTTATATATTCATACATTCAAGTTCTTTATAAGGTCAGTATATCAACTTTTTTCAGTACATTCTACCGATTTTTTTACTTATTTATGGCAAATAATTGTCTTTTTTCAGTTTTCCGGAACTTTTTCGGAATTCACTTGGCATGACACCGTATCTGGCCTTAAATACCTTTGCAAATGCCTTGCTGTTAGGAAATCCATTCCGCCCGGCTATCTCCCCAATCGAATATGTGGTTAAAACCATGTCCTCATAGGCATGTTCCAGCCGGACATTATCAAGATAGGTCTTGTAATTTATTTTTGCATACTTCTGGAACATTCTGGAAAGATAGGTTGGAGAATATCCGAAAATACCCGCCAGATCCACAAGCGTCAGCTCTTTCTCATAATTCTCCTTTATGTATGCCGTAATTCCGGATAACCGGTTCAGTTTTCGATTTTGCCTTACCTTTTCCGGATCCGGTTCTGCCTCCCGATACCTGGTAACCAGAATATAGATCAACATATAGAACTGACTCTGAACCTTCAATTCATATCCACAGGGTTTCTCCAGATAAGTCTCATACATATCCCCGATCAGATACATGATCTCCTCATCCTGAAGTCTGGAACTGTGAGTAAAATAAATGAATCTGTCGTCTGTATAATATTTTTCAAATGTTGCCAGGGGAATCTGAAGTACAATTGTCTTATTTGCCTTCGGTGAGTGTACAGAATGTACCTCATTAGAATTGACCAGCATAAACTGCCCCGGCCTTAAAGAATACTGCTTTTCTTCAATGAAAAACTCAAGTTCTCCCTCAAAAAGAGCAAATATCTCAACAGACCGATGCCAGTGTTTCTGCCGTATATAATTACCGTCCTTCCCTTCAAATATGAAAAATTTAAAGGGAAGGTCGCTATTTGGAATAATGATTTCATGTAAGTTATCCATAGAATACCTCCTGCCGACAATATTGCCGGAGCTATCCCAGAAGATTCACGCCGCCGAGAAGTACATAAGAAACGAACCACATAATTACGGTTGCCATGCAGATCCCGATGATTACCGCCGGAAATGCTTTCTTGAACTTAATGCCAAGAAGTGCTGCAATCAGAGATCCGGTCCATGCTCCCGTACCCGGAAGCGGTATTCCAACAAAGAGCACCAGCCCCCAGAATTCATATTTTTCAATCTTATCACTCTTACTCATGGCCTTTGCCTCCAGCTTATCCACAAGAGGCTTAAATATCTTCGTTCCTTTCATCCAGTTAAAAATCGGTGTGATTAAAAGCAGGATAAACGGAACGGGAATAATATTCCCGATCACACAAAGAGGGATGGCAGTGGACACCGGAACACCAAGGATCGGTCCCGCCACCAGAAGTGCACCTCGAAGCTCCAGAATCGGAATCATGGAAATGATAAATACAATTGCCTCTTTCCCAAAGCTTCCGCTAAGTGCATCAATTACACTCTGTACTAATGTTTCTGTCATAACTATCTCCAATCATTTATTTTTCTGCAAAATATTTTCTAAGGAAATCAAATAATACTTCCATTTCTTCTCTGGTTCCTATTGTCACACGGAGATACTGTTCAATTCTCTCGCTTCCCCAGAATCTTACAAATATATCGTTGGCCTTCAATGCCTCGAATATTTCTCTGGCGTCATATTTCGGATGTGTGACAAAGATGAAATTGGCCTTTGAATCCGGGAATTCAAATCCAAGCTTCCTGAATTCTTCCTTAGCCCATTCCCTCGTTTCTACGATTTTTCCTACAGTTTCTTCGAAATAAGCCTTATCTTTCACCGCTTCCACACCATATGCCAGTGAGGTCTGGTTCATGGTATAGGAGTTGAAAGAATATTTTGCGTCATTCAGATACTTGATCAGCTTCGGATTACTGATGGCGTAGCCAATCCGCATTCCTGCCATGGAACGGGCCTTGGAAAATGTCTGCACTACGATCAGGTTCTCATATTTATCAATCAGCTCTATCGCTGATCTTCCCGCAAAGTCAATATATGCTTCATCCACAATGACTATGACATCCTGATTATGGGCAATGATATCCTCCACAAAATCCAGATCCTCATATATTGCTGTCGGGGCATTGGGATTCGGGAAAATAACTCCTCCATTTTCCTTATAATAATCTTCCTTTACAAGGTGGAAGTTCTCATCCAGCTTCTGACATTCGTACGGAATCCGGTACAGATCTGCCCACACCTTATAAAAAGAATAGGTAATATCCGGAAACAGTATTTTCTTTTCCGAGTTAAAAAATGTAAGAAAACACATGGATAATACATCGTCGGAACCCACGCCTACAAACACCTGATCCGGACCTACGCCATAATATTCTGCCAGCGCATCCACCAGCACCTTCGATGTAGGATCCGGATACAGGCGCAGTCTGTCCACACTCAGATTCTGTATAGCCTGAGTCACCCCCGGTGCCGGAGGATAGGGATTTTCATTGGTATTTAATTTTATTACCTTACGCTGCGGCTGTTCTCCCGGCACATACGGCTCCACTTTTCGTATATTTTTCTCAAATGCCTTCATTTATCCGTCTCCTTTTCAGTAACTTCTGTCTTATTAAACTAAAGAATACTCCTTTGCCAGCTCTCTGAACTTCGGCAGTGAATTTACGATTGTTTCATAAGACACACAGTATGCCAGTCTTACATATCCCGGACATGCGAAAGAGCTTCCCGGTACGATCAGGATATTGTATTTCTTTGCTGCATTACAGAATTCCTTTTCATCTGCAACCGGAGACTTCACAAAGAGATAGAAAGCGCCCTCCGGCTTAATGCATTCAAATCCACAGTCACGCAGTCCGTTATAAAGGGTTTCCCTGTTTCTGTCATAGAAGGAAATATCCGTCTTCTCATTCAGACATTTTGCAACAACCTTCTGCTGAAGAGTCGGTGCATTTACAAATCCCAGAATACGTGTTGCCACATTTGCGGCAGACAGAACGGTCTCACTGTCGGTTACCTCATCCGGAATGACCAGATATCCGATACGTTCTCCCGGAAGAGACAGGGATTTGCTGTAGGAATACCCGATAATGGTATTTGCATAATATTTTGTGAGGAACGGTACTTCTACTCCATCGTATACAAGCTCACGGTACGGCTCGTCGGAAATCAGATAAATATCTGTACCGAATTCCTTCTGTTTTGCTTCCATAATGGCAGCCAGCTTCTTGATGGTTTCTTCGGAATAAACTACTCCGGTAGGATTGTTCGGTGTATTTACAATTACTACTTTGGTCTTCGGTGTGATCTTCTGCTCGAATTCGTCCAGTTTTGGCTGAAAATCCACGGTATTCGGGGAGATTTCCACCAAAACACCATCGTAATTATTGGTATAGGAACGGTATTCTCCAAAATACGGTGCAAAAGCAATAACCTCATCTCCCGGATTGATCAGAGTCTTCAGTATTACATTCAGTCCGCCTGCCGCTCCCACGGTCATAACAATATTTTTTCCCTCGAATGCCGTTCCAAAACGCTCATTCAGAGAATCTGCCACAGCCTGTCTCACATCAGCGTATCCACAGTTGCTGTTGGTATATCCATGGAGAACCACCGGATTTTCCTCGTCAAGAAGCTCAATAATTGCCTTTTTAACTGCCTCCGGTGCTGCCACATTCGGATTGCCCAGACTAAAATCAAATACATTCTCTGCCCCGTAGATTCCTGCCAGACGGTTACCTTCTTCAAACATTGCACGGATGGCGGAACTGTTTGCCACCATACCTTTCATTTTTTCAGCTATCATTCTCTTTTCTCTCCTGTCTTTTTAATATATTGTCATTGTTGAATTTCCGTTACGTCTCCTTTTTCCACCATAAACACCGGCCGATAGGAACGTTTTGCCTTCCGGAGTCCCTCTGATCCGGTATCTTCTTCTCTGTTTACATATTTATAATTCATACATTCATGCTCCACAAACTGCTGGTTGATCATGTTGTATGCTCCCGGAATATCTGCATATGCCTTCTCAATATGGACTACAAAAGTATCGGAACAGATGGGTTCTCCAATGGTAAATGCCACGATTTCCCCATCAACTCTCAGGATACCTCCCACCAGCTCCAGCTCCTCAAACAGGCGAAGGGAATTCAGCGTCACACATATCTCTGCATTCTTTTCAATGTCCTCTTCACATCCATTTTCATTCCGCCATTTTAATCCCATCTGAAAGCATTCTTCCAGATTATCCTTTGTAATCGGCTCGTAACTCCAGCGTCCTTCATATTCTGTCTTGAATTTATTTACATGGTTTCGCTTGCTGTGCAGCTTTTTACCGGACAAAGTAGCAAGCTTTTCTGATTCATAGACGTAGTCTGCATCGTCTTCATTATACTCAATCTGAAATCTTCCCGGATACCAGTGTTCAAGCAGGGCAAAATTATCCGGTGTCACATTATACATACAGAACGCATATCCCTGCTCTTTACTGTACTCCATCAGCACCTCCAGAGCCCTCTTCACATTCTCAGGTTCCCCTGCCGGAAATGCAAACGCAAGTCCATCATCCTCACTTTTAAATACCAGCGTATCTTCCACGATAGCAAACTGTACTTTATAATGTCTGGACCAGAGATAAACATTGACAAAAGTCCTCTCACAGCTCCGACTGGTGTGGTGCTTAAAATAATGAGAAATTACTTCTTTATCCTCCAGTTCTGCTCTTTTGAAATTAATCTCAATCATCTTGTACCTTCTCTTTTCTTCTGACATATCCTTTAGTATATCATGAATCTTTTTTTCATACAACCAAAAAGCGCCCTATATCAGCCTTTCAGGCTGATATAAAGCACACTTTTTTATTCTTATTCATCCTGCATCTTCGCTAATTTTGCTGCCTGGTCTGCCGCAATACAGCCATCAATGATCTCCTGAATATCACCATTCATAATCTTATCCAGCTTATAAAGGGTAAGACCGATTCTGTGGTCTGTCACACGACCCTGCGGGAAGTTATAAGTACGGATCTTCTCGGAGCGGTCACCCGTTCCGATCTGGCTCTTTCTTGCCTCTGCTTCCGCATCATGGCGTTTCTGGCATTCCATGTCATAAAGCTTGGCTCTCAGAAGGGCAAATGCTTTCTCCTTATTCTGCAGCTGTGACTTCTCGGTCTGACTGTAGATAACAATACCTGTCGGGTAATGGGTCAGACGAACCGCGGAATCGGTAGTATTGACACACTGTCCTCCATTTCCCGATGCACGCATGACATCGATACGGATATCTTTTTCGTCAATCTGAATATCCACATCTTCCGCCTCAGGCATCACTGCCACTGTGATCGTTGATGTATGAATACGTCCGCCGGACTCTGTCTCCGGCACACGCTGTACACGGTGTACACCGGATTCATATTTCATTACGGAATATGCTCCCTGACCATTAATCATGAAGGTTACATTCTTCATACCTCCGATTCCGATCTCCTCACATTCCACCATCTCTACCTTCCAGCGGCGGCTCTCTGCGTAGTGCAGATACATACGGTAAATCTCAGCCGCAAAAAGTGCAGCCTCATCTCCGCCGGCACCGGCACGAATCTCCACGATAACATTCTTCTCATCATTAGGATCTTTCGGAAGAAGCAGGATCTTAAGCTCTTTCTCCAGTTCCTCTACTCTTGCCTTGGAATCATTCAATTCCTCTTTTGCAAGCTCACGCATCTCTTCATCAGACTCCTCCTCCAGCATCTGAAGGCTGTCTTCAATGTTCTGCTTACATGCCTTATATTCTTTATACGCCTCTACGATGGGGGTCAGCTCATTCTGCTCTTTCATGAGCTTCCGGAAGCGCTTCGGATCACTTGCAACATCCGGTTCCTGCAGCTCATTTAATATTTCTTCTAAATGAATGACTAAATCTTCTAATCTGTCAAACATGGTATTTCCTCCACTCTATCGGTTTTCACACTATTTTCTTCTCAAATATTGTACATGCCGGAAACGACACGGTCAAGACCTGCCAGGTCCTTTTTTACACTTATCTCTTCGTATCCCGCTTCCTTCATAAGCCGCGAAACATCCGGTCCCTGGTCACAGCCTATTTCAAACATCAGCCAGCCTCCCGGATTCAGATACTTTCTTCCGTCTGATATAATTCTGCGATAAAAATACAGGCCGTCTTCCCGGCCATCCAGAGCAATAAACGGATCATGCAGACGGACTTCATCCTGAAGTTCCTGTATCTCCTCCGTCCGGATATAGGGCGGGTTGGAAACGATCATATCGTATTTTCCTTCTATTTTATCGAATAAATCGCTCTGAATCAGTCTAACATCCGCCCCTTGAAGGTTTACATTTTCCTGCGCTATCTCAAGAGCTTCCCCGGAAATATCCACCCCCACAAAGAAGGACTCTTCCTCCGCTTTGCAGATATTACGCTGCTTCCGTGACAGCTTTTCCAGGCTGATGATGATACAGCCAGAGCCGGTACACATATCGAGAACTTTCATTCCGGGTCTGATGTGTTTCAGTGCCAGCTCTGCCAGAGTCTCCGTATCCTGCCTGGGTATCAGCACATGCTCATTTACATAGAAGGCAAGCCCCATAAATTCCTGCTCACCGGTAATATGCTGCAGGGGAATTCTCCCGCTGCGCTTCTTAATTCCGGCAAGATATCTGCTCTCAGCTTCCTTGTCAAGCACCTGATCAGGCTCCATATAATACTGGGTTCGGCTGATTCCTGCTGCCCATTCCAGAAGATACCACGCGTCCAGGGTATGTTCCTCAATTCCGGCATCCGCAAGAATCTTCCGTCCATGTTCCCATGCTTCTTTTCTCGTCATACGAAAAGTTCTCCTCTTCATACTTTTTCCAGTCAAATACTGCTTCCACGGCACAGATTGCCACTTCGATCATACTGTCGTCCGGCTCTTTTGTTGTCAGCTTCTGAATCGCCAGTCCCGGCTTGCTCAGGATATTCACCAGTGCATTGTCACTTCTTCCCGCCAGCTTCAGCACTTCATAGGAAATCCCTGCGATTACAGGAAGCAGTGCGATACGAACGACTACACGCATCAGAGTGGACTCCACCCGAACAATAAACATCAGAAGGATTCCGATTGCCAGAACGAAAAACAAAAAGCTGGTTCCACATCTCTTGTGCTGTCTGGAACTGATTCTTACATTTTCCACCGTAAGAGGCAGCCCATGCTCAATACAGTTAATACACTTGTGCTCTGCCCCGTGATACATGAAGGTTCTCTGAATGTCCTTCATCCTGGATATCAAAAGCACATATAATACAAAGATTCCTACCCGGACAAAGCCTTCAATAACGGTTCTCAGATTATAGGAAGGTATCAAAGGCTTCAGAAGGCTTGAAAGAAAATAGGGCAGAACCATAAAGATTCCGATTGCCAGAACCAGAGAAAACGCCATCGTTCCTCCCATCAGCCATTTTTCCTGTTTTTCCTTTTTAAGCTGTTCTGCTTCTGAAAGCGGTCCCTTCTCATCTTCCCCGTCATCTTCAAAAAAGCTTGCCGAGAACATCAGGGTACGCATCCCCAGTACCATAGAATCTATAAAGTTAAACACACCCCTCACGAAAGGAATTTTCGTAAGGCCCTGAAACTTACCGGTGATGCTGTGATAAGTCTGTTTATCTACCACGATCTCCCCGTCCTCTTTCCGGACAGCAACAGCGTAATCATCGCCACTTTTCATCATGATTCCTTCCATGACTGCCTGACCGCCGATATTTGATGATTTCATATTCTTCTTCCTTTCAGGATTGCCCTATAACAGAAAGGGTTGAGATCTGTAACAACCTCAACCCGATACCTGCCAGTATTATTTATCCAATCCGTATTTCTTGTTAAATTTATCAACACGGCCACGAGCCTGTGTAGCTTTCTGCTGTCCTGTGTAGAACGGATGGCATTTGGAGCAGATTTCTACGTGGATATCTTCGCTTGTAGAACCTGTCACGAATGTGTTACCACAGTTGCATGTTACTGTTGCCTGATGATAATTTGGATGTATTCCTTCTTTCATTACTTTCACCTCTTCTTTATTAACTTACGCTTTGCGCATCATTACTTTCTTTCTATTAAACAGCTTTTTGATTGTATCACAAAAAACCCTGTTTGTCTATATTAATTTTGTCTTTTTTACCAATTGAATCAATTCTTTATTGGAGCTCGTCCGTGAGAACATATTCAGGATATTATCCACTGCTTCCTCCGCGCGCATGCCATTCAGTGCGCGGCGCATGGAGTCCACTGCTTCCTGTTCTTCTCTGGTAAGAAGAAGGTCCTCTCTTCTGGTACCGGACTTCGGGATATCGATAGCCGGGAACATTCTCTTCTCTGATAATTTACGGTCCAGAACCAGTTCCATATTGCCGGTCCCCTTAAACTCCTCATATACCACATCATCCATCTTACTTCCCGTATCCACAAGTGCGGTAGCAAGTATGGTAAGGCTTCCGCCCTCTCTCATATTTCTCGCAGCACCGAAAAATCTTTTCGGCATATGCAGCGCTGCCGGATCCAGACCACCGGATAAGGTTCTTCCTGACGGCGGTACAGTCAGGTTATATGCTCTTGCCAGTCGTGTAATACTGTCAAGAAGGATCATGACATCCTTGCCATGTTCGACCAGACGCTTTGCACGGCCGATCACCATCTCCGACACACGTTTGTGGTGATCCGGCAGTTCATCAAAGGTGGAATAAATGACTTCTACGTTCTCACCCTCGATTGCTTCTTTGATATCCGTAACCTCCTCCGGACGCTCATCGATCAGAAGGATCAGGAGATGAATCTCCGGATTATTCCTGCGCACAGACAGAGCCACCTGTTTCAGAAGGGTTGTCTTACCTGCTTTCGGTGGTGAAACGATCATACCTCTCTGTCCTTTACCAATCGGAGAAAGCAGGTCCATAATTCTCATGGCAGTGCTGCTCTTTCCACATTCAAGAGACAGTCTCTCGTTAGGGAAAATCGGAGTCAGGTCTTCAAAATTAGGGCGCTTTGCCGCAATTGCAGGATGGATTCCATTTACTTTTGTCAAATACAGAAGGGCAGAAAATTTCTCCTGCTGCGTCTTGATCCTGGTATTTCCTTCCAGGATATCTCCGGTCTTCAGGTTAAATCTGCGAATCTGGGACGGTGACACATACACATCATTCTCTCCCGGCATATAGTTGGCACAGCGGATAAAGCCAAATCCATCCGGCATAACCTCCAGAATACCATTCGCGGTGATCCCGCTGTCCAGACGGTCAATATCATGTATTTCGCGATCTCCGGTGTTTGCGGATCTCTCCTTATCTCTCTCATCTTCTTCCAGCATACGCTCAACAAGCTCCGCTTTCTTCATTGCAGAGACGCCTTTAATCTCTCTTGCCTTCGCAAGGTCCTTGAGCGTGGCCAAAGGCAGAGATTCATATTTTTCTCTCATACATCCTATCCTTTCATTAATTATGGAATATATTTATTATTTTCTACAGTGGGATTCACAGTCTGACATGACTTATAACTGAATTTTATGTTATTATACATCATTTCCATATAAATTCAAACCCTTTTTTTAATATTGATTTGAACATGCAGGAATGGTATGATTATAAACGATGCAGATGGTATCTATATCTATTCTATATTTTAAATAGGAAGGTGGAACAAAAATGACTACAAACGAAAAAGCACTGAAAATGCATGAAGAGTGGAACGGAAAATTAGAAACCGTAGCAAAAGCGCACGTAAACTCCAGGGAAGACCTGGCGATCGCATATACTCCCGGTGTAGCAGAACCATGTAAAGTAATTGCTAAAGATAAGGAGGCTGCCTACACCTATACCATGAAATCAAATACCGTAGCTGTCGTATCCGACGGAAGTGCCGTTCTGGGACTTGGAAACATCGGTCCTCTTGCCGCCATGCCGGTTATGGAGGGAAAGGCTGTGTTATTCAAGGAATTCGGAGGAGTGAATGCCGTTCCGATCTGTCTGGACACACAGGACACAGAGGAAATCATCAAAACGGTTGTGAATATTGCCCCTGCCTTTGGAGGCATCAATCTGGAAGACATCAGTGCACCGCGCTGTTTCGAGATTGAAGAGCGCTTAAAAGAGCTTCTGGACATCCCGGTATTCCACGATGACCAGCATGGAACTGCCATTGTTGTGCTGGCAGGAATCATTAATGCCATGAAGGTTACCGGAAAGAATAAAGAAGAAGCCAGAGTCGTTGTCAATGGTGCAGGATCTGCCGGTGTTGCGATCACAAAGCTTCTTCTCACCTATGGATTCCGTCACGTTACTATGTGTGACATTAACGGTATCCTCGGCAAAGATTCTCCGAATCTGAACTGGATGCAGCAGAAAATGGTGGAAGTCACGAACCTGGAAGGAAAGAAAGGAACTTTGGCAGATGCACTCAAAGGCGCAGATATCTTCGTAGGCGTTTCCGCTCCGAATATTGTCACAAAAGAAATGGTGGCATCCATGAATAAAGATTCCATTCTTTTCGCTATGGCAAATCCGGTACCTGAAATTATGCCCGACCTGGCAAAGGAAGCCGGAGCCCGAGTTGTGGGAACCGGACGTTCTGATTTCCCGAATCAGGTAAATAATGTAGTGGCTTTCCCGGGTATCTTCAAGGGAGCTCTGGAGGGACGTGCCACAAAGATTACAGAAGAGATGAAGCTTGCTACCGCTCATGCAATCGCAGGCCTCGTTCCGGATGAGAAACTGAATGAAAACAATATTCTTCCGGAAGCTTTCGATCCACGTGTTGCAGACGTGGTAAGCAAAGCTGTAAAGGCTCTGATTTAATGGAGCAGGTACAGTACTGGGACGAAAAGCGCTATCATTCTCTGGATTATCATCTCAAACACACTTACGGTGAAAAGCTTTATAAAATTTCACTGGACGGAGGCATGACCTGTCCCAACCGGGACGGCACACTGGACACCCGCGGCTGCATCTTCTGCAGCGCAGGCGGTTCCGGAGATTTTGCCTCCGACCGTTCTTTCAGTATTACAAAGCAGATAGAGGCAGGAAAAAAGCAGGTGGCAGGAAAACACACCGGGAATGGCTATATTGCCTATTTCCAGGCTTATACCAATACCTACGCCCCGGCAGAGAAGCTGGAAAAATTATTTTCAGAGGCCATCTCACACCCGGATATCCGGATTCTTTCCATTGCCACACGCCCTGATTGCCTAAATGATGAGATTCTCGCTCTTCTCGATAGGCTGAACCGTAAAAAACCCGTCTGGGTTGAGCTGGGGCTTCAGACGATTCATCCGGAGAGCGCCGCATTCATCCGCCGCGGTTATGATCTGCCCGTCTTTGAACATGCATTGACAGGACTTCGCCATGCCGGAATCGATGTGATCGTTCACGTTATTCTCGGACTTCCCTGCGAATCCACGCAGCAGATGCTTCAGACCGTTGACTATCTGAATACCCGGGATATCCAGGGAATAAAGCTTCAACTCCTGCACATTTTAGAGTATACAGATCTTGCGGATTATTACCGGGAGCATCCATTTTGGATTCCGACCATGGATGAATATTTTCATCTTCTTGGAGAATGCATCTGTCACCTGAGACCGGATATTGTTATTCACAGGCTGACCGGAGACGGTCCCAAATCACTCCTCATCGAGCCGAAATGGACCGGCAATAAGCGAAATGTATTGAATCAGATGCAGGCATATTTTAAACGCCAGAATATCTGGCAGGGAAGGAGCTGTTCTTATGGCAGAACCACTGACACTTTATAAATTAATTGTACTTTATATGCTGAATAAGGTGGATTTCCCTCTGACGAATTCCCAGATTTCCGAGTTTATTCTGGACAAGGGATACACCACCTATTTCAAACTCCAGCAGGCCATCTCTGAATTGATCGAATCAGGTTTTATAAAAGAGGAAGCGGCGCACAACCGCACCTTCTTCCATCTCACCGAAGACGGCGCAGAGACTCTGGTATTCTTTAAAAATAATATTTCTCCTGCCATTCAGGATGATATCAACCGTTTTTTGCAGGAGAAACAGTACGACCTGAAAAATGAGACTGCTGTAAAAGCGGATTATTACCGTAATACGAATATGGAGTATTCCGTCCGTTGTCAGGTCATGGAAAACGAACTCCCACTCATCGACCTGACCATCACCGTACCTACCGAAGCGGAAGCCGAGGCTGTTGTCAGCAACTGGAATAAAAAGAATCAGGAAATATACGCCCTGATTATGACAAAGCTCCTGTAAAACAGGAGCTTTTTTTAACTAATTTTTTTCTATTCAACCACTTTTTACCGTTGTTTTTAATGTTTTTATTATTAAAATTTCCTTTATTTACTGGATTTTCCTCTTTGTTCTTATAAAAATACAATTCTATATATTGTAATTTTTTCTTGATGATATATAATATCTCCATATTAAAACAAAAGCACAAAGGAAGGAAGATAGTACAATGCAATTTAAAGAAATCAACCCGTCACCACGTACACTCATGACACCTGGCCCGGTAGAGGCTGATCCTCGTGTGCTTCGAGCTATGTCTGCACATATTTTAGGACAGTTCGACCCGGAATTCACTGCTCTTATGACAGAGACTATGGAGATGAGCCGTCAGTTATTCCAGACCAGAAATGAAGAAACCTATCTGGTAGACACTACCTCCCGAGGTGGTCTGGAAACTGTTTTAACAGGCGCAATCTGCCCGGGTGACAAGGTATTAATCCCGGCATTCGGCCGTTTCGGATACCTGTTATCTGAAATTCTGGAAAGATGCGGTGCAGAGATTACTCTGATTGAGAGAGAATGGGGTACGGTATTTGAGCCGGAAGAAATCGAAGCCGAACTGAAAAAAGGTGGCTATAAAGCTGTAGCCTGCATTCACGGCGAAACATCCACTTCTATGATGCAGCCATTGGAAGAAATCGGAAAGATCTGTAAAAAATACGACGCACTGCTTATTGTAGATACGGTTGCTACTCTGGGTGGTGTTGACATTCGTGTAGACGAATGGGGACTGGACGCATGTATTGCCGGAACACAGAAATGTATCTCTGCTCCGTCTGGTTCTGCACTGATTACCTATAATGATAAAATCAGCAACATCGTCCGCGCAAGAAAGAAAGTAGAAAAAGGCATCCGTACCAGTGATGATGTAGACGGAACTCTTCCCGGAATTCCGAGCAATTACCTGGATCTGGCACAGCTTGAAGATTACTGGAGCCCGCGCCGTCTGAATCACCATACGGAAGCAACCAGCATGCAGTATGCAGTTCATGAAGCACTTCGCTGCATTCTGACAGAAGGGCTTCAGGAACGGTTTGCACGCCACAATCTGAATGACAAGGCACTCTGTGCAGGTCTGGAAGCTATGGGACTTACCATCTTCGGAGACCGCCGACACAAGATGCCGGTCGTAACAGCCATCAACATCCCGGAAGGAATTGACGGACCAACCTTAAGAGGTCAGATGTTAAATGACTTCGGCATTGAAGTAGCTACTTCTTTTGGTCCTCTGGACGGAAAAGTCATCCGTATCGGTAATATGGGTTACTCCAGCCAGAAACGCAACATTCTCTTCACCCTTGGAGCACTGGAAGCAGTCCTGATTCAGAATCATGTGAAGGTTCCTGCCGGAGGGGCTGTTGCTGCAGCACTCGATGTATATAAGCAGGCATAGATAGAAAAAGGGAGCTGTCGCTTTTGCGACACTCCCTTTTTTAGCTATATTGCACCTGACAGCGTCCGGAACAATACATTGACATCAATCGGTTTTCCAACATGGTCGTTCATTCCCGCCTCCAGACATCTCTTTCTGTCCTCGTCAAAGGCATTGGCCGTCATCGCAACGATTGGAATCTGAGCCAATTCCGGATCGGACAGTCCACGGATTCTCCTGGTTGCCTCGTATCCATTCATAACTGGCATCTGGATATCCATCAGTATCACATCATAATAACCAGGTTCGGAAGCTGCCACCTTATCTACTGCTTCTGCTCCATTCTCTGCCATTTCTACAAGAAGCCCTTCTCCGGACAGGATTTCATATGCGATTTCTCTGTTCAGTTCGTTATCTTCTACCAGAAGAATTCGTTTTCCGCTAAAGTCAAACGGATGCATCATCTTTTCGCCACTGCACGGAGCTATATCTTCAACCACCTGAAGTGTTATATTCAGAGTGATTTCGGTTCCGACATCCGGCTTACTTTCCACACAGATGGTTCCTCCCATCATATCTACCAGTTTCTTGACAATGCAAAGTCCAAGCCCGGTACCCTGAATTCCAGTCACCGTCGACGTTCTTTCTCTCTCAAAAGCATCAAAAATATGCTCCAGAAATTCTTCACTCATACCGATACCGGTATCCTGTATTACCAATCGATAATCCGCCCTGCCATCTTCCGCATCACTGATCTGAGTAACCGAAAATTTCACTTTTCCATTTCTTTTGGTAAACTTTTCGGCATTGCTGATGAGATTTATGAGAATCTGATTCATCCGCAGACTGTCGCAGAGGACAAATGGATTTCTGATATCCGTTTCTATATCAAAATGAATGCCTTCCTTTTTCATGCTCTCCGAAAACATATCCCGGATTCCATCTATTTCTTCCCCAATGTCAGTTGGCACAGGCTCAAGTCCTATCTTACCACTTTCGATACGAGCCAGATCCAGTACGTCATTGATAATTTTCAGAAGAATTGTACTGGAGTGCTTAATTTTGCTGTGATACTTTTTAACCGCCTCTTTATCATCTATATGCTTCTCTGCCAGATCTGTAAATCCGAAAATTGCATTCATTGGTGTACGGATGTCATGAGACATATTAAATAAAAATGTACTCTTGGCCGCATTCGCCTTCTCCGCCAGGGTGAGCGCATATTTGAGATCATCCTTGATTTTCTTTTCTTTTTCCATCATGTCTGTCACATCTGCACGAACCACACACACCGTTCTGTGACTGTCATCTGCCCACAGAACACTTAATTGTTTGTATTCCACGCCCTGCTCACCATGAAACGGCAGAACAAAATCATACCCCATTGGATGCTCGGAGAGCTCGGAAATCAATTCTGGCAGCGCCAGTTTCTGGAACAGTGTTCTGCCATCCTCTCCCTCACTGTAATTTTTTTGCCGTTCCTCCAGAAATTTTTCATATTCCTTCGTTTCAAAGGGCGGAAGGTTCTCGCGAACCATCTCAACCGTATACTCCATCAAATGAGAAGTAACAGTGTTGACAAATATCAGTTTATCAAATGTATATGTTATAACATTCAGAAGTCTTTTCTGTTCCTGCATGGAATCCGTAATATTCGTTATGACCAGCCACACCCGGCCAAGACGGAGATCCGCTGCCTGCACAGACATGTTCATGACCAGGCTTTCTCCATCCGGCCCTCCTATGGAATAGGAAAATGCATAATTTCCTTCCTCTTTCAGCCGACTGAGCATAAATTCCGGATTCATCATTTTTGCCACATAATCCTTATCCCGCTTCACTACATGATTCAAGATGCCCTGCTCAAGATACTGTGAATAACTGTGCGTCCAGCCGAGATAATTTACTAAATCCCCTCCGTTCACTATGGTATGCCTGTCCTGGTATAAATCTACATCTATAATCACGGACGGACTTTCTGTAATCTGCTTCTGTGTCATTCTCTCTCTGATCACCTGCTCTGTTACGTCCGTTAAGGTCAGGATACCTGACACGTCTCCGGTATCCGGTTCCTCCATCAGGTTTACCTTAAACTGCACGTATCGCCCATGCCCTTCATGTGGCAGACGAATGAAGAAACGGTGCACCATTTCCTTTCGTCCCTCTTCATATGCGTGCAGCACCGAAGAATTAAAAAATTTGTTCAGAAGCTCTTTCTTCTCTTCCTCTTCTTCCATCAGAGAAGCCACTTTCCGGAAAAAGACTTCACGATCACTTCCAAAGCTCTCGAACACTCCTGTTCCTGTATAATCAATCATCTTCACGATTCGGTTCCGGCTGATATTACAGTGCCCCACTGCCAGCACATCCGGTCCCTCTGTACAGTAATGCTGAATCATTCGCTCTTTATACTGCTGACGGAGCAGTTCTCTCTCCTTCAACTCCTCTGTCATATCCTGATAAACAGCATAGCCCCTCATGATGCCATCCTCACTTTGCATCAATGTAAGGTTGTTTCTGACCGTAACATACTCGTCTTTTCCATATCTCAGCCGATAGACCAGAGAAATGGATTCTTTGCCGGCTCTGAAAAAATCACTCAGCTCTTTTCCCAGCCTTTCCCTGTCATCCGGATGTACACCCGACATGGCATCCTGCCCATACATCTCCTCTGCCTCCTGCCGGGTCATACCTGAAAGAGCTGCAAACCCTTCCGAAAAGAATTCCGGTTCAATATGCCCATCCGGATCATAGCGAAGAACAGCAATGCCCGCCGGAATCGCATTTAATATGGTCTGATTTCTCTCTTTTTCCAGAATCAGTTCCTGTGTGATTTCACTGATATCCTGATGCGTTCCATACATACGTATTCCATTGTGGTATGTATCATCAAGCCTGCCTCCACAACGTACATAGATCCTTCCTTTCGAGGGATGAAGCCATAAATACTGCACCTCGGCATAGGTATTTCCAATAATTTTTTCAACAGTATCATTCACCCTCCCGATATCAGATGGTTCGATTCGTCCATACCAGAATAAATAACTTTCCTCCGGAGTAAGGTCAGGATCCATCTCCTGTATTTTAAAAAACGTATCATCCCCATACAATCTGGGAGGATTTTCCCCGTCAAACTCTATACTCCACAACCCGATTCCAGACCCATGCAGAATATCCTGTACAACATTTATACTATCAAAACTTCTTATCATATGTCGTCTCTCCCTGCCTTCACAGATTACACTTCTGGTTTTCCTAATCATATATTTTATCATTTATCCAACTGATGTTCAATTGCATCCCCATTTTTGTCATCTGTTATTACACTGTAATTTTTGTCAATTATTATGACACACTATGGTTGAAATATCTATTTCCCCATTGTATCATAATAACAAGATAACAACTCGGAGGTATCGGATTATGACCTTTCAGGAAAAATTACAGTTTTTAATGAAAATTACACAGACCTCAAACAAAGAGCTTGCAGCAAGTATTTCTGTAGATCCTTCTCTGATCAGCCTGCTTCGTACAGGACGTAGAAAAATGCCGCAGAATCACACTCATATCCAGAAAATGGCAGCTTACTTTGCCCGCCACTGTTCTGCCGACTATCAGCGTCAGGCTATAGCTGAAATGCTGGACATGCCTGTGCTGCGTTCGGATATTCCGGTCTCAAGGATGGAACAGGCCATGTATCAGTGGCTGTGCGGAGAATCTGATCCTGTATCCCGCCTGTTAAATGTACTTGCCGATGTGCCTGTATCTCCATCGGATGTAGCTGTACCACCAGTAGCTTCCGAAAATCTGGTTCTTCCCAGGGAACATGCCATGCCGGAAACACAGTTTTTCTTTGGCGATAACGGCAGACTGGAGGCCTTCCGCCAGTCTCTCCAGTTGTATACAGAAAATGTATACTCATCAGAACTTCTGATAACGTCAGATGAGTCCGTAGACTGGCTTATGGATGATTATATACTGCGCAAAGATTTTATGATGAAATTTTTGTCCGCCCTTCAGCGTGGTATGCGGATCCGGCAGATTATGCCCTCCATGAATCTGTTAAGCCGGTGTGTGGATTCTATCCGCCAGTGGCTTCCTCTGTATGCCACCGGCCAGGTAGAAGCTTACTACTATCCCAGGCTCCGTGACAACCTTTATTCCAGAGGTCTGGTGATTCTTCCGGGTGTCTATGCTATGGTATCCACCTCTCTGGGACCTGATTATACAGATCATATTACCCTGCTGACGACGAATCCACAATTGATCGAGGGCCTGACCAGAGAATTTTATACCCTTCTCTCTCAGTGCCGCCCGGCGCTTAAGATCTTTTCTGATCCGGACACCGCCAGCAAATGCTTTCGAAATATTCTGAACAAGAGTGGAGATATTGTACAGTTGGTCTCACCATTATCTGCACAGACTGCACCATCCACCCTTTTAGAAGAGTGCATAAACAGCACAGATAATCGCGCCCTGAAGGAAACTTACCAACTCTATATGGATTCCGGAGAATTTTTTGAAAATCGTCTGAAAACCAATACATATGTAGATCTTTCACGACTCCCCTCCGCACAGGATATCCTGACAACAGAGATTCCCGTGGTTTTTCCATACATGATTATGCCGAATCAGCCCTGCTATACGCCGGAACGTTATATCCTTCATCTGCGCAACATTCTCCGACTTTTAGACCAATATGAGAATTATCATTTTGTCCCGGTTGATGACGAATCGCAATATCGATTTAACCTGGTCACCGCAGAAGGCGGTACTGCCATACTGGTAAAAAACACACCACCAGCGCTCTTCATGGAGATCGACCGCCCGATCATCGTTCAGTCTTGTCAGGAATATTTATACCGCCAGGCAGGTCAGATCGGATATAAAGGAATCTACCGGGAAAAGATCAAATCCAGGATCCGGACTCTGATCCAGGAGCTGACAAAATAAGGGGACGGTTCTCTGTCCGGCCAGTTGCCGGACAGAGAACCGTCCCTATTTTTACCTGTAATTATACCTCTTCAGGGATTTCTGCAGATGCTCTCTCATCGCTTCCGCAGCCCCGTTACCATCCTGTGCCAGAATGAGACCGTATATTTTCTGATGTTCTTCATAAATCTCTTTCAGCTGTTCACTGTCCACCATACCCGTTCCACTCACATGCTTCATCAGGTTACGGATGGTCTGGATCATACTGTATATCACCTGATTTTCGGAGCATTCCGCAATACACACATGGAATTCCAGGTCTGCTTCCAGAAAATCCTTATAATTCTGGCTCATATATGCCTGCTGAATCTTATGTGATATGCTATAAAGATTCGAAAGACATTCCTGTTTCTTACAGCCCGCCGCAAGTTCTGCCGCTTTGACCTCCAGCAGATTGCGGACTGTAATGATACTGTCAATCTGGCTTCCGTTCAGGAATAAAGACCAGGATAAAGGTATAACAAAGAAATTCGCTTCATTGCTGCTGATATAGGTTCCCTGCCCCGGGCGGATATCTATCATACCCAGAACATCCAGAACCTTCAGTGCTTCTCTGATTGCAGAACGTCCCACATTCAATTTTGCTGCCAGCACCCTGTCAGATTCAATCTTATCGCCTTTTTTCAGCTTTTTCTCAAAAATCTGCTCTGCAAAATACATGGTCAGCCGGTACAGAAGCTGGTTAATATTTCCCTTCTTCATACCGTTTTTGCGAATATGCTCCGTATCTGCCCTGCTTGGCAGCAACATATCAATCTTCTCTGCAAATTCTTCCGGCCGCATGGAAAAAATCATGGAATCCACTGCCAGGCTTTCTGACACAGCCAGAATCACTTCATTGATCCTGCTGCCGCCCTTCGCCTCCAGATTGGACAGCGTGGCAATACTCATAGATGCTTTCCCGTCTTCATCAACCAGAAACTGATTGATAAATTCCTTTTGTGTCAGTCTGAGATACCTTCTCAGGAGACGAATGTTATCCTTTTTATATGTAGGACTAAAAGTTTCACCAGTCATAGCATTCTCCATTTCTTTCCGTCAGCCAAACGTCAGTTGCAATTATCTGGTCAGAAGTTTCTCCGCAAGACCTGTCATAATAACTGTAGCCTTGGCAAAATCACTGTACTTGGTAAACTCTACCGGGCAGTGGCTTCTTCCTTCCTTACTTGGAACAAACAGCATTACGGTTGGGATTACCTGTCCGATTTCCAGTGCATCATGTCCTGCACCACTTGGCATTCTCTTGTAGCTGTATCCTCTTTCCTTACAGTCATCCTCCATGATCTGAAGCATTTCCTCAGAAAGAGCTACCGGTGTGATCACAAGTTTTGTATCGATCTCATAGCTTCCGCCCATAGCCTTCACTTCACGATCCAGTGCAGCACGGATTCTGTTTGCGATATCATTGATATTCTCATTTTTGCTGGAACGGATATCAACCGTGAACTCAACCTTTTCTGCTACAATGTTCATTCCACCAGGAACTGTATTAATGTATCCTGTAGTTGCAACTGTTCCGTCAGCCTTCTCTCTTGCCCAGTCGGCAATCTTGGAGATAACCTTAGTTGCTGCATCTACAGCATCCAGACGCATATCCATCGGAGTTGTTCCGGCATGGTCCGCTCTTCCGTGTACCGTTACCATGTATCTCTGGATACCAACGATACAGTCTACCAGACCAAGCTCGATATTCTCTGCATCCAGAACCGGTCCCTGCTCAATGTGAGCTTCCAGGAACTGACCAATAGAACCTTCCGGCCATTTTGCATCCTGAATCTTTTCCGGATCCAGTCCGTAACCCTTCATTGCATCATAGATGGAAATTCCATCTGTATCTTTATAGTGTTTGCAGTATTCTACGTCTCTGTTTCCAAGCATTGCACCGGAACCAAAGTAACCTGTTCCGAAACGCATACCTTCTTCATCACAGAAACCTACTACAACAAAATTGCGTTTTGGCTTAATTCCATTTTCTTTTAACTGTCTTGCAACCTCGATTCCGCATACAACACCTGCGATACCATCGAAGTCACCACCATTAATAACAGAGTCATAATGGGAACCCATCATAACACATGGAGCCTGTGTATCTTCTCCTTCCAGCACACCGATTACATTACCAGCTGCATCTTCATGCACGGTAAGACCTGCTTCTTTCATTGTTTCTGTCAGGAAATTTACAGCATCACGTGCCTCTTTTGTAAATGGAAGTCTTGTACATCCGTCTCCCGGTGTTGCTGTAAACTGTTTCAAATGCTCCAGATCTCTTGCGACTCTGCCTGTAATTTCTTCAATACCCATATGATTTTTCCTCTCTTCATCTAAAATTGGTTTCTTTGTCTTCTGCCTTTATCAAAATGTATTTTCCCAATCTATTTTTTCAAAATATACACTCTGACCGGCGAATAAAGCATTGCTGCAACAATCAGCAAAAATCCAATCAGACACACTAAATCACTAGACATATTAACTCCCGCCATAATTATGACGAACGCGATCATAATCACGATGAAGGCAATCGTAAGTCCGCCTTCTTTTGTTTTAAAAAAACTCTTCTTTTCCATCTTGTCTGTCTCCTATCTCATATGGGAACGCCTTCCGGCGTTCCCTCAAATGATGTACTAGATGCACACCATTAAGAACAGTATTACACCAATTGCAATGGTAGCCGGAACAGTGATTCCGAGGATTTTCTTAAGCACCTGACCCTCACTGCCCAGAATACCGGCAGTAGTGGTTCCAAGAATAATCTTACTCGGACTTACTGCACTTCCGATTGCACCACCCGCTGACTGGGCACCAAGAACTGCAGGTGCATTTACATTCAGAAGATTTGCTGTAGTCATCTGGAAATCTCCAAACAGGATGTTGGAGCTCATGTTGCTTCCTGTCATGAAGGTTCCGAGAAGTCCAACAAATGGTGCCAGAACTACATATATCTTACCAAGAACATTGGCAATACCATTTGCCAGTACCACAGTCTGTCCTGTACCGCTCATGATCTTGGACATGATGACCAGACCAATGACTGCAATACCGGAAGGCATCGTCATAGAAACTGATTTTACAAACACTCTCTTCACTCCGCCTTCTTTGATCCATCCATGGCGCTTATAATATACAAGACCAATGATAGAAGAAACAAAAAGGAACATACTTGCATGTGTAAAAGGTGCCAGCGGAGAGAAACACTCGGACGCTGCGTTCACATATCCATAACCGGTAGAAGTCTCCGGGAATGCAAGACCAAATGATATCTTACCCAGGAATTCATTAATCGGTTTTACCAGCAGAACAATCAATGTGATTGCTGACAAGAGGAAGTACGGTACAAACGCCTGGACCAGAGTCATGTCCGCAGGTCCCTGATCATCTCCCGTATTCTGTGTGAAATCGCGGTTCATGATCGGGCTGTCCTCTATACTCCATTCTTCCCGATACATCTTCATCCTTCCAAGTAATAATAACACAATCAGTGACAGACAGGAAGGCAGAAAACAGGAAAGTGTCGTATTAATCTGGCTTAAGAGCAGCTCACCGCCACCCTGGATGACAGACATAATAACGACTGCCACCAGACCTTTTTTCACTGCTTTTCCTTTTCCGTAGAACCAGCAGATTGCAAATCCGGTAATCACATTCCATACAAACAGGAAAGCTGCAGTCCAAAATGCTGTTACCAGATAATCTTCACTTCCTACTGCCAGTCCTGCGGACATTGCAAGGGAATCCCATGCAGCCGCAAGGGTACCGAAAGTATTACCCCATGCCTGACCGAAAAGCGGAATGATAACTGCCCATAACGGAGATACTCCGATTCCAATCAGAAGCGGTGCACCTACCGCTACCGGAACACCGAATCCGGTGATTCCCTGAAGAAAACTCTCAAAAATCCATCCCATTGCGATTACCAGCAGAAGCTCATTTGGCAGAAGTTTTCTCATTCCGTTACGGATTACCAGGAATGCTTTCGCCTCATCTCCCACCTGATACATCAGAATCGCGGTCCATACAATAATCAGAATGGTCAGAGCATTCCAGATACCTTTGGCACTTTCCGCTGCGATCAGGGTAATATCCGCCTTATAGAAGACCATTCCTGTAAAAATTGTAATCAACAGACCAACCGGAGCTGCCTCCGTTGCTCCCCACTGAAATTTCATCATTAATACTAAAAGTACGACAATCGGCAAAAATGCCATTATCCACATAAATAAATTTACTGGTATATTCATGTTCCATCTCCTAATTACTCATGCTTTATTATGAATGTATTACGGTTCCTGTCTCGCCGGCGATTCCCGCAGCGGCTTTATCAAGCAGAGTAATCAACGTATGACGTCCTTCTCCGGACTCTGCAAAGCGGATTGCAGCCTCAATCTTCGGAAGCATAGAACCTTTTGCGAACTGCTCCTGGGCAATATATTCTTTTGCCTGATCTACAGTCAGATCGGAGAGCCACTCCTGATTCTCTTTACCATAGTTGATCGCTACTTTCTCAACAGCCGTCAGAATTACCAGATAGTCAGCACCTAACTGAGCTGCCAGAAGGCTGCTTGCATTATCTTTATCAATAACTGCATTTACACCTACCAGCTTGCCATTCTCGCTGACAACCGGAATTCCGCCGCCTCCACATGTAATAACGATGTGTCCGGCACCTACCAGAGTCTTGATTGTCTCCAGCTCGCGGATTCTCTTCGGCATTGGGGAAGCGACTACCACACGGTAGCCTCTTCCTGCATCCTCCATACAGCGGACGCCATTTGCCTCATTCTCATCTGCTTCTTCTTTTGTCAGAAATCTTCCGATTGGTTTTGTCGGATTTTTGAAAGCTTCATCATCCTTGTCTACTTCCACCTGTGACAGAATCGTGGATACTTTTCCGTCGATACCGCGGCTGTACAATTCATACTTGATTGCATTCTGCAGATCGATACCGATGTATCCCTGGCTCATAGCCACGCTGGTCGGAAGCGGAACCTGTTTATAATTTTCATGCATTACCACCAGGTTGTCCATCGCATTCTGGATCATACCTACCTGCGGTCCATTTCCATGGGTAATGATAATATCTAATCCCTGCTCATGCAGATCTACAATAACCTTTGCAGTCTTAGCAACGGCTTCTTTCTGCTCTTCTACGTCTTTACCAAGGGCATTTCCCCCGAGAGCAATGACAACTTTTTTCTTTTCCATAGCTGCCTCCTCTTCGTCTCTTATGCTTCGAATCCAAGCTTCTTAGCATATGCTACGACAGCTTTTTCAAAACACTCGATTGGCGGATGAACAGTACCTGCACCAATCTGTCCTCTTCCGGCTACTTTGTTAGCAATACCGGTATTGATAACAGGTGTAATACCTTTTTCTACTACAAGTCTTGCATCAATACCCAGACAGATTCCCTGGAAGTTCCATGTAGGAACTGTGAAGTTCGGATTTCTGTCGATTACGATTTCCATCATCTCGTTACTTGTACGCAGAGCATCCTCATATCCGCCTGCACCTACGAATCTTGTAACAGCCGGAGCTGCGATCATAGCCATACCGCCGACACCAAATGTCTCTGTGATAGCACTGTCTCCCATATCCGGACAAGCATCATCTGCATCATATCCTGTGAAGTACAGACCCTGCGGAGTATTAACCGGTCCTGTGAACCACTCATCTCCCATACCTGCGATACGGATACCGAATTCGTGTCCGTTACGGCACATTGCTGTAACGATAGTTCCGTCTGTTCCCTTGCGGGCATCATCCATAACAGCCTTACCTGTAGCCATCATGATGTTCAGGAAGAACTGATCTGTATCAGCCAGGAACTTGATTACGTCATAACGATCCTTCTCATCCATATCCATTGCTGTGATGATTGGAGCCATCTCTTTCAGGAATGCAAGAGATGCAGCGATATTTCTCTGATGGAACTCATCTCCCATAGCAACTGCTTTTGCAATTAACGGGTTGATTGCAAGTCCATTCTCCATGGAACGAAGTGCTTTTCCAAGTGTTGGGCCAAGAACATCTCTCATCCAGCGAAGTCTGTTAACAACCTCTTCATCATATGCACCGAAACGAAGAACCTTACCGATACCTTCATTCATTGTACAATATGCTCTGTTTCCGCCTGTCTCGTTCTCAACTACGAATACAGCCATGTTCGGAGATGTGATACCACCCATCGGTCCTACTGCATCACAGTGGTGACATGGGATGAATTTAATCTCTCCGTTTTCAAGCATTCTTCTTGCTTCTTCTTCTGTATCTGCCCATTCCTCAAACATTACAGCACCAACGCATGATCCCTGCATCGGATCCGGCATATCAGCGTAAGCTACCGGCGGACCTGCATGAAGGATCACTTTTCCGTTGTTCTCTGCGAACTGTGGAATAACTTCTTTTGCACGAACATTGTCTTTCAGTACCGGCTGAGAAGCTACTACCTTAGCGATAACTTCGCGGTTCATTTCATCGATTCCCTCATAATTTCTCAGGAAATTCAGAGTCTTGATGAGTTTGATATTTCCGCCTGCCGGTGGCTGCCAGTCATACTGTACCACTTCACATCCGAAGTCTTCTACAACCTCTGCAAAGCTCTTCAGACCGATGTTGATGATATTTGGTTTCTCGGAAAGTAATGCACGGAGTTTATCAGAAGGAGCTGCCTTCTCCACCTCTACTACTTCCTTAGCACGGATCTCTTTAATCGGCTCTTCGAAATCTCTTCCGATTGCACGGATTGCGGTACGGCATGCAAGTTTGTTGTTCTCACATACGATTACACCAGCTTCTTTTAATTTGTTAACTGCTTCGTCGTATCCCTGATAATCGCTTCTTGTACCACATACAGTTGAAATGAAGAATACTTTTCTTCCTGCAGCTTCTGCTTTTGCCTGAAGCTCTTTAATAGTCGGGATCAGAGATCCTGCCATGTCTGCATGGGAACCATATCCAAGCATAACGTCAAAGAGTACAACACCTGTAGACTCATCATCTACTGCCTCCTGCATGCATTCGATACGTTTTGCAGGGTCGATCATCGGATGCGGTTTACCCTGTGTATAAGCGTCATCTCCCAGGTCAACAACAACGTTGCCGTCTAACTGAAGCATATAGCCTTCGATATCCTCCGGCGGAACTTTGCAGTTCATGGCATCTTTGATCAGCATAGCTGCCTCATTTGCCAGTGTACCGCCTGAGTAATAAGCCTTAATTGTCTTTCCGTCTTCTACTTTGTAGAACTCGGACTCATCTACATCTGCAACTGCCTCCGGAATCTCAGTTCCTCTTACCAGACTTACTGCCTTACGTGCAGCTTCATCCAGTGTGTAGCAGTGATAGAAGTTCTCTTCGTGATATTCTGGTTTCTCACCCACGAACAGTGTAACAACCGGTTTGCTGAAGTTGGACAGTCTTGCGGAAATTCTGTCTCTTACTTCCTTTGCCGGCGGCTTGGAAACGATTACCAGCACTTTTACTGTATCGTCATCTTCCATGGCATCGATCATATCCATCATTGTGATACCACCGATTTTTGCGTTCAGGTCACGTCCGCCGATACCGATAGCGTTTGTAACACCTTCGCCCAATCTGTCGATAATAGTGGTCAGTTCCTGGATACCTGTTCCGGATGCACCGATAATACCGATAGAACCTTTGGAAACTTTATTTGTAAATGCGATCGGCACTCCCTGAATGATACCGGTACCACAGTCAGGTCCCATAACTGCAAGACCTTTAGCGTGTGCTTTCTCTTTCAATGCCTTCTCATCTTCTACTGTTACGTTATCAGAGAACATAAATACATTCAGTCCCTCATCCAGTGCACGGTCAGCCTCAAGTGCTGCGTATGCTCCAGGGATGGAGATAACTGCAAGATTAGCTTCCGGAGCTTTCTTAAGAGCGGAATCCCAGGATTTTACACTCTCAGCACCCTTCTTGCCTTCGCTTGCTGTAGCCTGTTTCTTCAGGAATTCCTCAACCTTCTCCATAACTACGTCAAGTACTGCATCATCCTCAATATCAGCTACAACTACCATGTCATTTGCAGTAGCTGCCATCAGTTCTTCTGTATCAAGTCCACTTGTCTTGAAAATATCTTTGTTAGCAGGAGTAGCCATCATAACCTGAATCTTGTTTACTCCCTCTAATGAAGAAATCTCATTTGTCAGAAGCATCAGAACAACAGAATCCTGATAACTGCCTTTTTTTACAACTGTTTTTAACATGTCATTTCTCCTCTCTTTTTCCTTTTATTAATCCGCAAATCTGTTCTTGTGATCCCATCTGTCGAAGTGAATAGCATCACCTTTCAGATATTCAACGATCTCATCTACTACTTCAATTCCACCATTTTCGTAGTTCTTATTTCTTCTCATAACAGCTCTTTCGCCCGGATAATATACTTTGTCAAATCCCGGAGCCGGTTTCATAGCATCCAGCTCATCACAGGTCTGAGACATATTCTTCTTGAACTGCTCAGCGCCACAGAATCTCTCCGGATCCATAACGATGATCATCTGTCCAAGCTCACGTCCTTTAGAGCAGTCATGATACATGGAGCTTACATGCTTACCAAACGGAACACCCAGAAGTACACCTGAGAATACGTCTACCATCATCATAAGTCCATATCCCTTTGCACCTGCGATTGGTGTAAGAGCATTTACTTTGTGAGGATCTGTTACAGGAGCACCATCTTCATCTACTGCCCAGTCTGAAGGAATTTCTGCACCCTGGGATCTCTTGTCCAGAATCTTGCCCCATGCCTGTACGGTTGTTGCCATATCAAAAACAACAATACGGTCATCTGCTGTAGGAGCTGCGAAAGAAATCGGGTTTGTTCCATAGTATGGCTCTGCTCCGCCGTACGGTACTGCCATCGGGTCAGACTGGCAGAATGTGATAGCTGCAAGTCCCTGTTTTGCACACATCTCTGTGTAGTATCCGATAGAACCTGTATGAGAAACGTTAGCCATTCCTACAACTGCAACACCATTCTCTTTTGCCATCTCAATTGCTTTTTCTGTAGCCTTTGTAGCTACCCAGTAACCAATTCCGTTATCTCCATCCATAATTCCGGAGCATGGACCTGTCTGGTTCCATGTAATGTTTGGCTCGTGAGTAATACCACCTTTGAAAATCCTCTCGCAATAATACTCTACACGAACTGCACCGTGAGATGCATATCCTCTCTCATGTGCCCATGTGAGGATTTCAGCTGTCTGCTCAGCGTGATCTTCGCGAAGACCAGCCTGAATCATTTTATTTTTCATCAATCCTTTTAATTCTTCTCTTGAAAGTTTCATTAATCCTACCATCCTTCTTTTTTATTTCATACAAAAGATATATGAAATGCAGAGTGCATTCGTCTTACAGCTCTACGTCTCTGTTGCAGTCTTTGGAGTAGATGTATGTAAGAGCTTCGTCACGTCCCTCATCTCCTACTGCGTAGCATGCCTGTGGGCAGTATGCATCCATAAATACATAGTCACCTTTCTGAAGCGGTACCCAGTCATTGTCCAGTCTGTACATAGCCTTTCCGGTAAGGAAATACATACCATGCTCCTGAACGTGAGTCTCAATATAACCATGAGAAGCACCAAGATGGAATTTCAGGATATGCATGTTCATATCAAATCCGAAATCATCTGTAGGAAGGAAATTCTGAACATAGCAGTTTTCCATTCCTTCATAAGAAATCCATGGAAGTTCATTTGCATTTCCCACTACTGTGTAAGCGCTGTATCCTTCAATTGCATTGTATCTGCGTTTGTACAGATAAATCTTTGCATCTGCATCGCCTTTATTTTCAAAGGAAACAAGATTTCCTGCCGGTGAATAAATGTATCCACCCTGTGTAAGATCAGCTTCCTTGTCAGCATTCTTTACAGATACTGCTCCTTCGATAACATACAGGAATGTCTCAATTCCTTCTGCTCCAACCTTTGCATTCTTTCCACCTGCATGTGCAGTTACAAGATAATCTGCAAAAGAAGCTCCCATCTCAGGTGAACCAAGAATTGTTACATCACAGTTCTCAAATCCCGGAATACTGTTTTTTACCAGTCCGTCCGGTTCCAGAACAACATAGTTCTCTTTCTTAATAATGGAACGTGTCTCCAGCATAGCATCGCGGTATCCAATCTGATTGTTTAAATAACTCATTTCATGTACCTCTCTTTCTTGTTTTGTTTTAAAGTTTTTCTTTTAGTGGTCAACCAGTTTTTTATATTATCATTATTACAGGATATCCTCATTTTTTCAATGGACATTTTAGACAAATTCACGGTTTTTATTTTGTCTACAATTCCCCCTTTTCGCATTTTGTATACTATTGAAATCATTTTATATTGTGATATACTGTTCTGAAGAGGGATTATTCGATTCCGTTTTGAAACTATTTTTAAAATTATTTAAATATTCGCATGATTTTAACAACCACTTTTTAAAACAATTATTTCACGAAGGAGGAGAGTATTATGCTGCAAAAAAGAGAACTGCGTTTATCCGATTCTCTCTATGACAAATCTGTCACCATTTACACCGAATCCAATACCCGGCCCAAGGCCTGCATCCTCTATTTTCACGGAGGCGGACTCCTGTACGGATCACGAAACGACCTGCCCGAGGGACATCTTCACACACTGACTCAGGCCGGCTATGCCATCGCTGCTTTCGATTATCCTCTGGCTCCCGCAGCCAAACTTGAACTGATCCTGGAGGATGTCTGCGCATCCATTAACGACTACTGTGAGAACAGCATTACTTACGTAGAGAGCCGAATCCCCTATTTTCTCTGGGGACGTTCTGCCGGAGCATATCTGTGCCTGATTGCCGCCGCCAGCGGGAAACTGAAAACAGCGCCCGCCGGAATCCTGTCTTATTACGGATATGGTTTTCTCTGCGACGGATGGTATAACGCTCCCAGCAAATTCTACTGCAAGCTGCCGCCAGTCGGCGAATCCTGCCTGAAAGGAATCCCGGATAAGATTCATGCAAAAGGAAGCCTGGATACCCACTACAGCATCTATGTATATGCAAGACAGACCGGAACCTGGAAAGACCTCTTTTATGAAGGGCGTGACAAATTCTTTTTCCTGGATTATTCCCTTCGGACATGTGCTTCATTCCCGTGTCCTCTGTTCTGCGCACACAGTATCAATGACACGGACGTACCTTATTCAGAATTCCTGGAGCTCTGCGGTCGCTATTCCTGCCAGAGATTTATCGCAGCTTCAAGCGAACACGACTTCGACCGCGATCCGGAAAGTCCTTATACCAGGAGACTTCTGGAAGCAACCGTGCGATTTCTGGATGAGAAACTGCCGAAATATAGTAAAATTGCGGATTCGAGAAAAAATTAACAGGGGACGTAGTAAAATGCATTTTACTACGTCCCCTGTTAATTTTTTGACGGGGCTGGTTGTACCTTACACCCAGCCCCGTTTTTCATGGCAACAAAAACGAATGATAATATCTTATTTGTCGAAAATTGTTCCTTTGCAGAACGGTTTTGATGATGGCATAACCTTCATCAGCAAGTAGTAAGCAACTCCTGTAGGAATCAAACTTACATACCATGACAGCTGCATTACCAGCAGTGAACACAGAGAACCAAAGATGATGGCAATAACTGCTGCCCAGTTAATTCCCTTAAATGCACCCTGCTTGTCGTACATATCGTTGATATCCAGTTTCTTCTTACGAAGGATATAGTAATCCACTGCCATAACCGCAAAGATTGGTCCAAGGAATGCGGAGTAGAACTGTGTAAAGAGATTCAGTCCTGCTGCAGACTCAGCTGTAACCAGTTTCCACGGCATTACGCAGATGGAGAGAATTCCTACCAGGATGGTTGCATGTGACCATTTCATGTGGAAGGATTCCATCAGTACGTATGACGGAGGAACGATGTTGTTCAGTACGTTTGTTGTAACCTGTGCAAATGCAATGAAGAGCAGTGTTACGATTGTAAGGAATTTGCTGTCCATTGTTGTAGAGAATACTGCTACCGGGTCACTGTTTCCTGTTGCTGCTGTTACAAGAAGTCCGATCAGACCCATGAACAGTGTTACAGGCAGGATTGCGATTGTGTAAATGCTTGCTGCTTTTACCGGCTTAATATCATCTGTTGCATTACGTGCATAGTCAGATGCATTGATAATCATTGTAGAATAAATTCCAAGGAAGGAGGTTGTTGCTGCCCAGAATGGCATGCCCCATGTTCCTTTAATTCCCGAGAATACATCACCGATCTCTGTTGAGAACTGTGTATTTACTACATACAGCATGTAGATCAGGATTGCAATGATGAAGATACATGAAATGTTCTCCAGCCATTTGATTCCTTCGAATCCTTTGATTGCAAGTGCAACCTGAAGGATGGTAAACAGTACATATACTACAGGCAGATTGTCAAATCCAAACAGCATCTTGAAACAGCTGTTGATTGCTCCTGCACCTACCCAGCTCTGGAATCCAAACCATACGATAGCCGGAAGTCCACGCAGGACACCAGGAATCTTAACACCTGTTGTACCAAAACTGCTTCGAAGCTGTACAGTGAACGGAATACCATATTTGTGTCCGCAGTTACCGATGATTGCCAGTGCAATGGCGATAACCAGACATCCGATTGCCATAGCGATAACGGCCTGTGTTACAGTCAGAACACCGATCAGGCTGGCACCCATGGAGAATGTACCGATAGATACACATCCTCCCATAAAGCTTGCTGTATAAGACAGCGTACCCATGATACGTTTTTGTGTCGGCTGAAGATCCGGGTCTACATCTTTTACGAGTTCCGGATTCAGCTTCATGTTTTCAACCATACTCATACTTTTACTCTCTCTTTCTCTTTCGATACTTATTTAATTTTCTTAACCAGTTCTCCTACACCTTTCTCAGCAACGATCTTGCCATCTTCTGCAATCACATTACCACGAACCAGAGTCACAACCGGAAGTCCTTTGCCTTTCAGACCAACGAAGGCTGAAATCTTATTTACATAGAGGAGGGAATCGCTGGTGATCTCCCACTCTTTGTCTGGATCTACGATTAAGAGGTCTGCGTCAAAGCCTGCTTTGATATCACCCTTCTTGCCGTAAATTCCGAAAGCCTTAGCCGGCAGTACGGACATTGCATTGGCAATTACTGTCGGGCATACGCCACGTTTTACAACACCTTCACTGAAAGTTGCCTGGAAACCGCTCTGGATACCGGAGCATCCGCCCCATACATCAAATACAGTTTCGATCTTATTTCCAAGGATCTCGTTGTACTTCTCATCATAAGAACATGGAGAATGGTCGGAAGCGATACCGCTGAATACTCCTGCCTTTACATACTCCCACATCTCTTCTACAGCTTCTTTCGGCTGAAGAATCGGTGCACATTTGTACAGAGGTCCTTTTTCGATTACATCATCACTGGAGAATGTCAGGTAATGTGTACATGTCTCAGCTGTGATATCATATCCTTCATCCTGAGCTGCCTTGATCTTCTTAGCAACTGCCGGGTGAGATACGTGGCAGATGTGAGCCTTACATCCTGTAGCCTTTGCAATCTCAATGATCGCGTCAGTAGCAACGATCTCAGCCACTACCGGACGGGACTCAAGGAATGCCTTCCAGTCATTGCGTCCGGCTTCCTTCATTCTCTTCTCCTGATTCTTAATGATCGCATAGTCTTCGCAGTGGAATCCAGCACGTCCGTCAAACTGTTTAATAATGTCCATAGCCTCTAAAGCCTGTCCATAATTCAGTGACTCATAGTCCGGAGATACCGGTCCGATAAAGGACTTGAAGGATACGCATCCCTTTTCATCCAGATCTTTTAAGTCATTGAAATTATAGCTTGTAAGTCCGCCCCAGAAGCAGTAGTCTACGTATGCATTCGGAGAAACTTTCTTCTCTTTGAAATCAAAAGCTTCTGCATTTGTCATACATGGATCATTCTGAAGTGGCATATCAATAACGGTTGTATATCCGCCCAATGCAGCTGCCGCTGTGCCGTGCTCATAATCTTCACGCCACTCAAATCCCGGATCATTCAGATGTGCGTGGGTATCAATTGCTCCAGGGAATACATATTTGCCTGCTGCATCAATGACTTTTGCTGCTTCCGGCTCCTCTCCTTTTGCAAGAACTGCTGCGATCTTACCGTCTTTTACTGCGATATTTCCTTCTGATACTGCATCAGCAGTAACAATTTTTCCATTTTTAATTAATAAATCATACATAGAGGAATCCTCCTAACATCTTACTCTAATGTTGTTCCTTTTCTGAAACGCTCACAGGATGGCATCTTCTTCATCAGGAAGTAGAAGATAAGTCCTGTAGGAATGGTTGCTGTAAAGAATGATACGTTTACATTGATCAGACCGATAACAGCGCCGACTGCGATAGCGATGATTGCTGCCCAGTTCACACCTGCGTGATTTCCTTTTTCATCATACAGATCATCCAGAACTTCTTTTGTAATATTTCTCTTATGAAGAATGAAGAAGTCTGTGATCAGTACTGCAAAGATCGGTGCAAAGAATGCAGAGTAAATCTTAACAAACAGGTCAAGTCCTGCTGCTGAGCTGTCATTTGTCAGGATCCACGGACATGTACATACTGCCAGGATACCTACCAGGATAACTGCTGTTCTGTGCTTAATCTTAAATACATCCATAAATGCATATGCAGGCGGAATAACGTTACTTGCAAGGTTGGTTGATAACTGTGCAAAGATAATGAATCCTAATGTTACAAGAAGAACTACCTTGTTATCTACCATCTGTGCAAATGCATTGATCGGGTTAGCGATACCTGTAGCTGTGGAAGCCATAGCACCGATCAGACCAAGTAATACTGTTGCAGGAACCATAGCCAGGAAGTAGGATGCTCCACGCTGTACGGAAGAATATCCTGCCTTCACCTCACGGGAATAGTCACCGGCATTCAGCATAACTGTTGTACTGTTTCCGAAGAAAGCAATAACAGCACCGATGAATGGCATTCCCCATGTTCCGCTGTGGCTCATAAGCTTATCACCGATTACATCACCGTACTGTGTAAGGCAGATGTAAAGCAGATAGATCATAGCTATGGAAATAACGACACCGCCGACATTTCCTACCCATTTTGCTCCCTGGAATCCCTTGATTGACAGGAGAATCTGAATAATCTGGAATAAAATGAAGAATACCCAGATATTATCAAATCCAAAGAACACAATGGAAATATTGTTAAGTGCTGCTCCTCCAAGCCATGTCTGGAAACCATACCATACGATAGCCGGAAGTCCACGGAGAAGTACAGGAATTGTGCTTCCCTTTGTACCGAATGCACTCTTCAGCTGAATTGCATACGGAGCACCTGTTTTGTAACTGAACTGGTCGTTCATTGCAATACCGATAATCAGGATCAGTGATCCGAGAAATACTGCCATGAACAGCTGCACCAGATTAAGACCCTTTTCCAGCTGAGCTGAACCCATTGTCAGAGTTCCGATGGAAATACATCCACCAAGCCAGAGCATGGTGTTGGATCCCCAGCTCATGATACGATCTTTTGGCGCGATTGGAGCCAATGAGCTGGCCTGTTTCTTTTCGTTGTTTACATCACTCATAATCTCTCTCCTTTTTTCTTAAAGCGTTGTATTATTTCACCGGTGTAACGTACTCTCCATAGCCAATAGCCTCTTCTTTGTACATTCCATCAGCGGCTACAACCTTTCCTCTGATAATTGTACATACCGGAGCTCCCTTTCCTTCCAGACCATCGAAACATGACACATGACCTTTGGTCAATAACTTCTCCTGCTCACATTTCCATGCTTTTTCCGGATCAAGAATAACGATATCACCGTCGAAACCAAGTTCAAACGCACCTTTGCGTCCATACAGTCCGAACACTTTTGCCGGATTGTAATCCATAACCTTAGCGATCAGGCTTGGGCTTAAGCCCTTCTTATTAACTACCATATCGAACATCATTGGCAGGAAGAACTGAATTGCATTAAGTCCGCCCCATGCATGCCAGATATCTTTGGTTGCGTTATCTTTTTCTTCATCTGCTGCCGGAGAGTGGTCACTGCCGACACAGGATAAAGTTCCGTCCAGAACATAGTCCCAAAGCTTCTCCATATCCTCTTTCTTGCGCATCGGAGGAGTACATTTTGCCGGAGCACCTTTTTCAAATACGAAGTCCTCTGTAAATCCAAGATAGTGAGGACATGTCTCAGCTGTAATCGGAAGTCCTTCATGGATGGCATCTTTCACAACCTGAGCTACCATCGGGTGGCTGACATGGCAAATATGTACGCGGCCGCCTGTTGCTCTTGCCATATCAATGACATTCTTTGTAGCAACATACTCTGTCCATACATCATGTGCATCCAGGAAGTCACGAATCTTTTCATCATTGGTTCTTCCTTCTTTTGCCTTTGCTTCTTTTTCTCTCTCAAGAACCTGTCCAAATTCTTCGCAATGGAATCCGCACAGTGCACCATATGGTTTCAGAATTTCCAGTGCCTTACGAACATTTCCCATATTTACTGTCGGGAACAGGTCTCCATTCGGACATGTAAATCCTTTAAATGCAGCAACTCCACAGTTATGAAGATCTACCAGATCATTCATATTATTCTTAACAGAACCCGGCTGGTCATCATAGTCTCCTACGATTCCTCCCCACAAAGCGTAGTCAACAACGGAGTGCTTGCTGATTTTTCCCATCTTCAGGTCAAAAATTTCTTTATTCATAAGAGATGGGTCATTATTTAACGGCATATCAATCAGAGTCGTACATCCTGCTACTGCAGCTGCGCGTGAACCCGTTTCAAAATCTTCGCGATACTCAAATCCAGGCTCGTTTAAATGTGCATGACAGTCAATGATTCCCGGAAATACATAATTTCCTTTCGCATCAATGGTCTCTTCTGCCTCTACTTCTGTTCCCGGTGTAACAAATGCCGCATATTTACCATCTTTAATGGCTACATCTGCTTCAAAAATGCGGTCCGGTGTTACAAGCTTACCATTCTTAATCACTAAATCATACATTGCTTTTTCCTCCTTGTAAATTTGTTTTTTTGGTACTGGTCAACCATATTTTAATTCCTTGTCTGTATTTTACTGAAAAAATACCCAAAGCACAATACCCTTTTAAATAAAATATTTTGTCATTTTTTTGTATATATTGGATAATTAAAGCGGTTTTTTTATTCATAATTTTGATTTTTTGAACATTTTGTCGAAAATAAGCAAAAAAAATGGTGGAAAACCCACCATTTTACACTTAAAATCTAAAAACCGGTTTCTTTATTTTATTTTTTTAATAAAACCAGCTTATAATATCTGTTCAGTTGTATGTTTCTTCGTTTTCTGCTATGATGGATTTTACAACACTATATCATAAACAGAAGGAGTTATCACCATGATTTTTCCTATTTTACATACCTCAGATTTTGCCCGAAATTTTTTACAGACAGATGGCTCGGGCACGGTTCACTCTGTTTATCGAAAAACAATTAATATACAGATAAACGGACAATTGATGGCTCTTCAGGCCATCCATTCTCCTCTGTCTCCCATCAGCCTGATTACAGATCTTTCTCAGGAAGAAATGGCATCCCTTGGTGTCACTTCAGCGATGGTGGTACGGGTTGATCCGGCGCACTCTCTTCTTGGGATTTACGAAAACGCTTCGTCAATTGAACCAGCGGCAGTCTTTAGCTTTGATAACGCTCTCACCCGCGATCTCGGGCTCTCTGCCCATTTGACACGGGAAAGCATTAGCAATTTAGCCAGAGAAATCCACCAGGCACTACGGAGAACTTCCACAGGAGGTTTTTCCATGTTAATCAGTGATCCTGAGGATTCCCTGGAGAATCTCATGCTCCAGGCAGCAGACAAACGAATGACTGCTGCCCATGCACATTATAAAGACAGCCAGATGATTCCGGCTGCCAGAGATCTTTGCGGTCTGATCGGCCTTGGCACCGGTCTTACGCCATGCGGTGATGATTTTCTGTGCGGCGTTCTTGCCGGCCTGATTCTAACCGGAAAAGAGGAGGAAACATTTTCTCAGGCCCTGCATACTCAGATTGCCGAACACCTGACCGATACCAACGCGATCAGTGCAGCATTTCTTCTATGCGCCCTGGACGGGCAATTCAGTGCTGCCGTCAATTCTCTGACCAGTCTTCCGGATGCCGGGAAGATTCTGAAGGACTTCCTTGCCATCGGTCACTCCTCCGGCACCGACACCCTGTGTGGTATCCTCTGGGCACTTTCTCTGACTGAGGAGACTTAATTCTCCTCAGCTAAATCTATTCCAATCACAGCATTTCCTGTAACCTCTGTAATCTTTCCATCCGCACTCAGCTTAAGCTGCAGGTTACGAATCTCCTTTAACTGATCCTCATAAGAATAGGCAAATGATAACGAAACTTCTTCCTCCTGTGTACTGATGCTTCTGAATGAAGCAACCCAGAGACTGTCATTCTCTCCATCTTCACCCTGATCATTTTCCACAACCTCCTGTGTGAGCAATTCCACAGATCCGTCATTTCCGACGGAAAAATCCCATTCGTATGGAGCAGTACTGTCCATCGGAATTCTGACCGTAATTGTGCCAGTCTCTTCCGTAAGTTCATACCAGCTGTCATCCTGATCCATCATCATCACATTTTCCGTCTCATCCTGCCCTTCGCTGCCAGACTCTCCCTGGGCTGCTCCACAGGCTGTCAATGCACCTGTCAGGCACAATCCACATAATAACACTGCTAATCTTTTCATAACCTTTTTCCTTTCTTCTATCATGTTTGTTAATATTATACCTTATACAGTGCTACAAAAGTGCAAAATTCCAGCAAAAAACAGAGCGAATTCGCCCTGTTTTCACTTACATAAGGGAGCCTGCACTTAATTGCTTGCCTTTATATATTTTAAAAGCAGTACCCCTTTTATGATCAATAGCAGAAATGCCACGGTTATAGCGTAGGGTTCTGTTGCCATTGCCAAAAACAGCACCGTCAAAATGCTTAGCCCCATCGAACTACCCGTCATAATTTTATGTCCTTTTTCAATTTTGAGTTGTGTCAGCAGAATTTTCACAACTCCAATCACAATAAGGGCAACAAACATAATCCAGTATACTAAGCGATTAAATGATGTTGTTTCCGTGTACGAAAACAGATTTACCGAGAAAACATATCCATCAACCGGGTTTGGATAAAGCGGCAGAACGATAAGTGTAAAGGATAATAAATCTACAATTCCGAACAACAAGTCGCACATATTTCGAATATTTGATTTGTTTTCCTTCTCAGCTATAGACAGCAATCTATCTCCCGATAACAAATCATCAATTGTTACCCCAAAATAATTGGATATTTCCTTTAACGAGTCGATACTTGGATATCCTCTTCCTGATTCCCATTTTGAAATGGCAGTTCTGGATACAAATAAAGCCTCCGCTAATTCTTCCTGTGTAAGCCCTCTATTTTTTCTCAACTCCTGAAGTTTTTCATGAAATTCCACAGCAGAACCTCCATATTAGTTTTCTTCTTTGTAACATAGCATAACAGCTGCTTTATAGATACAAAATAATCCTGCACTCAGCATTATAGAACCCAAAATATCTGTAAACCAATGAACTCCCGAAACCAGTCGTCCTATTACCATAAATGCAGAAAAGATGATTGCAAGAATACTAACAACTTTTTTAACCGCAACATTTTCCAGCCTGCGATTAACCTGATAAATAAGCGTTGGCATAACACTTAATACAAGAAGTGTTGTTGAGGATGGATACGAAGACTCCATAAATCCATCGATAAGTATTGGTCTGTAATTGATGGGAATCATCTCGAAGATAAAATAACCAAATATTACCATAACGTAATATATTCCCAGGAAAATAATATCGTAGTCCACTTTAAAAAGACTTCTTCTCTTAACCAATTGAACAAATCCCACTCCACCGAACACCATGCAGATGAATAATGGTACAAGCCCCAGCCAGTCAGTGATGGTATAGATTGTCATATGCACACCTGTTAATTTGTGAAACCAGCAGTTAAATGTCGCAAAACCGATATCAGTTCCGTTTTGTCCAACAGGCTGCACATCTACAATCTGTATTAATAATGTCCAAACAGCAAATGCTGCAACCAACATAATCCCTATAATCAATAATCTTTTTCCATTCTTTTTCATTTTTCTATGTCCTTTCTCTTCCTCTTTTGCCCGTAGGCTAATTCGAAAGTAGCAAAAGACGCAAAAAACAGAAAGAATCGCACTGTCACATGCGTGACACGAATCGTATCATTCTCAATTTAGAAGCATTTTCTGTATACACGTGATGGTTCTCCATTAATATCATTCATCATTTGATAGAATTCACATCCATATTTTTCATACAATCCTTCATGATTCGTTGAAATAAAAACTTCACTAACATTTTCAGACTTTGCAATCCTTTCAATCTCCGCGAATAGTTGCCCCACATAATAGTGCCCTCTTCTCTGCGGAAATGTATAAACCCATCCAATCCAGGGTGTCAAATCAGTTGGCTGAATATCATCTTTCTCTGCATATGTACAAAATGACACCAATTCATCATCATTTACAAGGAGCAACACTTTCGGATTTTCGCCTACATAGTCCTGCAGTTCTCCGTTCTTCAGCAACTTATACAAAAATTGACCGGCACCCCAATCACATTTTCCAATCTCAGCAAGCCAGTGCCCCTGCCGATCGCTTGAAAAATAATTAATTACTTCCATAATTCTTCACTCCCAATTCAAAATTAACTTTCGCATAAAAACTATATTTTCTATTCCTTAGTCAAAATAGAAAATATCTTCAAACTTTTTGTCCAGTGCTATACATAACACCAGTGCAAGTTTTGCCGTCGGACTGAACTGACCTGTTTCAATGGAACTAATCGTATTTCTTGATACGCCTACGATTTCCGCAAGCTTTGCCTGAGATAAGCCCTGTTCAGTTCTGATTTCTTTTAATCGGTTTTTAAGTATTAATTCTTGTTCCATAAGCCACCTTATAAAATCTGCGATGCAGAAACTACCTCATAAATATGTGCAACAGAGAATGAGAGAACTCCGATTGTATAGCAAACAGCGACAAACAATTCGTGCTTTTTATGTAGTTTTTTATATTTCACCCAAAATCCGGCCATTGGCATAGAGAACACAACAGCATATAATCCGTAATCTATTCCTTCTCCAACAAAAATCTGAATCACAAAAAATATCGTTGCAAGTACAGCAGCCGCAATGCATGCATACCGATTCCCCTGAACGATGACCTCTTTCTCATAGACATCCTGATTCTTGTTTTCTTTTCTGCTTCTTTCGAGTATTTCCTCTTTGTTCATGGTAAAACCTCCCAACAATTGCCAAGTTTTATTTGCAATTATATTATCGCACCGCCAAGTTAACTTGTCAATAGATTTATCCGATAATTCATCCGCCCACATTTCTATCATCGCGGCTGAAAAATAACTTTTCCAGTATGTAGCCGTGAATTTATCTAATAAATTCGCTCTGTGCCGCCGGTCACACCGCAAAAAAGGGGGCACTAAACCATTTTTGTGTATGCATGGCAAAAAAACTCCCCTCACACGATAAATGCAATGGGAGTTTCCTTAAAATTTAATTATTTGCTTATATCTATCACCATCGTTGCACTACTTCTGAGCGATAGCAGCCTGTGGGGTTTTAGATGGACGAAAGGACACTTAAAACAAATTACTTTCAATCACCTGCTTCTGCTTCATCTGAAGAAGAAAATCTCCAATCAATTCATAAAAAATCTTTTCTTCCTCCGTCTCAGCTTCTAACACTAACTGTAATGTATCCTCTGGCTGCAATGATACTATATCCTTATATATTTCATTGTATTTTTTTACATCACACATAAAATCACCTCAATCTGCTAAAACCAAGTTATATCTATTTCATCGCCACAAATTTCGCATCTTCTTCGTCGAAATAGTCATCCATATTACTGCTAAAAAGATTGCTTCGCTCCGCAGGCAGTAAAAAGAAACAGACATAAAATCATTTCAATTTGTCAACGTTTTTCTTTTATTCTACCATAAGCGTTCCTAATTACTCCACCTGCCAAAAGATGTTTTTTTACATTAATTTGCAAAGAGGTATTTTCAGGCAAGGTACTATAATCGGTTGACTTTGTATTATATACCCACTCAATAAATTCAGTTTCAGCTTCGCCTTCATCAAATATTTCAAACCTATTTTGAAAATCGATAATATTAGAATTATTACCAAGCATACCCTTTAGCTGACTATCTAAAAGCCAAGAATGACAACGGTACTCTGCGCCACTCAATGAAGGATAATACTTCACAAAAAACCTATGTGCATCCTGCAAAGATTTTTCAACAGTAAGTGGCGAAAAATCTGCATTCGACGGAATATGTATGCCTATAACGACATTTTTATCTATATGTTTAATCTCATATTCCAACTCACCAATCCTAAACAAATGACAGCCCACTTGTCGAGTTGTCCACCAATAGCGGTCAAAACAAAATCTTCCTGTCATTTTGTAAGTTTCATCAATAAAACGCGTGAAGCACCTCATAGTAGCAAAATATATATCGTCAGGAATCTCCTTCTCCTGATATACCTCATAGGCGTCCAAAGAGGCTTTGAGCATACAAGAAAGAATCTTGATGCCATCCGTATCTTTATCAAGTATAGCCTGGGTCTGAGTTAATGCTTCATTCATATTTTTGTAGATAAGATAACCCTTTTGCAGCTCATCTACTGATCGAAAATCAAAATCCTCCACAAACGATAAAACACGCTTTTTAACATAAGGTTGCAATTCTATTTTGTCGCACAATGTAGATATATTCATTTTCCATTACCTCTACAATTACGTTTTCTAGTATCATTCTAACACACGACTTTATAAAACACCATAATCAACCGCTTTAACAAAATTTCATGAAAATACTGTATAAAAAATCGTCATCCTTTTCAGATGACAATCTTATAGGTGATTTTATTCATTTTATAACTCAAGGGAATTTTCATTCAGCAAGAACTCATAAAGTCCGAGATGAAGAATTCCGTCCTCATCGGTCCAGGGCTTCATTGAGGTTTTACTGATTATAATCTTTTTGAAGAAATCTTTGGTATTCTTCAAAGGTCTGAGTTCGGTTTCAAGCTTTGACGGTTCCGAAACATTCAGTGCAGATTGGATATAGTATTTTTTAGAACCTTTGTTTACTACAAAATCTATCTCACACTGCTTTTTTGATCTTTTCCCAGCGGTGGTTTCCACAATCTCTACAACACCAACATCAACGGAATACTCACGGCACAGAAGCTCATTATAAATGATGTTCTCCATTATGTGAGTCTCTTCCTGCTGCCTGAAATTAAGTCTTGCGTTGCGAAGTCCGATGTCGGCACAGTAATACTTTGACGGATACTCAAAATACTTCTTTCCTTTTACATCATATCGTTTCGCATTGCTGAACAGGAACGATTCAATCAGATAATTCAGATAGTTTGAAACGGTTGTACCTGAAACCTTAATGTTTTTTACCGTCTGCAAGGTATTTGAAATTTTACTTGCATTAGTAAGTGAACCAACGGAAGAACACAGGTCATCCGTTAATTCGCTGAGTACATCTGGCAATTCTATATCGTAACGCTCCACAATGTCTTTGAAATATACTTCGGTGAAAAGAGTTTGCAAATAGTTCATCTTATCTGCGTCGCTCTTTTTTGCTAAAACAAGCGGCATACCGCCGTACAGAGCGTATTCTTCATAGGCGTCGGATTTATCTCCGCCCACAAAGGAATAATACTCTTTGAAAGAGATTGGGTAAATCTTTACCTCGTCACCTCTGCCACGAAAGGCGGTCAATACATCTTTCGTAAGCATTTTGGAGTTGCTTCCAGTTACATAAATATCAACATTGCGAAGCCGCATAAGACCGTTGAGTACATTGTAAAGCCTGATGTTCTCAGGATTTTTAAGTTCATCTTTTGTGATTGCGTACTGCACCTCATCAATGAGAACATAGTACATGTCCGAGTTAACGATTTTCCCGCGAATATATTTTGACAATTCATCAGGATCACGGTACTTTACAAAGGTATCATCATCCAGGGCAATCGTAATAATCTGTTCTTCTTTTACTCCGCTTTCGATCAGATAATCATAAAACAGATTAAACAGGAGAAAGCTCTTTCCGCATCTTCTGATACCGGTAATAACCTTAATCAGTCCGTTTTCCTTTCTGTCAATAATTCTGCAAAGATATTCGTCACGCTTAATAATATTCTGCATAGTAGTCCTCCGATCACTTAAAACTTATGGGTATTTTACCCCAACTTTCAAGTATAGTATACCACCGTTTTTGCAAAATATCAAACAATCACTTAAAACTTAGGTGCATTTACACCTAAGTTTTCACTAAAATCCCATCATTTCTCTGATAATGCGATCGCTCATTTTGACCGAACCCACGAGAACGCGCATAGTGTTAAAAAGATGACTCTTCGTCGTAACAATATATACATGAAGTTAATTTGAGATTCTAAT